>JAUSOQ010000024.1 GCA_030655755.1 Coriobacteriia bacterium
TAGAAAGGATTTATAATTGGCGTCCACTGATTGAAGCCATTCTAAAGAAAAATCCGGAAAGAGCTTCGAAAACTTTGGCATGTTTTTCTCCATTAAGTCAATGGTCATTGCAATACTTTCAGTAATCTCGTCTCTGGATCTAATTTCTTCTTTCTTTGGCATAATAGTCCTCCTGAGTGTTTTTTAAAATAATACCAGATTTTGAATTTATTCTAAAGGGGTGGCTGGGGCGGGACATTTTTCTCCGCATTTTATCTTTTCCCTCGGGCGATCGCTAAAAATGCTAAAATTTTGAGTTTTAAGGGGGGTATAGAAAAGGCCCCTTACGATTAGATGTCTTTATAGGGGATTGCTTTTGTATAATATGCACAAATCACAGAAAAGGGATTCCCTGGTATTTTTTAAATATTATTTTTTAAGGCAAGAAAAAGTAGCACGATCTTGCTTTAAAAAATAATATTCTCTTCTCTTGGCAGTTCTGTTAATCAAGAAATTTTAAAAAACTACTGTTTTTGAATTTTTTGATAATCAGATCTGCCTCTTCTCTTTGATTTTCTTCTCTTAAATTGTTTTTTTTGATAGGTAGGTGAGTTTCCTACTTATAAAAAAAACTATTATCTTTGATTTCTCTCCGCGGAAGTTATCCATGGCAATGTTTTTATTGCCTGGTTAGCTTCCGCAGTCCTGGTATTTGTCCTGGAGTTGTTTTTTTCTTCCTGCGTGTAGTTGAAAGGGACTGACAAAAAAAGAGCTTAGGTCCGGAGTTGTTCCGCTTTTTTTGTCAGTCCCTTTTTATTACACGCAGAGTTTAAGGCAATATAAGAATAATTGAATGGCGGTTTTTCCTGCCGGCTCTTTTTCTTCAGGCAGGAATGACCGACCAGGTAAGACGTCCGCAGGAAAGAAAAGACTATAAAATCCCCAGCACGAAAAGAGTAAGAATAGGAGCGGGGCAAGGGAGAGAGGGAAAACCGATAAGCTTTCATTTATGCTATTAGAGGTAGGGTGAATCGACCGCAGTTTTTCCCTTCCCCTTAAATCCCCCCTATTAATAAACCCTAACCTTAAAAGCGTATTTTTTTGGGACTGTGCCAACAGGGGGAGTTCACTCCCCCGAGGCATTACAGGCCGAAAAAATACGATAATAAAAGGATAGGGGTTTTTAGGGGGGTTATAGGGGGGAATAAGGGGAAAGGGAATATTACCCGCTCCGTTCGTGGGATTGCGAGCGATGGAGATTATCTCTTAGGAATCGAGCGGTGGAGATTATCTCTTGGTTGCGAACAATGGAGATTATCTCTTAGGTTGCGAGCGGTGGAGATTATCTCATCGATGCGAACAATGGAGATTATCTCTTAGGTTGCGAGCGGTGGAGATTGTCTCATCGATGTACACGGTTAATGGGATCGTCTCCCTGGGAGAAATTGGCCAGTGGTCAGAGTGGTAACATTTAGCCTGGTTAAACTGATCAGTGAAAATTGATGTAAGCCTTTAGAATTATCAAAGTAAAAAAAAGTTGAGAGGTGGCCAGACATTATTTTTGTCCGGAAGAATGATCAACACTGTATGTGGGAAATGGGGTATATCCTGGAAGCGGCCACTGGCCAGGCAGAGGATTCAAAGAGTATTTTGGGAGCCATTTATCTGGAAAAAATGGGCAGTTTAAGACTGGAGTAAAAGTAATGCGAAAATAATTACTAGGTAGTTAAAAGGCTTCTATAAAGAGTTCCGGAAGATATCTCCGGAGAACATTGCAATATAAGGAATATAACTTGATAGTGTGGTGTGAATGTGCGGATTTGATGCGGAGAGGGTATTGCTGCTGTAGGAATAACACGAATTATAAGAA
>JAUSOQ010000027.1 GCA_030655755.1 Coriobacteriia bacterium
GAGCATGGTCCTTTGCCCCTCCGTCAACACGAGCGCCGCACGTCTCGTCTTCCCCGCCATGATCGCCTCCGTCGAGAGCTGGGACAGCATCATGGCCATTGTAGCCTAATATGTAACCGTATTGTGGGAATGCACTACTAGGTCATCTTCTTGAGGTCGGCCGTGAGCTATCTGCGGTGCTTGTAGGCAAACTTCTTGATCTGATCTCGCTTGAAGTGCACTTGGCATTTCTGCCACCTTGCGGGTCGAGAAACCGACAACGTACATCCCTATCTGGCTGTTGCGCTGCCCGGTGCGCTCCCATCTCGGTTTCGAAGATGTCTCGAAGCGCTGTGTGGAGCAGTCTAGGTAGAAAATCGGGCGAATCGAGCAGTGCGGCTTGCGCATCGTCGGGCTGAGTCGTAGTGTTTCTCAGGCCACGCTACTTACAGAGCTTCTTGGACACGATCGTTCGCCCCGCTGATGCTCGAGCAGATACACGCTACACTCGTATCAGCAGAGGTCGGTGCGGTCCAAAGAAGATTATCCACGAAACTGGGGCAGCATCAGTGCCAAAGAGCGGCATACGTTTCGGGGACATATCTGGATGCTGAGCGAATCGATGGTGTTTCTGCGAAAGGTAGGTTAGTTGACTATGGTCTTGGCGTTCGCCCTCATCTTGCAAGGGGTCTCGGTGTTCCTTCTTTGGCGACACCTTTTCGGGACGTGGCTGTACCGCCCGTTCCCTCTGATGATCATCGTTGCGGTTGTCTACCACGGCCTCAATGAACTCCTCCTACTCATTCCGGGCGCCGATATGGGCAATATGTATCGCGCTGGTTTGGATCTTTCCGACGTGTACCTTGGCGCCTTTGTTGTAAGTGGCGGCATCCTCATTGCATCCCTCGCGTACCTTGTGGCTCTGGGGCATGATGGACGGCGTGCTCACCCGGACATAAGTGGCCTGCAGGCGGCGATGCGGCCCCTCGACTGGCGGCTCCTCCTGGCAGTTACCATTCCCCTAGCCGTAGTAACCTTCAGTGGTCGGGGCTACGGGGGAGGCGTGATTCTTGATTCACGGAACATGTCCTTTCTCGAAATCATTGCGTCGGCGTTGTTCTTGGTTCTCGTGATTCTGACAACGTTCGCTTTCGTGATGAAACACGGGCGTCGGTCGTTCATTCCAGCCGTGGCGGTCCAGTCTGTAATAGTTGCGGCTTGTGGGCAAAGACTAGAGGTTCTCCTAGCCACCGTCGTTATCTGCATGATGGTGACAGCGTTCACGGTGGCGCCCACAAAAAGGCAACTGATCACCGTCTTCCTTATCAGCTCCCTGCTTGTAGTGTCTATAACCTCAGTCCGTGCTGAGTCTGACCGCGTTCTCTTCAACTCGGATACTGGCTTGTTTCAACGAGTTGCAGGCATGGGCACCGCACTGTTCGATGTTACGACTGTGGAGGGTCGTGCGGAAAGAGGCATGTTGGCGCAAGTCACGGAGCGCTTCGATGCGAATGAGTGGGCTGGTGCAGTGATGCACGGACTTGACACACAAGAACCGATGGGAGGCTTAGGCGGGGTATTCACTTCCCTGGGCCTCGCTGTACCAACGATCATAAATCACAGCAAACTTGAGTCTGGTCTTTCTGTGCTCAACAACAAGTGGGCGCAAGTCTACTACTTCCATCTTGTACCTGTTGACCATTTACCCGGCCACTTCGGCCTCTGGCTTGGTCTGGTGGGGCCGTGGATATACTTGCCGCTCATGGGAGTCTTTGGGTTTGCGTTCGCGAAGCTGGAAAAGTGGACACTACGCAAAGCAAGCGCGGCGCGCATCATCCTCTTCGTACTCTTGGCCGTAGGCGCTCTGTTCTATGAAAGGGGGATTCCAAGCATGTTCGTGGTTCTTCGATACGGGATCGTCCTATGTCCTCTTGCGTTCTGGGCGCAGAGGGTCTTGCAGAAGCTGTCCGCAGCGACAATGCCGATCGAGCCTCCCTCGAAATGCTCAAAATGAGACTCAGGGAACACCAGACGCTACTCAGCAGACTACCCCATCACGGCTTCCGTAGGAGTGAATTGCCGCCGCTGCTCGTTCGAGGCTATCGGGTGCGCAGTGAGTAGGCCCGTCATCCTCACGTTTGTCGGCTGTTACTTGCCGGGCTACAAGGCTGGTGGGCCAGTCCGAACCATGGCGAACATGGTCGAACGTCTCAGCGATGAGTTTGAGTTTCACATCGTGACGTCTGATCGGGATCTCTCGGATGATGAACCATACCCAAGTGCTGTTGTTGATGCATGGAATCGGGTGGGCAAGGCCGAGGTGTTCTACACATCGCCAAAACGACAATCTCTTAGGAGCCTCGCGCGGATAATGCGGGAAACCCCGCACGATGTCCTCTACCTGAACAGCTTCTTCAGTCCACAGGCTACGGTGATTCCGCTCGTCGCACGGGGGCTGCGAATGGTTCCGCGGCTTCCGGTAGTCATCGCACCAAGAGGCGAGTTCTCGCGGGGAGCCCTCGGGATCAAGGTGTGGAAGAAGCGTGCATTCATTCTGCTGAGCCGGGCCGTCGGGTTGTATCGCGGGTTGACCTGGCAAGCTTCGAGTACGTTGGAGGTCGAGGACATCCAGCGAGTAATCGGCCGGACCGCTGGTTGTGTTGAAGTGGCGCCAAACCTGTCACCACTGCCTGCACGCAGCGAGTCGAAGGCTCCGCTCGGGACTGGCGGCGGGCCGTTGCGGGTGGTGTTCCTCTCCCGAATCGCACGCAAGAAGAACCTGGACTTCGCCGTTCGAGTTCTGCAGAACGTTACCGAGCCCGTCGAGATGAGTGTCTACGGAGTTATGGAGGACGAGGGCTACTGGCGGAAGTGCCAGTCGATGATCGAGGACCTGCCTTCGAACGTTACGGTAAACTACGGAGGAGCAGTTCCCCATGAGCGCGTTGTCGAGACACTGCAGATGCATGACCTGTTCTTCTTCCCGACACTCGGTGAGAACTACGGGCATGTGATTCGTGAAGGGTTGGAGGCTGGACTGCCCGTGCTGATCTCCGACCAGACTCCGTGGAGAAACCTGGAAGAGGCCGGTGTCGGCTGGGATTTACCGTTAGACGCCGCGGATCGCTTTGCTGCGGTCATCGACGCACAGGCGAGGCTGAGTCTAGAAGACAGGTCGGATCAACGCGACCGGACGAAGACGTATGCGGCACAGGTTGGCTCCGATGCCGGAATTGTTGAGCAGAATGTAGCCCTGTTTCGGAATGTGCTTGCACGTGGTGCGCACTACGAGGCTTCCGGGAGGAGACATGTTGAAAGCGGATCCTAAGACAGTGCCCGTGCCTGAGAAACGGGCTGGTTTCGATTCCAGCGTGCTGTTGGTGACTGGCGGGACAGGTACTTTCGGTAACGCCGTTGTCGATCGTTTTCTCGAAACTGACATCCAGGAGATTCGGATATTCAGCAGGGACGAGAAGAAACAGTACGACATGCGGCACAAGTACGCTGATCCTCGGCTGCGGTTCTACATCGGTGACGTACGCGACCTCAGCAGTATTCGCGACGCGCTCGAGGGCGTTGATTATGTGTTTCATGCCGCAGCACTGAAGCAGGTTCCTTCGTGCGAGTTCTATCCCATGCAGGCGCTGCTCACAAACTCGATCGGCGCTGAGAATGTGATGACTGCCGCCATCGAAATGGGTGTTCAGAAGCTAGTGGTCCTAAGTACTGACAAGGCGGTATATCCAGTGAACGCCATGGGGCTTTCCAAGGCTCTCATGGAGAAGCTGATGATTGCTAAGTCGCGAGTGGCAGAGCACAGGGGAACCGTGCTATGCGGCACACGCTACGGGAACGTCATGGCGTCGCGGGGGTCAGTGATTCCCCTCTTCGTGCAGCAAATCAAGGCTGGTCTCCCGTTGTCGGTGACCGATCCAAGGATGACCAGGTTCATGATGTCGATCGAAGATGCTGTCGACCTGGTTCTCTATGCCTTCGAGCACGGAGCGGCAGGAGATATGTTCATCCAGAAGGCGCCGGGCGCGACAATAGAGACCCTGGCACTGGCGCTGAAGAAGATATTCAAGGCGTCAAACCCGGTCCGTGTGATTGGCACCCGGCCCGGCGAGAAGACGTATGAGACCCTCGTCAACCGCGAAGAGATGGTCAGGGCCGAGGACCTCGGTGGCTACTACCGCATTCCTGCGGACAATCGTGACCTGAACTTCGAGAAGTACTTCTCCGAGGGAGAGTCCCGGATTACTGAGGGTGTGGAGTACCACTCCAGCAATACCCGGCAGTTGTCCGTGGACGAACTCGTCGAGGTGCTTCTTGAGCTCGACTACGTGAAGAGCGAACTGCAGGGGTGGGCGGGGTGATCAGGGTTCTCATTACCGGGTCGGCGGGTTTCGTTGGCCGGAACCTTATGCAGGCGCTGTCAGAACAAGGCGACTTGGAAGTCAGCGGCTATGACACCGCGGATGGCCCCGAGCAGCTCTCGGCAGCCCTCGCAACCGCGGATGTTGTAGTCCACCTGGCCGGAGTGAACCGTCCGACGCACTCTGAGGAGTTCGAGCAGGGAAACACCGGGTTCACGAAGCTCATGTGCGACACGCTCAGAGAGTTCGGGCGCACACCAAAGATCATCATGTCGTCATCCATCCAGGCCGCACTCGAGAACCCGTACGGAATCAGCAAGCGAGAAGCTGAGGCGGAGTTGGAGCGGTTCGCCGCCGACACCGGCTCTGAGGTTGTCGTCTTCAGGTTTAAGAACATCTTCGGCAAGTGGTCGCGTCCCGAGTACAACTCGGTTGTGGCCACATTCTGCTACCGGGTCTCTCACGGCATTCCGCTCACCATTGATGATCCCGGTCGGGAGATGGAACTGGTGTACGTAGACGATGTGGTTGCGGCAATCACGCACGAGATGCGCAACCGCCCCGAAGAGCCGCGGTTCAGATTTGCTGAAGAGATGCTGGGCTTCTGTGTGTCCTTGGGCGATTTGGCAGACACGATACGAAGCTTCAGGGCGATGCGTGAGACGTGCGTCCTGCCCGAACTCGGGGATCGATTCACGAGTTATCTGTATTCGACGTATGTCTCGTTTCTCGATGGTCCTGACACGGCTTACGGACTGGACGCGAAGTCCGACGAGCGGGGTAGTCTGGCGGAGTTCGTGAAGTCCTCCCATGGCGGCCAGATCTTCGTCTCCCGGACGAAACCGGGCGTTACCAGGGGGAATCACTACCATCACTCAAAGACCGAGAAGTTCCTGGTGGTGGAGGGCCGCGCGCTCGTGCGGCTGCGGCACCTTCAAACCAATGAGATCGTCGAGCACGAGATCGCAGGCAGCGACTATCGAGTGGTCGACATTCCTCCTGGCTACACGCACTCTATAGAGAACATAGGGGAGAGCGAGTTGGTCGTGCTCTTCTGGGCAAGCGAGATGTTCGACCCTTCGGCGCCGGATACGTACTTCTGCGAGGTGTCCCATTAACAAGATGAAGGTTATGACGGTGGTCGGCACCCGGCCAGAAATCATCCGACTTTCACGGGTGATGGCGGCACTCGACGCACAGGTGGATCACACCGTTGTGCATACCGGCCAGAACTACGATTACGAGCTGAGCGAAGTCTTCTTCGATGATCTTGAGATACGCAAGCCGGACTTCTTCCTGGAAGCAGCCGGTGCGACTCCGGCCGAGACTATCGGCCAGGTAATCGCCAGGATCGACCCGCTCCTGGCGCAGGTGCAACCGGATGCTGTCTTGATTCTTGGTGATACGAACAGCTGCCTGGCGGCAATCACGGCCAAGCGTCGGAAGATCCCCGTGTTCCACATGGAGGCTGGCAACCGCTGCTTTGACGAGCGGGTCCCAGAGGAGATCAACCGCAAGATCGTGGACCATATCAGCGATATCAACATGCCGTACAGCAGCATCTCTCGGGAGTACTTACTTCGTGAAGGAATGGCGCCTGATCGGGTCATCAAGACCGGCAGCCCGATGTGTGAAGTGCTCACGTACTACAAGTCAAAGATCGAGGCCTCGGATGTGCTGACTCGATTGCGTCTCTCGGAGCAGCACTACTTCGTTGTGAGCGCACATCGCGAGGAGAATATCGACGATGACGTGCAGTTTGCCAAGCTGGTCGGGACGCTGAACGGCCTGGCCGCCGCATACGGCGAGCGAGTGATCGTCTCAACGCATCCTCGCACTCGTAAGCGTATCGATGTCGAGGGCGCGGTGCTGGATCCGTTGGTGGAACTCTTGCAGCCGCTGGCTTTTAGCGACTATGTCAAGCTGCAGGTCTACTCACGCGCGGTGCTCTCCGACAGCGGAACGATCACAGAGGAGTCGTCGATTTTGAACTTCCCGGCTCTCAACATCCGCAACGCACATGAGCGGCCTGAAGGTATGGAGGAGGCCTCGGTTATCATGACCGGGCTCGCAATTGACAACGTTCTGAGAGGACTTCAGGTTCTCGAGACACAGGGGAGAGGCGCCGACCGCACCCTGCGGATTGTGAGAGACTACGACGTACCGAATGTCTCCGAGAAGGTCGTACGAATCATTCTCAGCTATACAGGGTACGTGAACCGATATGTCTGGCATCGCGTAGATGTGTAAGCTCGCAGTGATGGATGACAGCCAGGGCGGGCGCTGAGAGTGCGCGTGCTGTTCCTGACCATGGCGGACATGGGAAGCATGTCCAATCGCGGAATCTACACCGATCTCCTGCGTGAGTTCAGGGATAGGGGTGAAGAGGTATACGTCGTCTGTCCGTCGGAACGCCGTCGCAAGAAGCCGACTGAGCTGGTCACGGAGGACGGGATTAATGTACTGAGGGTTCGAACGGGAAATCTCATCAAGGTCGGAGTTATTGAGAAGGTCATTGCCACTCTCCTGGTCGAGCATCAGTTTACCTCGGCCATTGTGAAGTTCTTTGGAGATATCACATTCGATCTGGTCTTGTACTCTACTCCGCCCGTCACTTTCGATCGTGTCGTGCGCTTCATCAAGCGCCGAGACAAGTGCAAGTCGTACCTCATGCTGAAGGACATCTTTCCCCAGAATGCAGTTGACCTGGGGATGATGAGCAAAGGTGGCTTGGCATGGCGCTACTTTCGCAAGAGGGAACAGCGGCTCTATTCGTTGTCAGACCACATCGGCTGCATGTCTCCGGCGAACGTGCGGTACCTCTTGGCCCACAATCCCTCAATCTCGAGTGACAAGGTAGAAGAGTGCCCAAACAGCATTGACCCTCTTCCCTTGCGTGCCCGGGTGGGCGGTAGCTGTGCGGTTAGGGATGCGTACGGAATCGCGCATGATTGCATGCTCTTGGTCTTTGGCGGCAACTTGGGGGTACCGCAGGGACTTGGTTTTCTACTAGAGGTAGTTGACGCATGTAGAAACCGAGAGGATGTCTTCTTCCTGATCGTGGGATCGGGTACGGAGTATTCCCGCATTGATTCGCACCTTAGGTCAGGGCTCCATGCCAATGTGAGGCTGGTCAGCTCGCTGCCCAAGGAACAGTACGATGCACTTCTGGAAGAGTGCGACGTGGGCTTGATCTTCCTGGATCCGCGCTTCAGCATCCCGAACTTCCCCGCAAGGCTGACAGCGTACATGGAGGCCGCCATTCCAATCATCGCGGCGACAGACAGTAGCACGGACATTCGAGAGGCGTTGAACGACTCTGGTGGCGGGATATGGGTTCTCAACGGTGACGTTGATGGATTCGTTGCCGCAGTTGATCGCTTCTCCGCTGATTCGAAGTTGAGAGAAGATGTCGGTCGTCGAGGGCGTCTGTATCTGGAAGATCACTATACGGTCGGCCGGACGTATGAAATCGTCACGTCACACATGACGGCGACGTAGGGGGCTCATGCAGAGTCACGTTGAGGTTTGTGGAGATGGATATGCGAAGTGAGACTGAACCGGCCCCCGTGCCACGTGTCGGGGTTCCGGTGATGGGCATCTATGGAAGGTACATCAAGAGGCTCGCGGATATGATCCTGTCGCTCTGTATGATTGTCCTGCTCTCTCCGATTCTGCTGGTGTTGGCCGTGTTGATACGGGTCAAACTGGGTGCGCCGGTCATATTTGAGCAAGAACGTCCCGGGCTGCACGAGAGGCTGTTTACCCTCTTCAAGTTCAGGACGATGACGAGTGAGTGCGATGAGAATCGCGAGCTGCTTCCCGACGAAGTGAGACTTACGAGGTTCGGGAGGTTCCTGCGTTCGACGTCTCTTGATGAGCTACCTGAACTCTGGAATATAGCCCTGGGTGATATGGCGTTTGTAGGACCGAGGCCACTGTTGGTGAGGTACCTGCCGTACTACCGTGAAGACGAGAGGCTGAGGAGCACGGTGCGACCAGGGATTACCGGACTCGCGCAGATTCGCGGAAGAAACGTCCTAACGTGGGATGATCGCTTCAAGACAGATGTGGAGTACGTCAAGACACTGTCCTTCTTGAACGACCTGAATATCGCCATTCGTACGGTGGCGGTAGTGTTGAACAGGAAGGACGTCCTGGTTGGCTCAGAGCATGTACTAGAGGACTTGGACGTAGAAAGGGCAGGTGTGTCCAAAGGTGGATGTTGAGAGAAGAAGCGCAGGCCCTGAGGTAGAAGTCAGACGAATCACTGAAGCGGACATCGTCAGGAACGAGACTGTCCTCTCGGACTTGCTGGCAGATAATTTCGAGAGCAACATGCCGTTCGTTGAGAATCCTGTCCAACTTGCGGGAACCGAATACGACAGGATGCTTGGGTATCAGCGTGATGGCTCCGCTATCCTCATAGGTGCTTTTGACGAGATGGATATTGTTGGATTCGTATGGGCCTACCGCAGGGAAGTCCTGGGGCAGCCAAGACTGCATGTCGGGCACATCGTCGTGGACTCCAGAACCAGGTCCCGCGGAGTCGGAGCTGCACTGTTAAAGGCGCTCGAGGAGATGGCCCGCGCTGAAGGCATTCCAAGGCTTGAGCTGATGGCGAGCGTCGACAACGAGAGAACGATCAGATTCTACGAGTCGAACGGATTTGCGACTGTGCGTGTCCAACTTGAGAAGGAAATGGAAGGCGCTGCTAGTCAGCGCCCAAATGGATCAAACGCATGATTATTGAAATGACAGCCCTTCAATCTGCCAAGTTCCTGCGCCGTGAGTACTATTACAACAGCGCACGGGAGGGCATGCTCGACCTGTTTCAGAACATGTTGAGTGAAGGCATGATTCACACGATTCTTCTGCCGGCATACATCGGTTGGTCGGCGAAAGAGGGAAGCGGAATATTCGATCCGCTCAAGGGTCTCGCTGGAGTGAATCTTCAGTACTACAAAATGACGCCCGATTTGAGCATAGACTTGGACGACCTGTCCGACAGGATGGCTGCACTTGACGAGGGCAAGTTCGCAGTCCTTGTGGTGAACTACTTCGGGTTCATTGACGCAAGGATACATGAGGTCGCATGTGCGATCAGGGAGCATTCGGGTTGGATTGTCGAAGACAATGCCCACGGTTTCTTCACGTATGAGTACGCGGACGAGACATTCTCGGATGCCACCTTCTTCTCTCTCCACAAGATGTTTCCGTTCGAGCACGGGGGCAGTCTGGTCGTTCACACCGAACCCCTGAGTGCGTTGACCTACCACGGCCAGTACCCCGGCCCAACGGAATACAACCCCTGGCAGTACGACGTGCCGGGTATCGCACGAGCCAGATGCGAGAACTACAGGAAGCTTGAGAGCATCGTCAGTGCGAGAGGTATTTCGGAGTTCTTCGTGCCGCTGAAACCCGAGGGACTGCCCGAGGGCATTGTGCCGCAGACCTTCCCTATACGCGTCGTGAGAGGCGACAGAGACGCGATATATCGGTTGATGAATGAATCCGGCTATGGCGTGGTGAGTCTCTACCACACGCTTATTGAACCTCTGCGACACCCCGACTATGAGGCCAGTAATGGTTTGTCGAGGTGTATCATGAATCTTCCGGTACATCAGGATGTGGATAGCGATAGGTATGGTGATATGGTCAAACTGTTGGCGGAACTGTGTAACGTAACGGGCCGACAGTAAGATCGCCAGAGGTCAAGAATACCGGGGAGACTCTGGGGGTTCGAGACCCCCGTTGCGTACTTGGCTGCCCTTGCACCCCTGACCCGCGAGGCTGCGCCTGTCTTATCAGGTCGTGGTTGTTCCATATTCGGACTTGTAGCACACCTATGAGCGGTCGAGTGCACGCTCGTGAACATGCATGGGAGTCTCACCATGGAGGTAGTTCCGACCGTATATCTATGCGCTGAGGTTGCAGAGGAGCGGGAACAGTGGCGCTCAATCCGCAGCAGTTTCAAGACTAGGCGTCCTCACGACGATCCTGCATACCTCGACCTTATGGCGCCCGAGGGAGCAGTCAATCGAATGTTCTACTTCGCTTCCGAAGACGTTCGGGTCATGTACGCCTTCCATCTTCAGCCGGTCGACCCCGCAATACTAGGTCAGGACTACGCCGGCTGGAGTACCGTCACTTCACCGTACGGATACGGTGGCCCGTTGCTGGAGTGCGCTAAGGACTCTGCAGATCCGCCACCGGACGTATGTGAGGAATGGAGCAAGGCTTGGGCTCGTTGGGCCCAGGACAATCGCGTTGTTTCAGAGTTCGTGCGCGAGGATTTGCACCAAGAGCGGTTGCTTCCACGGACAGAGGGTTGCCATTCGATTGCGCAGGCAAATGTTGTCGTTCCGTTGGACGTGGACCCGGAGGTTCGCTGGCGTTCCTACGCCGCAAAGGTGCGAAAGAACGTCCGACGCGCTGGCGAGAGCGGACTTCGGGTTGTGTTCTCCGCGTCGGCTGATGCGGTTGCCACCTTCCATGAGGTATACCTTGAAACGATGCAGCGGAGGCAAGCGTCCTCCCAGTTCGACATAGGGATCGACAGACTGCTGGCCTACGTCGAAGACACCCGGGCAGCCAACGAAGCGATAGTGGCATTGACGATGCAGGGGTCCGTGACCACCAGCGTCGAACTCGTACTTGTGGGTTCGCGCGAGATTTACTCTTTCTTGGGCGGCACTCGACCTGAGGCATACCCGACAAGGCCAAACGACTTGCTTAAGCATGAGGTGTGCAATTGGGGTCATGCTCATGGGCTCCGGGAGTATGTTCTAGGGGGAGGGTTCTCCCCCGGCGACGGCATCTTTCAGTACAAGACGTCCTTCGCTCCCGATGGGCTGCGGGACTTCTACACAAGACGTGTCATTCTGAACGAAACGGTCTATGACGAGATGGTCGCGTCCAGACGGGCGATGGCGATCCAGCAGGGTGCAAGCTGGCACCCCCGCGATGACTATTTCCCCGTGTTCTTGTCCTAGTGGATCGCGCGGCGGGTTGGGAGGACAACGTGAGTGCAGTACTTGCATCCGGAACACCTCAGTGTTGGCCGGTCTTTGCTGATGATGAGGAAGCCGCCGCGTTGGCCGTGTTGACTTCCGGCCGCGTCAACTACTGGACGGGTACCGAGGGCCGCAGCTTCGAGGCTGAGTTCGCTGAGTACTGCGGTGTCTCGCACGCAGTGGCTTTGGCTAACGGTACCGTAGCGCTCGAGCTCGCACTTCACGCGCTCGGCATCGGATCTGGCGACGACGTGATCGTTCCCGCCCGCACTTTCATCGGCACAGCAACCGCAGTAGTGGCGCGAGGCGCACGGCCCGTTGTCGCTGATGTGGATCGGGACTCGGGCAACATCACCGCTGCAGCGATCCGTGATGCTCTGACCCCCAACACGCGCGCAGTCATTGTTGTGCATCTTGCGGGTTGGCCGTGTGAGATGGACAGCATAATGGCGCTAGCAAATGAGCGAGGACTGTTCGTCATCGAGGACTGCGCGCAAGCGCATGGCGCTCGCTGGAACGGCAAGCCTGTCGGCACCATCGGACATGTGGGGGCGTTCTCATTCTGCCAGGACAAGATCATGACCACCGCCGGTGAGGGCGGCATGCTCGTGACGAGTGACGAAGAGCGGTGGCGTCGCGCCTGGGAGTACAAGGATCACGGTCGCAGCATGGATGCGATGGAGCGTGCGAAGGCTGAAGGTGGCCACGAGTTCAAATGGGTGTGCGAAAGCTTCGGGACGAACTGGCGCATGACCGAGGTTCAAGCTGCGATCGGGCGCGTGCAGCTGACCAAGCTGGACGAGTGGATTGCCATAAGGAGACGAAACGCCGCTGTCCTGGATAGCGAGCTGTCGTCTGTGCCCGGACTGAGGATTGTGCGACCGGACACTCTGGCTGAGCACGCCTACTACAAGTACAACGCATACGTAGATCTCGACATGTTGCAACCGGGCTGGACGCGTTCGCGTATCCTGGATGAGGTTAGCCAACGAGGCGTTGCCTGCCAAATGGGGATATGCCCTGAGATTTATCGGGAGAAGGCCTTCGTGAATGCCGGGTGGGGGTTGGGGAGTCCCCTGCCTGTGGCGAGAGAGTTGGGGGAGACCTCTCTCATGCTGCTGGTTGACCCGACTTATGGAGAAGATGACATGCTTCGCAGTGCCGAGGTGATGCGAGCGGTAATGATGGAAGCGATCGGGGCGTAAGGGCGGAGGCGCGAATCCAGGACCTTTGATGGGCTGTGGGTGTCGCTGAAGCGGCTTCTGCGTCATTCTCGATGATTACAGATATCGGTTGATGGTCGCGGATGATGTGTCTCTATTTGCCTGACACATCTGTTCATGGTGTCAAAACATGTGAAGACGGATATGAGTGTCTCTGAGACCCCGTAGGCTGGTGCTTGGGAAGATCATGTGGTTTCTCGCCTGTGAGCTGTTTCATCCCGGGGGCAAACACACTAGAATACATACACTGAGGGCGCCCGGCGCGTGGTGGCTGTGTTGGCGCTATGGACCAGATCGGAGCTCGGTTCACTCTTGGGCTGCCATGTCTGGTCCTTTTTGGCATATCGAATCAAGAACCCTACGGGGTGCGAGATAGGGAGGCACTACCAGCATGGAAGTCGAGATCGGGCGTGGTAAGACCGCACGGCGTGCGTATGGCTTCGACGATGTCGCGATAGTGCCCTCACGCAGGACGCGTGACCCCCGCGATGTGGATATCACCTGGGAGTTCTCCCACAGGGGCAAGACCTTCACCTTCCCGCTGCCGGTCCTCGCTTCGGCGATGGACGGAGTCGTCGACCCCGCATTCGCGGTCACGATGGGCAAGCTCGGTGGCCTTGCTGTACTGAACCTCGAAGGCATCCAGACTCGCTACGCGGATCCCGCACCACACCTTGACGCCATCGCCTCCTTTTCAAAAGACGAGGCCACTCCTCGCATGCAGGAGATCTACGCCGCCGAGGACGTGAAACCCGAACTCATCACCGCTCGTCTCAAGGCCATCAAAGACGGCGGTGTGCTGGCTGCGGCCTCGCTCACTCCGCAGAACGTCGAACGCTATATCGACGCTGCAATGGCGGGTGGACTCGATATCCTCGTTATCCAGGGCACGGTCGTCAGTGCCGAGCATGTTTCCACCTACGACAAGCCGCTCGATCTCAATGCTTTCATCCGCGATCTCGATATCCCCGTCATCGTCGGTGGATGTTGCAGCTACCAGGGCGCTTTGCACCTGATGCGTACCGGAGCCGTTGGCGTGCTCGTAGGCGTCGGTCCCGGTCACGCCTGTACCTCACGCCGAGTCCTCGGCATCGGTGTTCCGCAGTGCACCGCCGTTGCCGATGCTGCTGCCGCCCGTATGCGTCATCTGGATGAGACCGGCACCTACTGTCACGTCATCGCTGATGGCGGTATGCGTACCGGTGGAGACCTCGCCAAGGCCATCGCCGTTGGCGCGGACAGCGTCATGATCGGCTCGCCGCTCGCCTCGGCTTCAGAGGCACCCGGTCGCGGTTTCCACTGGGGCATGGCGACCTTCCATCCGGATCTGCCGCGCGGTGCCCGGGTGCAGGCGGGCATCAAGGGCACGCTCGAGGAGATCTTGGTCGGTCCCGCCCATGAGAACGACGGAACTCTCAACCTGTGTGGTGGCCTCAGGACGTCGATGGCTACGTGCGGTTATGAGAACCTCAAGACCTTCCAGAAGGCCGAAGTCATGGTTGCCCCCTCCCTGCAGACGGAGGGCAAGATCCTCCAGCAGTCGCAGGGTGTAGGCATGGGCCGGTAGGGGCTGCGGGTGAGCTATCACGAGCAGCAGCCGACCGTCTTCGTCATAGATTTTGGCGCGCAGTACGCGCAACTCATCGCACGTCGTGTGCGCGAGGCCAAGGTCTACTCGGAGATCGTCGCACATGACATCAGCGCTGAAGAGATCGAGCGTCGCCGTCCGGCGGCGCTCATCCTTTCTGGTGGTCCGGCAAGCGTCTACGCGCCCGGTGCTCCGAAGATGGATCCGCGTATCTATGATCTGGGCATCCCGATATTGGGCTTCTGCTACGGCATGCAGCTCATGGCGCTCGATCTTGGCGGTCAGGTCCCCCATACCGACATCGGCGAGTACGGGTTCGCTGAACTCACGGTGATGGAGCCTGAGTGTCGTCTTCTTGAGGGCGTATCCGAGACATCGCAGGTCTGGATGAGTCACCGCGATAGCGTGGGGACAGTCCCGGAGGGTTTCTTGGTGACGGCGCGTACCGGTATCACTGCGGTCGCCTCTATGGAGGATCCGTCGCGCGGCCTGTATGCGACCCAGTTCCATCCTGAGGTGGCGCACACCGAGTACGGGCAGCAGATCATCAGACGCTTCCTGCACGACATCGTCGGCATCCCTCCGGTCTGGACGATGGTGAACATCATCGACGAGGCCGTGGAGCACATCCGCGAGCAGGTCGGCAGTGACAAGGTCATCTGCGGGCTTTCGGGAGGCGTTGACTCCAGCGTGGTAGCGGCGCTTCTGCACCGGGCGATCGGCGATCAGCTGACCTGCGTGTTCGTCGATCACGGGATGCTGCGCCTGGACGAAGCCACCGATGTCGTGCGCGTGTTCGGCGACCAGTTCCGCATCGACCTCGTGCATGTGCAGGCGCAGGAGCGCTATCTCGGCCTACTTCGGGACGTGACCGACCCTGAATTCAAGCGTCGTATCATCGGCGAGGAGTTCTGGAAGGTCTTCTTCGATGAGGCGACCAAGCTCGAGGGCGTGAAGTGGCTGGCGCAGGGGACGCTGTATCCCGATGTGATCGAGAGCGGCAACAAGACGGCTGCTAAGATCAAGAGCCACCACAACCTCATACCGTTCCCGGAGGGTGTGCACTTCGACCTTATCGAGCCCCTCAGGGCGCTCTTCAAAGACGAGGTCCGTGCGGTGGGCGCCGAGCTCGGCCTTCCCGATGAGATCGTCCACCGGCAGCCCTTCCCGGGTCCCGGCCTGGCCGTGCGGATCATCGGTGCGATCACCGATGAGAAGCTCGACATGCTGCGCAAGGCGGATGCCATCGTGCGCGAGGAGATCTCGAACTGGGACACCGAGCGCAGTGTGTGGCAGTACTTCGCAGTCCTGCCTGACATACGATCCGTCGGCGTCATGGGAGACGAGCGCACCTACGGTCATCCCATCATCATCCGCGCGGTCTCCTCGGCAGATGCCATGACCGCCGATTGGGCACGTCTGCCGCACGAGCTGTTGGCGAAGATGAGCAATCGCATCATCAACGAGGTCGAGGGCGTCAATCGGGTGGCGTACGACATCACGAGCAAGCCGCCCGGCACGATCGAGTGGGAATAACCAAGGTATGACGAGCGCTGGCTGCGTCTCGCCGGCGTTCTATGTAAGAGGCGCCCCCCGACATGAGGTGGAGTGAAGACGATGGCCGAGCACACCGAGGACGTCCAGCACAAGATCGCGGAGCTGCGGGTGCAGATCGACGAGGTCGATTGTCGCATCGTCAAGCTCATCAACCAGCGCGCTGAGCTGGCGCTTGCGATTCGCGAGCTAAAGCCCAAGGTCAACTTGGGTCTGTACGATCCGAAGCGCGAAGAGGAGATCTTCACACGGTTGTCGGCCTGCAACGGGGGCCCACTATATGACGACAATCTCCGGGAGATCTACGAAGCGATCCTGCATGTCATGAAGGAGCTCTGAGCCAACATGGCAGATGTAGCGCGCGCGATCGGCGCGGTCGTGCGGGACGGGAAGAGTGTCACACTCATCGTCGGCCCGTGCTCGATCGAGAGTCGCGAGCAGATCATGGAGGTAGCAGCGGTCACTGCCGAGCTTGGTATACGGGTGCTTCGGGGAGGCGCGTACAAGCCGCGCACGTCGCCGTATTCGTTCCAGGGGCTGGAGGAAGAGGGTCTCAAGTTACTCAAGGAGGCAGGGGAGCGCTACGGGCTGCTGACCTGCACAGAAGTCGTTGACTCGGCACACGCGGAACTGGTCGACAGCTACGTCGACATCCTCCAGGTGGGTACGCGCAACATGGCGAACTACTCGCTGCTCAAAAAGGTCGGGAGCGTGACGGCTGAGAGCGGGAAGCCCGTACTGTTCAAGCGCGGTATGGCAGCGACGATCGATGAGTGGCTTGCGGCAAGTGAATACATCACGAGCCAGGGCAATCCCAACGTCATACTGTGCGAGCGCGGCATCCGGACGTTCGAGACATCGACGCGTTTCACGCTGGATATCACCGCGGTGCCGGTGGTGAAGAAGCTTTCAAATCTGCCGATCATCATCGATGCGTCACATCCTACGGGGCAGGCGGACCTGGTTCCCGCTGTCTGCCGGGCGGCGGTCGCTGTCGGTGCTGATGGCATCATGATCGAGGCGCATCCCAATCCGCGCAAGGCGCTCTCCGATGGACCACAGTCATTGGATCTTCCCAGACTTCGTGGGCTTGTTAACGAACTCCAACCTGTGGCAGAATCTGTGGGGAGAACTATCACCTGACAAAAAGCGGCCTGTGCGTTGCTACATCACGCTCGAATGCCGACAAAGAGGTGATGTAGATGATGGACGTCGTGCCTCCTCACTTCTGCGCCCATTGTGGTTCTGAGAACGAACCGCGCCTCGGCTACTGTACCGAGTGCAAGGGTCCTGTATGCGCGAAGTGTGGCAACGTTCAGCATGTGCACGGCGAATCTATGGCCATGCATGACATGTGCCTCAAGCATAGCGAGAATGGCGGATTCTCGATGATCAAGTTCGTGAAGTGATCGGCATCCCCTGGAACCCTGGAGCCGAGCCGTTTCCGCGTGTACACTAGACAACCTATGAGCTACCTTGTCGACGACCTCAACCCCGCGCAGCGTGACGCTGTCTTGGCAACCGAAGGGCCCCTGCTCGTGTTGGCTGGCGCCGGCTCGGGTAAGACTCGCGTGCTCACACACCGTGTCGCGTACTTGATCGCCGAGAAGCGCGTGTCGCCGGCGGACATTCTCGCCATCACCTTCACCAACAAAGCCGCGCAGGAGATGCGTCACCGCCTCGAAGGGATCGTCGGTCCCGGCGTGCGGTCGATGTGGGTGATGACGTTCCACGCGATGTGCGTGCGAATCTTGCGAGGTGACGCGCATCGCCTCGGCTACACGCGCAACTTCTCGATCTACGACGCCGATGACAGCAAGCGCATGATCTCGTCGATCATGGCCGACCTCGAGATCGATCCCAAGCAAGCGCCGGTCAAGATGATCTCAGGACGTATATCCTCGGCGAAGAACGATCTCATCGGTCCCGCACGTTTCGTTCAAGATGCCGTCATGCCGCCAATGAAGATCGTCGCCAAGGTCTACCCGCTCTACCAGCAACGCCTGGTGGCGGCCAACGCGATGGACTTCGATGACCTGCTGGTGAACACGCACCGCCTCTTTGTCGAGTATCCGGAGGTGCTGGCGTCTTATCAGGACCGATTCCGCTACATCCACGTGGACGAATATCAGGACACCAACCACGCGCAGTACTCGATCGTGAACCTGCTGGCCGCCAAGCACCGCAACCTCATGGTGGTCGGCGATGACGATCAGTCGATCTACTCGTGGCGGGGCGCCGATATCCGCAACATCCTCGAGTTCGAGCAGGACTACCCCGAGGCCACCGTCATCAAGCTCGAGCAGAACTACCGTTCGACGCAGACGATCCTTGCGGCGGCCAATGCGGTGGTCGCCAACAACTCCGGACGCAAGCCGAAGACGCTGTGGACCGCTAACGTCGGCGGCGAGACGATCACGCGCTACTACGCGAGCGACGAGAAGGACGAGGCGCGCTTCGTTGGCCAGGAGGTCGAACGGTTGTTGCGCGAGGAGCACCGTGGCTACGACGAGTTCGCGGTCTTCTACCGCACCAACGCACAGTCGCGCACGCTTGAGGACATCTTCCTACGCATGGGCGTGCCCTACCGCCTCGTCGGCGGCACCCGCTTTTTCGAGCGCGCTGAGATCAAAGACGTGATGTCGTGGCTGCGCGCGGTCGTGAACCCCGCAGACATCCAGTCGGTCGAACGTCTGCTCACCAAGCGGCAGGGCATCGGCAAGACGACCGTGGACATGCTCAAGGCACGCTCCTACGAACAGGACATCACGCTCTCCGAGGCGATCGAGCGATCAACCGACGAGGACTGGCTCTCCACGGCGCCTCGCCGCAAGGTCGCAGAGCTTGCAGCGGTGCTGGCCGAGGTCCGCGCGCTGCAGACCGACGCTCTGCGCGAGCGGGTCGAGGAGATCGTGAAGCGCTCAGGGCTTCTCTCGGCGTTAGCGGCTGAGGACACGAGTGAGGCAGAGGGTCGCGCGGAGAACATCCACGAGTTCTTCGGCGTCGTGCAGGAGTACGACGAGACACACGAGGACGAGGAGCGCACGCTCGAGGCGTTCCTCGAGTGGATAGCGTTGCGCACAGATCTCGACCAACTTGCCGAGGAAGACCGCTCGGTCACGCTCA
Organism: Coriobacteriia bacterium; assembly: GCA_030655755.1. GTDB lineage: Bacteria > Actinomycetota > Coriobacteriia > Anaerosomatales > Anaerosomataceae > UBA2279. The sequence continues at coordinate 18,863 of JAUSOQ010000027.1, forward strand.
TGACGCTGCATACGGCCAAGGGCCTTGAGTATCCGGTCGTCTTCCTGGTGGGTATGGAGGACACGATCTTCCCGCACGCGAACTCGATGTTCGACCCGCAAGGGCTCGAGGAGGAGCGGCGGTTGTGTTACGTGGGTATCACGCGTGCTCGCGAGCGTCTGTATCTCACACACGCCAACTCACGCTCGCTCTTCGGCCAGTCGCAGTACAATCCTCCGAGCCGTTTCATCGACGAGGTGCCCGATGAATGCATACGCACGGAGGGCGTCGGCTCCGCCGGTTTCGGCGCTGCGGCGCCGGGACGTGGCAGGGGCGACCGCGGCGGTTCCATGCGCTGGTCGAACGGGTTCAGTGCACGGGCGTCTGCTCCCGAGGGACGAGTGTTCGGTTCCGGGCAGCGGCGCAGCAGTGAGCCCAAAGAGAGTCTGCAACTTGCCGCCGGTGACGTGATCGACCACAAGACCTTCGGCCGTGGCACCGTGCTCGAGGTCAAAAGTGATCGCGTGTCGATCCGTTTTAGTGAACCAGCGGGTACGAAGAACCTTCTGATAGGGTACGCTCCGATACGTAAGGTCGAGTGATCCTCGGTGGTCTTCGGGCCGTGAAGGGAGTGAGAATGGGGCAGATCCTCGTCTTCGGTCACCGCAACCCGGACAACGACTCCATATGTTCGGCGGTCGCCTACGCGCACCTCAAGAATCGCACGGATGCTGAGAATGTGTACGTGCCGGCGCGCCTCGGCCCGGTGCCCCCCGAGACCGCGTGGGTCTTCGAGCGTTTCGGTGCGGACCTGCCCGATGAGATCGCTCATGTGCGTACGCGTGTACGCGATGTCATGATCGGCGAGGTCGTCTCGGTCGCTCCTGACGAGAACATGCTGTTGGCGGGTCGACTCATGCGACAGCACGGCATTCGCGCACTACCGGTCGTCGATGAGGGTGGTGTGGTGCGCGGTCTGGTGAACGTCAACATCCTTGCCGAGCGCTACATCGAGGAGACTGATGTTGCGGACTTCACCAGTCTGCCGGTGAGTGTAGGTCAGCTCGCGCAGGTACTGGACGGCAGCGTGCTTGAGGGCGACCCGGCTGCGGTTCTCTCTGGTGGCGTGCTGATCGGCGCGATGGAGCCCGAGACCATGTGTGGCTACATCAGACCCGGTGACACACTCATCGTTGGCGATCGTGTCCGCAGCCAGCCGATGGCGGTCGAGGCGGGTATCGCATGCCTGATCGTCACTGGAGGCGCCACACCCGAAGACGGCGTCGTCGAACTTGCGGCACGTAGGGGAGCTGCAGTGATCTCCTCTGCACACGATACCTATGCGACGGCGCGTCTTGTGAACTTGAGTCACAGTGTCGGCGAGATCATGGATACCAACCTGCTGCTTGTCGGTCCCGATATGCTCCTGTCAGAGGTTGCCGAGGACCTCGTCGAGTCGCCACACCGTGAGGCGGTCGTTGTCGATGACGGTGGCAAGCTGCTGGGCATGATAACGCGCACGAACCTGGCGCGCGGACTGCGCCGCCGCATCATCCTGCTCGATCACAACGAGCTCGCGCAGTCGGCCTCCGGTGTCGAGGAGGCTACGATCGTCGAGATCGTGGACCACCACCGCGTGGGTGACGTGCAGACCGCTGCACCGATCCTGTTCCTGAACATGCCGGTGGGCTCCACCGCTACGATCGTGGCCGAGCGATACCGCGAACTTGGCGTTGACGTGCCGATCTCCGTGGCCGGTCTGCTGCTCTCGGCGGTGCTGTCCGATACCGTGCTGTTGAAATCGCCCACGACCACTGCGATCGATCGTGAGGTCGCGGAGCGGCTTGCGGCGCTGCTGAAGCTCGAGCCGCTGGAGTTCGGCATGGAGATGTTTAAGGCACGCTCGGCATATGAGACCTTCTCGGCGGAACGTGTCGTGGGCGCCGACCTCAAGGAGTATCGCATCGGTGACGCAGCCATCGCGATCGGGCAGGTGGAGACGGTTGACGCCGGCGAGATCCTGGCTCACCGTGATGAGATCGTGGCTGCCATGCGCGCGCTGCGTGAGGCGCGCCGCTACGACCTCGTGCTGCTGATGGTGACCGATGTCGTGCGGGAGGGGAGCGATATCGTGGCCGAGGGTAGGACGCGTATCGCCGAGCGGGGTCTGGGCGTGTCGTTCGCGAATGGATCCGCCTGGATGGATGGCGTGCTCTCGCGCAAGAAGCAGGTCGCCGCGCGTCTACTCGAGGCGGTGGGCGCATGAGCCCGATGGTGCCCCGCCGGGTCTCCTGGCAGCGCGACCCGCGTTCCGGACTGCTGGTCATCGCGTTCGGCGTCGCGGTCGTGTCGTTTCTCGTACTTACAGCCGCAGTTCTGCTGCTGCCTGCTTTTCTGACCTTCGACGCCCACATCTCCGAGCTTGTGCGCGATATCTCGCTGCCGGGGCTGGAAGGCGTCGCGCGTCTCTTCACGACGTTGGGCAGCTTCTGGGTCATGAGCGTGCTCACACTCGGGGCGAGCGCCTATCTGTACGTGCGCGGCCGCAGAGCCGAGGCGCTGCTGCTCGTACTCACCGTGTCGTTGGGCGCGCTGCTCGGGGAGGGGCTCAAGCTGGTCGTCGGTCGCGTGCGCCCCGCGCTCGAGTACGCTCGCATCGCCATACCTGCGTCCTACAGCTTTCCGTCCGGTCACGCTCTCGCGGCGACCGAGTTCTTCGGCACGGTCGGCTTCATCTCCCTGATAGGTGAACATCGACTGCGACGTGCCGTGCTCATCGTGGCGGGGTGCGTCATGGTGTCCGTCGCGGTCGGACTCTCGCGCGTCTACCTTGGCGTGCACTTCCTTGGCGACGTCCTTGGAGGATGGTTGTTGGGCGTGGCGTGGGTGACGCTGATGATCCTTCTGGGCGCGACCTGGGGTGCGGGAGTCATCCAGGACGACTAGCGGGCCCTGGGAAGTACGATCGTCACGCTCGTACCGACGTCAGGTGCCGAGTCTATCGCCACGTGACCTCCCGAGCGTTCCACGACATGACGCACGAGTGAGAGCCCCAGCCCTGTGCCGCCACTGTCTCGCACCCGTGATCGGTCCACGCGATAGAAGCGCTCGAACACCCTCGGCAGGTCTTCTGTGGGGATCCCCACGCCAGTGTCTGTGATGACGAGTCGGACGTCCGACTCGTCAGCCAGCACGCAAACAGTGACCGAGCCTGTGGATGTGTAGGAGATCGCGTTGGCTAGGAGGTTGTCGAGCGCTATCGCGACATCCGTCCGGTCTGCAGCCGCGAAGACGTCCTCGGCACTGACTGTCGAGTAGTCCGCAGTGAGTTCGAGCCCTTTGGCTGAGGCCGCCCGCGAGTGAGCTGCGAGCGAGAGATCGATCGCCTCGCGAAGGTCGGTGATGGCGCCCTCAGCAGGGAGGGTCTCCAGGCGCGACAGGTCGAGGAGGTCGAGCACAAGCTGACGCATGCGCGCGGCCTCGGCGCGGATCTGGCTGACGAATGCCAGTGCTTGCTCGGCGTCGCCGTCGGTCGCGGCGCTCTCCGCGGACCCTGCCAGTAGCAGGATGCCGGCGGTGGGGGTCTTGAGTTCGTGGGACGCGTTGGCGACGAAGTCGCGTCGCATGCGTTCGACACGCGTCCGGTCGGTGATATCGGCGACCACGACCAGGCTGCGTGTGGTCTGCGGCGCGCCCTCCAGCGGTACCACGGTGAGCCGGAACGAGCGACCGCGCGGGTCGGGTCCGATGTCAGTACAACTGGTTCGGCCCGTTGCGAGGCCCTCGCGGATGGCGGTACTCAGTGAGGCGGGCAGTCCGCTATCCACGAGCGAGCGTTTCGGAGCGGGGATGAGTGAGAAGAGCTCGCGTGCGGCTCGGTTGGAGACCGCGATCTGCTCGCCCTCGAGCAGGAAGACGGCATCCTCGAGGCCATCGAGTACCGCGTGCAGGTCGGCTTGCTCGGTCTCGAGCGCCCCGATGCGCTCGCGCAGTTGCGTGCGCAGGCGCGCAAGTGCCTCGGCCAGCGGCGCGAGAGCTCCGCTCTCGTCGGGGACCGATGCGTTCAAGTTGCCGGACGCCATGGTGGTTGCAGCCTCTGCGAGTCGTTCGACCGGGCGCGCTGTTGCGGCGGCTATACGCACTCCCACGCCGAGAGCGAGTACGAGTGCGGCGCCAAGCAGAGCGAGGCCGGTGCTTCTGGTCTGGGCACTCAGTTCCCGGATGCGTTCCAGCGATTCCGAGACACGCAGTGCGACACGCTTGCCCTGGAAGCTCGCGGGGACGGCGACGTACATCTGCTGGATGCCCTGGGTCGCCGATTCGCGGATATCCCGGCCGATACTGCCGGCCAGCGCGGCCGCCACCTCCGGCCGGTTCGCATGGTTCTCCATCGCCGCCGGGTCCTCCTCGCTGTCCGCGAGGATCACTCCGTTGGAGGCGACCACCGTCATGCGGAGGTCGGTTCGCGCAACGAGGCTGTTGACCGAGGACGTGAGGTCGATGTCCGTCTGGCCGAGCACGAGTACGCCCGCCTGGGCGACGCTCTGGAGGTGTGTCTGCTGCTGTTCTATGACGGTGTCCGTCAACGGGCCGAACAGGCTCCAGCCCCACAGGCCTGCGAAGAGGGCCACGATGACGACGTAGCCGAGCGCAAGGCGAACCCGGTACGACGATGTCCATGTGCGAACGGCCTCGGCCACTACGTGTGCGCCTCGCTCTCTGCAGAGGGCATGATCTCAAAGCGATAGCCGATGCCGTGGACGGTTTGGATGTAGTCGTAGGCGGAGTACTCCTCGAGTGCCTGGCGAAGGCGACGGATATGCACGTCGATCGTCCGCGAAGAGGGGAGGAAGTCATACCCCCAGACCTCGCTGGCGAGGCGTTGCCGCGACATGAGTAACCCCGGGTTCGCGGCCAACGCGACGAGCAGCTGGAACTCCTTGAGACGCAATTTGACCTGTTGCCCCGCGACCCACAGACGGAACTGGCCGACCTCGATGCGCAGGTCGCCCGCTTCGATGACGTCTTCTTGCTGGAGGATATGGCGCTCCCGGACCCGCCGCAGATTGGCTCGAACGCGCGCAAGAAGCTCCTCCATGGAGAACGGCTTCGTGATGTAGTCGTCGGCTCCGGCGTCCAGGCCGCGCACCTTGTCGCGCTCCTGGTCGAGAGCGGTGACCATGACGATGGCCACCTCGGCGTCCGTGCCCCTGAGTCGCTCCGCGAACGTGTAGCCGTCGACGCCCGGGAGCATGAGATCGAGGAGGACGAGGTCGGGTGACTCTTGCTCCGCCATAGTGAGGCCTTCGATGCCGTCACCGGTCGTCAGGGTCTCGAAACCGGCGCGCCGCAGCGCGTAGTCCACGGTCTGTCTGATGATCGGATCGTCCTCCACGACGAGGATTCGTGCCATCACAAGCTCCAATCAGGATAGCCGTCCCGGGCCATCATGCCAGGGTGTCGCGGAATGTAAAAGGCATTTAACAAAGGTTTCACAGAGAGGATGTGAGGGTTTACATCGGTGCAACCACTTGCCGCTGCTGGCGACCTACGCTGGTCATGCGTCGACGGCAGGGTGCCGCCGGCGGGAAACGTATCCTGACTTTAAGGGAGAGGGATCTGTGAACAAGAAGCAGGTAGTCGCTCTCGGACTTGTGCTCGCAATGCTGTTCGGTGCCTTCGCGCTGGCCGGTTGCGGCAAGACCGAGGACGCCACGGACGGCACGACCGAGCCGGTTGCCGAGGAGCTCACGGGTGCTATCAACATCGAGGGCTCCGACACGCTGGTGAACGTCGCCGGTGCGTGGGCCGACGCATTCATGACCGAGAACCCCGGCGTCATGATCTCGGTCAAGGGTGGCGGCTCCGGTACCGGTATCGCCGCGCTCATCAACGGTACGGTGGACTTCGCGGACGCGTCTCGTGAGATCAAGGACGAGGAGATCCAGCAGGCCAGTGACAACGGGATCGACCCGGTGGAGCACAGGGTCGCCATCGATGGCATCGCCATCGTCGTGAACTCCGGCAACGGTGTCGAGGCGCTCACTATGGACCAGCTCGGCAAGATCTACCGTGGCGAGATCACCAACTGGAAGGACGTCGGTGGTGCGGACAAAGCCATCGTCCTCCTCTCGCGTGACAGCTCCTCGGGAACGTACGAGTACTTTAAGGAAGCGGTCGTCGGTAAGGACGCCGAGTACGCCAAGGAGGCCAAGCTCCTGCCTTCGAACCAGGCGATCGCCGACGAGGTCAAGGCCAACGACGCGGCCATCGGCTACATCGGCCTCGGCTACCTCACCCCGGACGTCAAGGTCGTCGCGGTGGATGGCGTGAAGGCCTCCGTCGAGACCGCCAAGGACGGCAGCTACCCGATCAGCCGCTACCTGTACATGTACAGCAACGGCGAGCTGAGCGACGTCATGCAGGCGTACCTGGACTGGATCCTCGGCTCCGACGGTCAGAAGATCGTAGCCGACGAGGGCTTCGTCCCGCTGCAGTAGCACAGTGGCGATATCGACTGACACGAAGCGCGGTCGAGCCCTCGGTCGCACGGCAAGTCGCCGTGCGACCGAGGTCGTCGTTCGCGCACTGGTGTTCGCATGCGGTTGGCTGGCCATCGTGATCCTGGCCGCCATCGCCGTATTCTTGCTCACGAACGGGCTGCGTTCGATCGATGAGGTCGGCCTCGGCACGATGCTGACGGGTACCTCGTGGTATCCCACGTCGAACAACGCGCAGTTCGGCTTCCTTCCCCTCATCCTTGGTTCGCTGTTCGTCACCGGCGTTGCCCTTGTGGTCTCAGTGCCAGTGGGCGTCGGCGCCGCAGTCTACCTGTCCGAGTTCGCGGGCCGCGGTTTCAAAGAGGTCGCGAAGTCCGTCGTCGAATTCATGGCAGCCGTCCCTTCGGTCGTCTACGGCCTCATTGGCGTCGCGGTACTCATCCCGTGGGTGCGCACCACCTTCCAGCTCGACAGCGGCATGACCGCGCTCACCGGCGGCATTGTTCTCGGTGTCATGTCGATCCCTACCGTGCTCTCCATCTCTGAAGATGCCCTGCATGCTGTGCCCGAGTCGCTTCGGCAGGCCTCGCTCGCGCTCGGCAACACGCGTTGGCAGACGACGTACAAAGTCGTCGTTCCTGCCGCGTCCTCGGGCATCTTCGCGGCGGTGATGCTGGGGTTGGGCCGCGCTATCGGTGAGACGATGGCGGTGCTTATGCTCACGGGCAACGCTGCCGTAATGCCCACAGGCGTGTTCGAGTCAGTCCGCACCATGACGGGTACCATCGCCGCCGAGATGGGCGAGGTCGTCCGCAAGGGCCTTCACTACTCGGCGCTCTTCTCGGTCGGGCTGGTGCTGTTCGCCATGACGTTTGCGATCAATCTGGCGGCAGACCTCGTGCTCGAGCGCCAGCGGAAGAGGTGGCGACGATGAACCGGGTGCAGCGTGCGCGGTTTGCCGAGAAAGTCGCGAAGACCGTGCTTGGTCTCATGGCGGTGATCGTGCTGGTCACCGCTGCCGCTGTCTTCATCTACATAGTCTCGAAGGGTTACCGCGCGATCAGCTGGGAGTTCCTGACCACCCGGCCGCTCAAGCTGGGGCGCGAAGGTGGGATCGGGCCGGCGATAGGCGGTACGTTGTGGTTGGTCTCGCTCACCGCGTTCTTCACACTGCCCATCGGCATCCTCGCAGGCGTGTATCTCTCCGAGTACGCACCCCGCAATATGCTAACGCGATCGATTCGCCTAGCGATCACGAACATGGCGGGCGTTCCCTCTATCGTCTACGGGCTGTTCGGGTTGGCGATGTTCGTCATGTTGGCGAACTTCAAGGTGTCCGCTCTATCAGGTGCGCTCACCCTTGCTTGCATGACGCTCCCCGTCGTCATCACCGTCACCGAGGAGGCGTTGCGACAGGTGCCGCAGGACCTTCGTCATGCGTCGTTAGCGCTGGGGTCCACCAAGTGGCGTACCATCCGCAAGGTCGTCCTGCCCGCCTCGATGCCGGGCATCGTGACCGGTTCGATCCTGGGTCTGGCGCGCGCTGCCGGTGAGACCGCGCCGATCCTGTTCACGGCTGCCGTGTTCATGTCGCCGCAGTTACCGCGTTCACCGCTCGATAGGGTGATGGCACTGCCGTACCACATCTATGCCGAGGTGACCTCCGTGCCCAACTGGAGTGAGAACCTCATCTGGGGCACCGCGCTGGTGCTCGTCGCAGGAATCAGTATCGTGAGCGTGGCCGCTGGGGTCTGGCGCTCGATCCAGAGGAGGAAGATCCGTTGGTGAACGCACTCAACGTGGAACTCAGGACAACGGCCATGCCGTCCCTGGTGATGACCGAGCGTGAGAACGATACGGTGGTCGCGGCGGATGCCAGCGGAAGCTTCACGCTGTCCGAGGTGTCGGTTGCGTACGGCCGTGATCTGGTGATCGAGGGCGTCGACATGTACGTCGCGCCGAGATCAGTGACCGCGCTCATCGGACCTTCCGGGTGCGGAAAGTCGACGTTGTTGCGATGCCTCAACCGCATGAATGACGAACTGGGCAACGTGAAGGTCGGTGGCCGGATCACGCTGGACGGCCAAGACATCATGGGCAGGGACACGGACCCGGTCGAGCTTCGGATGCGCGTAGGGCAGGTGTTCCAGCGCCCGAACCCGTTCCCGATGTCCATCTACGACAACGTGGCGTATGGCCCGCGTACCCAGGGGATCAGGAAGCATAGTGAGCTCGATGATCTCGTCGAGGACTCCCTGCGTCGCTCGGCGCTCTACGAAGAGGTGAAGAAGAACCTCAAGAAGCACGCCTTCGAGCTGTCCGGCGGGCAGCAGCAACGCCTGTGCATCGCACGTGCGCTGGCGACGATGCCTGAGGTACTGCTGATGGACGAGCCCGCCTCGGCGCTCGATCCGATCTCCACACAGCAGATCGAGGACACGATCGCGGAACTCAAGTCATCCGTGACGATCGTGATCGTCACACACAACATGCAGCAGGCCGCACGCATCTCCGACCAGACGGCGTTCATGCTGCGAGAGTCGATGGAGGAACCGGCACACCTGATCGAGATGTCGGAGACGAAGAAGATCTTCACCAATCCCGACGACAAACGCACGGAATCCTACATCACGGGGCGTTTCGGCTAGAGATCGTTCGGCAGTCTAGAGAATACGAAAGGCCCGCGGGGGGATGCGGGCCTTTCTCGCTCCTCTTCGAGAAGAGGAGCGAGGTGCGTGGGGGGACGCACCTCGCTTCGATCGAGCGGCGTGCCCCGCTCCCGAGGGGGGATGGTTGCGGGTCGCTCTGCTCTGCTGGCTTGCAAGCAACGTGTATGCCAACCTCGTGCATCCGACGTCAGAGCCAGCTCCAGTGGTGAGTGCCATCTTGCCGGTCCGCCGAACAAGTCGCACTGCTTGCGCCCAAACAGCCGTACAGAGGGTACCTACCCCGGAAATCACGTGAATAGCGGCACAAGTGACTAGCAGCGCTTGGCGGTCTCCTCGCACAGCAGGCGAGGCCTCAAGAGCAAGACGCTGCAGTATGTGAGTAGCACAACGGCGCCCGCGAAGATCGCCCACGTGACGCCGATCGCGTCACCGAGTGCGCCGAACGCCAGCGAACCGAAGGGCATCATCCCCATGAATGAGAGCACGAACAGAGCCATCACGCGGCCACGCAGCTCGTTGGGGACGGCGGTTTGAAGGTTGGTGTTGATGCTCGACACGGTCGCGAGGAAGACGGCGCCCAACACGACGAGCAGTGCGGCAGCAATGGTGTAGCTGCGCACGAATGAGAGCGCGAGCACTCCGACCGCCATTGCGGTCAGAGAGTAGCGGATGATGCGCTCGCGTTTGACGCTCCTCGGCAGTGATGCCACGATCAGCGCTCCGATAAGCGCGCCGCCACCATTGAAGCCCATCAGTGCCGAGTAGCCCGTGCTGCCGAGACCCAGTGTGTCCGCCGCAAAAGCGGGAAGCAGTGTCATGAAGGGCATACCGAAGATCGTGAGCATGGCAGCGGTCACCAGATGCATCGCGACGTGCGGGTGTTGGCGCGCGTAGTGCAGGCCTGCGCCGAGGCCGCCGTCGTTGAACGTGGCGCCGCGCTCGCGAACCACCTGCTTGGGCCTGATCACGGCGAGTGCCCAGATGACGAAGAGGAAACTCACGGCGTTCACAGCGAATACCATCGTTATGCCGAGTTGCTCGTTGGCGCGGAACGCCGCGATGATGGCGGCGGTCACCATCGGTCCAACCAAACGCGCCGCGTTGAACTGCGCTGAACTTAGTGCGATGGCGTTTAAGAGGGACGAGCGCGGCACGAGGTCGGGCACCATCGCCTGCCATGCGGGGAACATGAATGCCGAGACGACGCCCCCGGCGAGCGAGAGGCCGTAGATCCACCCTATGGTGAAGTGATTCGTCTGGTTGAGCACGCCGAACGCAAGCGCCTGCACCATCAAGATCACCTGCGCGATGATGAGCAGCTTGCGTCTGTCCATGCGGTCGGCCAGCGAGCCGGCGAACAGTGTCAGGAAGAAGATGGGCACACCCGCGAGGAAGTTCACGATCCCGAGCGAGGAGGACGATGCCGTCAGCTGGTACACGACCCAGCCGAGTGCGACCGTCTGTGTCCAGGTGCCGATATTTGAGAGCAGCGCTCCGAAGAAGAAGTAGGTGTAGTCGCGGTGGCTGAAGGACTCGAAGGTCTTCAGGCCGCGGAGCACGCTTCGAGGCGGGCTGGAGACGTCGGCCTCGAACGTGGGAGTGTCTTGAGGTAGGGGCGCCTGTGGCTCGTGCGGTTTTGTGAGGGGCGTCTTGGACACGATCGTGCATCAACTCCTTCGGGGAAATGCAAGCGCCGCCCCCGGATACCCGGGAGCGGCGCTGTGTGCGCCGAGATGTCAGTCTACACCTACTCGCAGATGATTCGCATGGCCTCTTCACGCTGGACGTCCATCACATACTGGATGCCGGAGACCTTGGCGGCCTCCTCGGTCAGTGCGAAGACATCGGTGCGTCTGATGGACGACACATCGAACTTGCGGCTGCCGCTCATGAGTTGCTGCAGGCCGACCTTGAGCTTGTCGCTGAACGTGTAGAGGGCGATCGCGCCGAGCGGCATGCTGTCGACATCGGCGCCGTACTTGGCCTTGAGGGTCTCATAGCTGACGAAGATCTCCTCTTTGCTGCCGCCGAATTCCGAGATCGTCTTGGGGAGGTTCTCCTCTTTCATCCACAACTCGATGTTCTTGCCGACGAAGCCTGGGATCATGAGCGCACGCCCCATACACACGGCTTTCGTATGTGGTGAACCCATCGCGAGCACCTTATAGATGTGGTCCTCACTTGAGAAGCCACCGGCAATAGCGATGTCCGGGATGTAGGCGCCGTTACACCCGCGCAGCTTGTTGATGAGCTCGTTCGCCATCGACTGCAGGTAGAAGGTTGGGATGCCCCACTCCTCCATCATGCGCCAGGGGCTCATACCGGTACCGCCGGGGGCGCCGTCGATGGTGAGCAGGTCGATGCGAGCGTTGCTCGACCACTTGATGGCCATGGCGAGTTCGCGCATGCCATACGCGCCGGTCTTGAGCGTGACGCGTTTCGCCCCAAGATCCCGGAGGCGCTGCACCTCGGCGTAGAAACCCTCCTCGTCGATGAAGCCGAGACGGCTGTGACGCTCGAACTGGCGGATGGCGCCGCCTGCGACTGCGGCTTGGACTGCCGGATCGCTCGGGTCAGGCGTTATCAGGTATCCGCGGTTCTGCAGCTCGAGTGCGCGTTCGAGTGAGTTGACCTTGATCTCGCCGCCGATGCACTTGGCGCCCTGACCCCACTTGAGCTCGACGGTCTCGACACCGAGTTTCCCGATGACGTACTCGGCGACGCCGAGGCGGGTGTCTTCGACGTTCATCTGCACGAGGATGTCACCGTAGCCCTCGTGATAGCGACGGTAGCTCTCAACACGGCGGTCCATATCGGGGGCTTTGGTGACCTTGCCGTTGCCGTCACGCTCGAGCAACGGGTCGATGCCGCAGACGTTCTCGCCACACACGAGTGAGATGCCGCTGATGGCAGCGCCCACCGCGAAGTGCTCCCAGTTCTTGCGGGCGATCTCGGTGGAGCCAAGCGCGCCGGTGAAGATCGGCATGCGCATCTTCACCTTGTTCACATCGCCGAAGACGGTCTCTGTGTCGACGTTCGGGAACAGCGTGTTGTCGGAGTCTCCCGTGACGCCGTCGGCCAGTCCCTCCGCGCCCAGTGCGTAGCCCATGATGTTGAGGTGCGAGTAGTCGATGGGGTAGTCCTTGTCGCCGCCTGCGGTGATCTCGCCGAACGGACCCGGATAGATCACTTCACGTCCGCGGAACGAGGCCTTGAACACCTCGCAGTTACCGCGACATCCGTCGACACACCTCGTGCAGAGGCCGGAACCCGGCGTGACATTGCGCGAGCGGTTGGACGTCTGGGTGGCGTCGTTGGCATTTGGTTGCTGAAGATTCATTCTTTCCCCCGTTTTCCTGTTGTGCGCTTACAGCCGCCTGAGTTTCGGCTATCGTAACGTACTGGAAACATAGCAGAAAGCATTATGTAACATACAGCCCGAGAAATGGGGGATTTCAATGCCTGCAGAAGTCAGAGCAGACGTCATCAAGACCATCAAAGGTCAGAAGATCGAGTTCATCCATCTGTGGTTCACGGATGTGCTCGGCTTTCTAAAGGCGTTCACCATCGACGTTGAAGAGCTCGAGCTCGCTATGACTGAGGGCATGGGCTTTGACGGAAGCTCCATCCAGGGGTTCGCACGCATCCAGGAGTCCGACATGATCGCACTTCCGGATCCGACGACGCTGCAGATCCTGCCCTGGCGCCAGAAAGGGGCGTTGGTGGCCACGATGTTCTGTGACATCAAGCGACCTGACGGCAGCTTTTATGAGGCTGATCCGCGCTACGTGCTGCGCCGCACCATCGAGCGCGCCAAGTCACTCGGCTATGACTTCTACATCGGTCCCGAGCTCGAGTACTACTACCTCAAGAGCGATCACGAGCCAGAAGTGCTCGATCATGCGACCTACTTCGATCAGACGACGCGAGATCTTGCCATCGATCTGCGCAAGGACACCGTTCGCGCACTGAAGCGCTCCGGCATCCAGGTCGAGTACAGCCACCACGAGGTCGGCCCGAGCCAGCACGAGATCGACCTGCGTTACTGTGAGGCCCTCAAGATGGCCGACAACGTCATGACGTATCGCGCGGTCGTCAAGGAGATTGCGCAGGAGAACGGCGTGTATGCCACGTTCATGCCCAAGCCGCTTTACGGCGAGGCCGGCAGCGGCATGCATGTGCACCAGTCGCTGTTCAAGGATGGTAGGAACGCGTTCTACGACGCGAGTGACGAGTACCATCTCTCAGCGACCGCCAAGTCCTACATCGCGGGCCTGCTCTACCACGCGCGGGAGATCTGCGCGGTGACCAACCAGTGGGTGAACAGCTACAAGCGCCTGGTCTCAGGCTACGAGGCGCCTGTGTACATCTGCTGGGCGCACCGCAACCGATCCGCGCTCGTCCGCGTTCCGATGTACAAGCCGGGCAAGGAGAACGCCACCCGGGTCGAGCTGCGTTCGCCCGATCCCGCATGCAACCCGTATCTCGCGTTCTCGGTCATGCTCGCCGCTGGTCTCGACGGTATCGAACGAGGCCTGCAGCTGCCGCAAGACGTCGTCGACGACGTCTATGAGATGTCTGTCGAGGAGCGTGCCGATCGTGGTATCGGTCAGCTTCCCGAGGACCTTGCCGAGGCGATCTCGGCCATGGAGTCCAGCGAGCTTGTGCGTGAAGCGCTCGGCGAGCAGGTCTTCCAGTGGTTCCTGCGCAACAAGCGGGCCGAATGGAACAACTATCGCACTCGGGTCACGCCGTTCGAGCTCGAGGAGTATCTGCCGCTGCTCTAAATCGTGGTGGAGTGGATGTGTGGCAGCAGGACAGGTGTGATGTATCAGTCGAAGGTACCGAGTGTCCGGCTCCAGCCGTGTGCGGTGATGGCCGAGTTGAGCTGGTCACACAGGCGCGCACGGGTGTAGTGCCCCGGGGGGATGCGGTTGATGAGTTCGAAGACGTCTTGCGCCATGTCCATCGCCTGAGCACGGATGATGACATCGAGACGAGTGACGTGGTGTGCTTGCCGGAACATCGCGTCGAGCATGCGCTCGATCAGCTCGCGGGTCTCTTCCACGGAGGGCTAGCGGCCGAGCCAGGTGCGTACGGCGTTCTCGACACCATCGCGACCGGCATCGACGATGCCGGTGAATCGCTCCGCGACATCATCGAGCTCACTGAGCGTGCGCGGTATGCAGGCGTTCTCGGCCAGCTCCTGCACCTTGCTGAGGAGCTGCACGCCGGTGAGGTCGACCGTTTCGACGGGAAGTGGGTCGCTGTAGAGGAGACCGCTGAGCGCCCTATAGACGTCGGCGCCGAACTTCGCCCAGTGCGCGGTGGAGACCACGAGCACCGGGTTGGCGTCGCGCAACCGCTCCGCGACCTCCCAGGCCACGGCGGTGTGCGGATCCATCAGATAGCCGGTCTCGTCGTAGACGCGCGAGATGACGCCAAGCGACTCGTCGTTGCTCACCCAGTCGCCGATGAAGAGTTCGCGCAGTACGCCGAAGGTCTCGCGGTCCACCTGGAAGCGGCCTTTATCAGCGAGTGATGTCATCCATTCACGCACATGCTCGGCGCCGGCCAGTTCGAAGAGCAGCCGCTCGAGGTTGGAGCTGATGAGGATGTCCATGCTCGGGCTGGGCGTGGTGACGAACGCGCGCGAGGAGATGTCGTAGGTGCCGGTCGCGATGAAGTCAGCCAGCACGTTGTTCTCGTTGCTCGCACACAGCAGCTTACCGATCGGCACGCCCATCTTCTTGGCATAGTACGCGCCCAAGATGTTGCCGAAGTTGCCCGTGGGGACGCACACGTCCATCTCGGCGCCTGCCACGACACCGCCGCTCGTCACCATGTCGGCATAGGCGCTGACGTAGTAGGCGATCTGGGGCAGCAGTCGTCCCCAGTTGATGGAGTTGGCCGAGGAGAGCTTGAGCGAGTGGGTCTCGTGCAGCTGGGCGTTGAAGGCTTCGTCGTTGAAGGCTGCTTTGACGGCGTTCTGGCAGTCGTCGAAGTTGCCGCGCACGCCGAAGGCGCTCACGTTCTCACCGTGTTGTGTGACCATCTGCTTGCGCTGGATGTCGGAGACACCGCCGGCGGGATAGAAGACGACGATGCGGGTGTGGTCGCGATCGGCGAAGCCTTCGAGCGCAGCCTTACCGGTGTCGCCCGAGGTCGCCACGAGCACGAGGTAGTCGTCGGTAAGCTCGCCACGTTCCTGCTTGAGTGCGATGGCCTCCGAGAAGAACACCGGCATGCACTGCAGCGCCATATCTTTGAATGCCGAGGTGGGGCCATGCCACAGCTCCAGCACGTGCATCCCGGCGATGACCTCTTCGATGGGCGCGATGCGCGCATCGTCGAAGTTGTCGCCGTACGCGACGCGCATGAGCTCGGCGATGCGCGCGCCAGCGAGGTCGACACCGAAGTACTCGAAGATCGTGGCGGCGCGCTGCCAGTAGGGCAGCTCGGCCAGGGTGAGGATCTCCTCAAGTGTCAGCACCGGCAGCTGCTCGGGCACGTAGAGGCCGCCACCGTGCGCGATGCCTTTGACGACGGCATCGGTGAACGCGGGGCGGGTCGCGTCGAGTCCGCGGGTGTCGCGGTAGCGTGTCGTTTCCATGCGTGCATGGTAGCAGAGCAGCGCTGATGTGGGAGAATCCAAATGACTGCTCCCCGAGCGGAAGCGTCTGTGCCACTGGCGAAGGAGGTCTCTCTCATGGGTATGCGTGGGATCACAGCACGGTTTGCCGGGTTCGTCTTGGGAGCGATCGTCGGCTTCTTCGGCTCATTCAATGCCGTCTTCTCCGATGGCGGCTCTGTCGAGCGTGTGAACGCTATCCTGATGACCGCACTCGTCATCGGCCTCGTTGCGGCCATGGTCGGAGTCATCGACCGGGGGACCGGTTGGCGTGTCGCGCTCTGGGTCTGGTTCCCGGGTGCAGCGATGCTTGCGGTCTACATCGCGCTCGGTGAGTACTCCGTATGGATGTGGGCTATCCTCGTCGCTGCGATCACGCTCGGTGCTGCCATCGTCGGCGTGCTTCTCGGTGGTCTGTCGGGCGGACGCACGCGTGTCAGGTGAGGGAAGTGCGGTTCGGAACATTACATGCGGTTTGCAGATACGTCCGTGGCTGCTGTCTGGCTCCCGGGTATCTCGTCTTCCGCGTCGGTGACCAGGGGCACGCTCGCGAGTAGTGTCGTTCCGTGCTCGTTGGACACGATATCGAGCGTTCCGCCGTGTTCCAGCAGCCGCTGGCGCATGCCGCGCAAGCCGGTAGACTTCGCGGGCAGAGCATCGATGTCGGCCACTCCGGTGCCACTGCCGTCATCACGCACGGCGAGTTCCAGCGCCGCGGGGCGCAGGTCGATGTTCACCCTCACTGCGCGCGCACCGCCATGCTTCGCTGCGTTGGTGATGGCCTCTTCGAGAACACACTGCAGGTCCCAGCCTAGTTGGCTCGCAAGTCGGGGGAGAGTCTCCGGAGCTTCGAAAGTCACTGCAACGCCGAGCCGAGCCGCCTGCGCCCGGCAGACGTGCTCCAGCTGGGAGCGCAGCGGGTCGACGCCTGCGATCTCTGCGGTCCTTGAACGTGTATCGCCGAGGATGTCTTGTAGGTCGGTGACGGTCGCACGGATGTCCTCGGCAACGCCCCCCAGACTCTGCGCGACGTCGGACGAGATCGAGCCGGAGGTCATCTCCACGCGCTTAGAGAGGGCGGAGAGGCGATTGTAGACCTTGTCGTGAGCGTCCCGTTGGACGCGTTCCATCTCCTCGACGAGCCGCTGCCGCGCGATCATGTTGCGCTCGTAGAAGAACGCAGTGGGAGAGATCACGAGTGTGAGCGCAAGCGTACCGATGCCCAGGTTGAGTAGCCAGTGCATGTTCATCGCGAGCCAGATGCGGACATCACGGATCCCGTTGCCGAGCGATCTGGCATCAGGGACGATTGGCAGACCGGGTGCGCTCTCGTCGGGATAGACCGCGATCAGCAATACGGTTGGCGAGGGGTACTCGGGTAGCACTCCGTTCTCGCGAACACCCACATCTCCTGCTCGCCCGCTGGTTGCTGAGACAACGGGGGTGATTCCTGTGCCGAGAATGTCAGAGACTCTCTCGGGAATCGCGCTTCCATTGGACATCGTCAACCCGGTGACGGTACCGGGCGTAAGGGCGTTGGCAAGGTCGATGGCCGTATCTTCGTTCCCCTCGCGACACCACAGTGGGATGAACTTACCTTCGATCGGACCGACAAGGTAGCCATTACACCTGTACTGCTTGGCCATGTCTTCGATGACGGCTCGCGCGACAGGACTGGTGGGATCGATACTACTCAGGCGCAGGTCACTAGTCGGGTCATTGGTCTCACTTGAGATCTCGTCGATCATCGGGAGTGAAATCCATACGCTGGCAAACAGCTCGCCATTCGACACGTGCCCAAAGGTCGATACGTATCGCCTCTCGTCGCTATAGCCTCCACCTCCGCCTGTGAGCAGATCGGGAAAGGCCGCGAGGTCTCCATAGCCGTAGCATTCGCTATACCAGGCGACCTTCCATGACTCATCTATCATCGCGGGGTCGACGGTGGGTGTCGGTGGCAAGGAGTACTCACTCGGGAACTCCTGCGCCCATGCATATTCTGGAGGCAGCAGTGCCAGCTCTGCCTCGCTGGTGGCGTAGAGCAGGGACGGAGCTCTCTCTGACTTGGCGACCAGCGGCGGCAGTCCGGTCCTGAGCACCGCGAACGCATAGACGTCTGCGGCGCTCTCAGCGTCGAACTGCGCGATGTCCTCGAACATGGGGTTGTCGCTTGCCCACGGGAACGGTTGGGAATCCTCGTACAGGCTCGCGAGCGGCTGTGTCTCTCCGCTGGAGGCGAGAACCAGACGCTCGCCGTAGTAGGGGAGACGATCTGTCTCTTCTACGTCCATATGATCGAACGCGCGTTCAAGCCCCGGGTAGAGTCCCCACTCGACCGTCTGCCGTATGGAATCCTCGGTGATGTACTCTGCGAACTCGTCAACGCGCTGGTAGGAGCGGAGTCGCAACATCTCGCCGCGCAGCGGACCGGGGACCGATATCCACACGATCCCGTTGAACATGAGCGGGATGAGCGGTGAGAACTGCAGGATGCGAAGCAGAAGGTGCTTACGATTCCGCTCCCACAGAAGCCTCATGATGCTTCGGTCCTCTCCACGAGCCGCTGGAAGGCGTCCCGACGGGTGCCCGCGCCCAGCACGGCGTAGGCGTTCTTGATGCGCGAGTTCACGGTGTTGACGCTGAGCTGCAGCTCGTCGGCGATCTCTTTGGCCGACATGCCGCAGTAGCAGTAGAGGTAGACGGTCTTGCGCGTCGCCTCGGTCAGGTCCTTGTACTCCTGCCGATCGGGCAGGACCTCGGCGGCGTAGGTACCCAGATCGGTCACTGCGTTGAGGAGCTTCTCGGCCACGGATGCCGAAACGACCAGACGGCCCTCATGAACGCGCACGATAGCCTCAGCGATGCCGTCGGTGGATTCGTTCTTCCACACGTAGCCATCGGCGCCGGCGAGCATGGCGACACGAACCGTCTCCTCATCGCGCGAGATGGAGGAGACCAGCACCCGACAGTTGGGGCACGCGTCTTTGAGTCTCGGCAATCCGATGATGCCACCAAGCTCGTCGTCGCCGAGGCGGATGTCGAGGACGATGACGTCGGGATAGGGCCCCCGGGTGGAGTCGAGAAGCGACAGGGCCTCTGCGACACTACCCGCGGTTCCCCACATACGGGTCCGCGCGTCCCGTGCCACGAGCGCCTGCATCGCCTCGCGCGCATAGTAGTCGTCGTCGATGATGAGCACTCGCGGCTCGGCGCCGGTCACGGCATGTCCCTCCTCGGACGTATGAACCCGTCTCACTGCAGATGATGGCAGGAGCGCGTACGGCGCCCAACCCCAGATTCTGGTGATTCCCCCGCGACGATGGATCCCCTGTTCAGATTGGCTCATCGTCGCACTTCATCGTACCCTGGATACAGTCCTTTGACCGAGGGGGGATCGTGAAGTATCTCGTTCTCATACTTGATGGCGCAGCCGGTTGGCCGCTTCCCGAGCTTGGCGGTGCTACAACGCTTGCCGCAGCCGACACGCCCAATCTCGACGTACTTGCCCGCGAAGGTATGGTCGGACTCGCTCAGACGGTGCCCGAAGGCGTTGAGCCCTCCTCGGCGGCCGCCTGCACTTCCATCCTGGGCTACGACCCTGTGGAGAACTATGTCGGACGCGGCGCGATCGAGGCGGCGAGCATGGGTATCTCGCTTGCGCCGGACGAGGTCGCACTGCGGATGAATCTGGTGGCTGTCGACGACGGGGTCATGGCATCCTACTCGTGCGGCCACATCACCACCGAGGAGTCGCGAGCGATCGTGGCTGACCTGGCACTCGAGCTCGGCGATGACACGTTCACGTTCTGTCCCGGTGTCGCGTACCGTCACATCCTGGTCGTGAAAGGGCACCCCGAGCTCATGGAGCTCGCCTATACGCCACCGCACGACATCTCCGACAAGTCCATAGCGGGTCACATGCCCCGCGGTAGGGGCGCCGAACTGCTTCTCGATCTGATGGCCCGTGCCCGAGAGGTACTGACGGCCAGCCCGGCGAACCGCGCGCGAGCAGTCCGTGGCGAGGTTGCGGCGACCGAGATCTGGCCATTCTGGCCGGGTATGGCTCCGGGTGAGCTGCAGCCCTTCTCGGCGCTGCGAGGCAAGAAGGCCGCGTTGACATCAGGTGTCGACCTGCTGAACGGTTTGGCCGTGCTGTTCGGCTTCGAACGCCTCGACATTCCCGGTGTGAGTGATGGCTCCGACAACGATTACGTCGCGCAGATCGAAGGCGGTCTGGCCGCACTCGACGATCATGACGTCGTCATCGTGCACGTCGAGTCCCCCGACGAGGAAGGTCATGCAGGTGACAGGGATGGCAAGATCGCTGCGATCGAGGCGATCGACCGTCTGATGGTCTCCAAGATCCGCGAGTACCCCGGCGATCTGCGTGTCCTATGCATGCCCGACCATCCCACACCCATCGAACTCAAGACGCACGTGGGGGAGCCGGTGCCGTTCGTGCTGAGTGGACCGGGCGTCGCGTACAGCGGCGCTGACTCCTACGACGAAGCAGCCGCCTCAGCGGGAGAGATCCGCATCGACCCGGGCCATAAGGTGATGGATCTGCTGTTGGGGTGAGCTTGTGTCAGCCCCTACTCATCGGCGAACTGCGCCTCGTGCAGCCGAGTGAAAAGTCCTCCCGCGGCTAGTAGCTCCGCGTAGGTGCCTTGCTCGGCGATGCGGCCTTCCTCGATGACGGCGATGCGGCCGGCGTCGCGTACGGTGGACAGGCGGTGGGCGATCACGAACGCCGTGCGGCCGTGCAGGATCTCGCGCAGTGCTTCCTGGATGAGCAGTTCCGTGCGCGTGTCCACCGACGAGGTCGCTTCGTCCAGGATGAGTATCACGGGGTCCGCGAGGATGGCCCGCGCGAACGACAGGAGCTGTCGCTGGCCGGTGGAGAGGGTCGAGCCGCGCTCGCTAATGGCAGTCTCGAAGCCGTCAGGCAGTCGTTCGATGAACTCGATCGCGCGGGCGGCGCGGGCGGCGCCCCTCACCTCATCGTCGGTCGCTTCAAGACGCCCGTAGCGGATGTTCTCGGCGATGGTGCCCGAGAACAGGAAGGGGTCTTGCAGCACCACGCCGAGGTTCCTGCGCAGGCTCGACGTCACGATGTCGCGCAGGTCGTGCTCGTCCACGCTCACGAGCCCCGAGGTCGGGTCGTAGAAGCGTGCGAGCAGGTTGACGAGCGTGCTCTTGCCCGCTCCGGTCGGTCCCACGATGGCGAGTGTCGTACCAGCCTCGACCGCGAGCGAGATGTCGTGGAGTACGACGGGGCCGTCGCCGTATCGGAAGCTGACCTGGTCGTATGCGACTTCGCCCCGGATCCGGCCGAGAGTGATGGCGTCCGGCTTGTCGGTGATCTCAGCTGGCGTGTCGAGGAGCCCGAAGACTCGCTCGCTTCCCGCGAGAGCGGACTGCGTCTCGGTGTACAGGCTCGAGAGCTGGCTCACGCCGTTGAAGAAGCTGCGGGCGTAGCCGAAGAAGGCAACGACGACGCCTACCGTCACGAGTTGCCGCGTCGCGAGCCAGCCACCGAGTCCCGCTACGAGTGCGATGGAGGCGGTCGAGATGACCGCGAGCGCCGGGGTGAATGCCGATGAGACCGTCGACGCCGTGATGTTGGCGTCGCGGTTGAGCGCGTTGCGTTGTGCGAACTCGCTCCGATTGCGATCGGTGCGATTGAACGCCTGGGCGACCTTGATGCCGGCGAGCTCCTCGGCAAGCGTCGAGGAGACGTCGCCGATCGATTCCTGCCGTCGACGGAACGCGCGCCGCGCGATCAGGCCGAACAGTCTCGTCGCGCCGATCATCACGGGTACCACCACGAGCGTCGCGAGCGCCAGGCGCCAATCGACGAGCAGCATGCCCACGAGCGTCGCCGCAACGCCGATCCCAGCGCCGATCACGCGACGGAAGCCCTGCGAGAGGAACGAGTTGATCTGCTCGATGTCGTTGATGAGCCGGCTCATCAGGTCGCCGGACTCGACACGCTCGAACGCTGCAACGGACAGTCGCTGGACCGCCGAGAAGACGTCTTCTCGTACCGAGAAGAGCGCCTTCTGGCCAACGATGCCGAGTCCAAGGATCTGCCCGCGTTGGGACCACCAACCGGCAATCGCGGAAACGACGAGCGCGATGACCGGTATCAGGAGTGGCCGGGCGTCCCCGCCGGACTTCTGTTGGGCGAGGGCAGTGTCGACGATCCACCCCGTTATCGCGGGTGCGACAGCCGAGTTGACAGCGGAGAAGCCGACGTAGAGCAGGGCAAGCGTCATCTCCCGGCGGTGTGGGGTGAGATAGCCGATCAAGCGCTTGATCGTCGGCCATGCGGCGGCGGGCTTCTCGTCCTTGGCGAGCGAGCGCAGTGAGACTCCGCGCACCATCACACATCGCCTCGCTCGGCGAGGAGGTCGCAGTGGTCGGGCATCCCGACGCGCTCGCCGCCCACGAGTTGGCTGGCCGCGATCTCGGCGTAGAGGCAGTTTTCGGCCAAGAGCTCGTCGTGTGTTCCCTGCGCGACGAGACGGCCGTCGTCGATCAGTAGGATCGTGTCGGCTTTGCGCACGGTCGAGAGGCGCTGCGCGATGATGAACGTCGTGCGGTCCTCCATGAGCGCGTCGAGCTTGAGTCGCAGCGCCGACTCTGTCTCCGCGTCGACCGACGACGTCGAGTCGTCCATGATCAGGATGCGCGGGTCGATCAGTAGCGCGCGGGCGATGGCGACACGCTGGCGCTGACCGCCTGACAGCCGAACGCCCCGTTCGCCCACACACGTCTCGTAGCCGTGTTCGAGCTGGAGGATGAACTCGTGCGCTTCGGCCGATCTCGCCGCCGCTTCGATCTGCTCGCGCGTTGCGTCGGGCATACCGTATGCGATGTTCTCGGCCACCGTGCCCGAGAAGAGCACGGAGTCCTGCATGACGACGCCGATCTTAGAGCGCAGGGAGTCCAGCGTGACGTCGCGGACGTCGGTGTCATCGATGAGGACCGCGCCGCTGGCGACGTCGTAGAAGCGTGGGATGAGGTTGACGACGGAGGTCTTGCCGGAGCCCGTCGCTCCTACCAGTGCGATAGCGGCGCCGGGTTCGACGATGAAGCTCAGGTCGGAGAGCGTGTCGGTGGTGGATCCGGGATAGCGCAGCGTGACGCCGCGGAGCTCGATGCGACCCTGGATCGGCCCCATCGCCACGGCGTTGGGTCGCTCGGCAACGTCCGTCGCGACATCCAGGATCTCGAACAGCCGTTGCGCCGAAGCACCCGCGCGTGCGATCGACTGCGCGCCGAAGCCGATGATGAACAACGGTTGGAGCAGAAGCATGAGATAGCTTGTGAATGCCACGAGTTCGCCCACGGTGAGCTCCCCGTGGATGACCTGAACCGCACCGACCCATGTGACGAGTGCGACACCGAGGGTGCCCACCGAGAACAGCAGCGGGAACGCGTTCGCGACGGTGATGCGGACTTTGAGGCCCTGGTCCAGCAGCAGTTCGTCGGCGCCGCGGTACCGTTGCGCTTCGAACGGCTCGCGAGCGAAGGCCTTCACGACACGGACGCCTGCGATGTTCTCCTGAAGGACCGAGTTGAGTGCTGCAAGCCGTTGCTGGAACGTGCGGAACGACGGTCCGAGGTTCCCGACGAACTTCACGAGCACGAAGACCGTCGCCGGTATGGACGCGAACGCCACCAGGGCAAGTCGCCAGTTCATCTCGAGCAGGAGCACGACAGCTCCTACCAGCATGATCGCTGCTGAGATCGCCTGGACGAGTCCGCCGCCAACGAAGTCGCGCACCAGGTCGACGTCGGAGGTGACGCGAGTGATCAGCTGTCCGGTCTGTGCGCGGTCGTGGTAGCTGAACGACAATCCCTGCAGTTTCTCGAAGATGGCGTTGCGCATGTCGTAGGCAGCGCCATGGCTTGCTCTTGCCGAGAGGTACCCCTGCAGGAAGGTCGCGATGCCGCCCACCACCGCAACGCCGACCAGACCGAGTGCGGCGGCGATGATGACATCGGTTCGTGACCCGGTGATACCGACGTCGATGATGCGCTTTAGAAGCTGTGGAGCAATGAGTTCGGCTGCTGAGGCGGCGAGGACTGCGAGTACGGCGAAGCCCGCCACGAGGGTGTAACGGCGCATGAAGCGCAGCGCGCGCAGAAGGTCGGTGGTCATGGTTCTCCGAGGGACGGCGTGTACGCCTCAAGGATAGCGTACGGGCGACCCACGAGGGGTCGCCCGCACCGGCTGGGTGGTGACCGGGGTGTACGAGGGAGGGGGGACCCCGGTCACCGGGGGGAAGGGGGGTGGAGAGGGAGAGAAGGTGACGTTAGGTCGATAGCGCCTCCGCGATCGCGCGGTACTGTTCGGGATCGATCTCGCCACGGGCGAGTCGCTCACGGGCGATTCGCAGCGGTTCGTCCTCGGCAGGAATGCTTGTCGCCGGAACTGCCGCAAAGACGTCCGGTGCATGGACCTGACCGGCGGGTGCTACCCGGCTGTGGTGCGTCGACTTGATGATGACGGCCACGATGACGGCGATGACTGCTATCGATACCAGCAGACCGAACAGTCCGCCGAGAAGCCCGAAGCTGTGATCCATGAACGGTGCAGTGCGTTCGAATCCATACATGGCGTACTCCTTTCGTTCGTTATATGGAGTATCGCCCGTGGATGTGACGCGCCTGTGCCTTGCGTGTGAAGAAGTCGTGGATTCGCCTATGAAGCCGCTTCGACGCTCCCGGCTCCGCTTGCTTCGGCCAGAAGTTCGGCCTCATCGGCGGCAAGAAGCGTCTCTGCGGACGGCATCGGCGTCATGCCCCGTGCGGGGCGTGTGGGCGCGCTTGTCGTGAGTGCGACACCAGCGACGATGATCGCCATGCCTGCGAGTACCCAGCCATCGATGGGCTCCCGCAGTACCAGCCAGCCGAGGAACACCGCGATGACCGGGTTCACATACGCGTAGGTCATGACCTTAGAGGCCGGGGCGTTGCGTAGTAGCCACACGAACGCGGTGAATGCGACGCAGCTGCCCATGATGATGAGGTAGGCCAGCGCGCCGGCGCCGGACGGGGTGATGGCGAAGCCGTTCCACTCGCCGAGCACCGTACCGATGAACAGAAGCACGACTCCGGCCGTGAGCATCTCGTAGCCGGTGGCGACGATGGCGTCAGTCTTGACCGGTCGCCGCTTCGAGAGTACCGAGCCGCCGGTCCACAGCCACGTTCCGAGAACCTGCAGGCCGATGCCGAGGAACTGCTCCGGAGTGCCATGTATCCCGGTGATGCGTGGCGCCATCAAGACACCGAGCCCGGTAAAGCCGATGACGAGGCCGAGAATGCCGCGGGCACTCGGGCGGTCCATGCCGGGAAGCGCGTACTCGGCCAGCGCGATCCACAGCGGCAGCAGCGCCACGATCAGCGCCGAGAGACCGGAGGGGATGGATCGCTCGGCGAGGAACGTGAAGTACATGCCACCGACGAGTAGCAAGACGCCCACGGTGGCGACGATACGGTACTCGGAGAGCGGGATACGTACTGACTGGCCGCGCCACTTCGCGAACGCGAGCATGAGCAGTCCGGCTGGCACCAGGCGCAGTCCTGCGAAGAGCGCGGGCGGCATGCCAGCCTGGAGACCTATGCGGATGCCGAGGTAGGTGGAGCCCCATACGACATAGAGCACACCGAACGCGACGATGAGCTTGATGTTGCGTGGCCAGCGTAGCGGGTTGAACGACACGAACAGACCTCCTCGGCGAAGACGCGTCTTGCCAGGATACTCCTGCGCGTCGGGGTCAGGAAGCGTCGCGTGAGGGCAGTTGCGCTACACTCGGGGCATGCCTGACTACGAGTATCCGAGACCCGCTCTGACCGCTGACGCAGTGGTGCTGCGTGGTGTGGCAGGTGCGCGCGAGGTCTTGCTCATCCGGCGATGTTTCGACCCTTTCGCCGGGTGCTGGGCGCTGCCCGGCGGTTTTCTCGACGAGTGGGAGCTGGCCGAGGACGCGGCGCGGCGGGAACTGGCCGAGGAGACCGGCGTTGTCTGGAGTGGGCCGCTTTCTCTGGTGGGAGTCTTCGGCAAGCGTGATCGTGACCCGCGCGGGTGGACCGTCTCGGCGGTGTATCTTGCGGATCTGGGCGAGAGTGACGTGGTGGTCCGTGCGGGCGACGATGCCGGAGAGGCGCGCTGGTTCCCAGTGGGCGCATTGCCCCCACTGGCGTTCGATCACGATGACGTGATGGCGGTCGCACTCACGCACGTGGGCCTCTGACCTCGTTTTTTAAGACACGGTGTCCCCTGCGTATCATTGCGCCGGGTTGCCTCAGAATAAAAGGTACTCGAGCGACTGATTCGTTGCCTCACAATAAATGTACTCGAGATCGGACGCCTTCACCTCCTCTTTCCATTTCGGGTTCTTGCGTGCGTTGAGCTTGTAGAGCTCGTCTTGGAGCTTGCCGATCCGCCTCCTCAGGTCTGCCGGGTTCAGGTTCTCGAACTGCGTGGCGAGCGCGGTCTTGGTCTTGCCGTCCACATCGTCGCGCGCCAGCACGCGCCGGTACGGGGTCGTGGGCGTGTCGTAGTGCTTGGTGACCTTCGAGCCGTCGCGGGTCTTGGAGACGAGCTTGGCGCTCGGCATGAAGAAGTTCGTGTGCAGGCGTAGAAGCGCGTGGATCTTGTTCAGGACCTCGAGCTCCTCGGGCGTGTCGAATCGCGCGTAGCCGACGTTCTGACGTACCACCGACCAGTTCTTCTGCTCCACGTGGCACCCGTCGTTCTTGCGGTACGCCCGGCTTCTCGTGAAGGCTATGTCGTGCTCCGTGCAGTAGCGCAAGAGCTCTGCGTTGATGAACTCCGAACCGTTATCAGAATCGATCCCGAGAAGCGGGAACGGCAGGTGTCCAACGATGTCTTTGAGCGCTGCGAAGACATGGACCTGGGCCTTGTTGCGTACCGCTCTCGTCTCGGTCCAGCCCGTGGCGATGTCGGTGGCGTCGAGCGTGTTGCAGTACTCACCCCTCGTGGAGTCACCGCAGTGGGCCACGAGATCGATCTCGATGAAACCGGGACATGCGTCGTTCCACTCGGTGCCGGTCCTGATCTGGATCTGTGACTTCAGCAGC
>JAUSOQ010000032.1 GCA_030655755.1 Coriobacteriia bacterium
TGTTTTGCAGGTACGCGTCATCTGGAGGCGAATAGCCTACTCAGATGAGACTCGCGTTTCGCTGTGCCTGAAAACGGACGCGACAGACAAGACGCTATAGGAGCGGCTGGGCTCCAGAGAGACGAGGGATGCGCATGGCAAAGATATCGCTTGCCGGGTTCAAAGACCCGGTCCGGCGGCCTCGTTACCTGATGTGGACCGGTGCGGTGGTGCTCTTCTTGGCCGCCTTCATCGTGGCGGCCATCGGGGGGACCTCGACGTACGGGTTCTGTGCTGAGCTATGTCATTCGGTGCAAGACGACGCGATCAACACCTATGACATGTCCTCGCACAACATGGTGTCGTGCATCTCGTGCCACGAGCCGCCCAACGCCAATCCGGCCGTCTTCATCTACTACAAGGCGACAGCGGGCATCGTCGGCGCGTACCAGCTCTACACCAAGACCAACGAGACCCCGCTCAACGCTGAGAGCAAGCTTGCTCTCAGCAAGGTGCACATGGGTTCGATCCAGTGCACCCAGTGCCACAACATGGAGACGCGCACCGTCACCCCCAGCAAGGGCATCATCATCGACCACGCCGCGCACGAGGAGAACGAGATCCAGTGCACCGCGTGCCACAACCGTGTCGCCCACAACGAGCAGTCCTACGAGATGGTGAACAAGAACCCGAAGACGGGTGTGATCTCTGATAAGCACGCCGACTTCATGTCGATGACGGCGTGTTTCCGTTGCCATACGCTCACCTCCGAAAGCCCGAGTGGCGCGGAGTACAAGGCGCCGGGCAGGTGCTCGGCATGCCATCCTTCCGACTTCAACCTCAAGCCCGCCAACCACAACGTGGCCGACTTCTATCCCAAGGGCCACGCCGAGCTGGCGATGGCGCCCATCGACCACTCCACCGGCAAACCGGTGCTGGGTGGCGAGGCGCACGAAGCTGAGGTCGAGGGCGAAGAGGCGGTCGAGGAGGAGCACGCAGAGGAAGAGCATTCCGGCGAGAGCCACTACCTCGAGCTTGCCTCCGTCGAGTCGATCGACTACTGTGCCACCTGCCATATGGTCGACATGTTCTGCATGGACTGCCATGGCATGGAGATGCCGCACCCGGCCGAGTTCAAGACCAAGACCCACCCCGCACTCGCAGCCACCAAGGCCGACAAGTGCGACCTGTGCCACCAGACCACGGCGACCAACTTCCTGTTCTGCAACGACTGCCACCACGGCAGCAAGGTCGGTTGGGACTACGATCCGACGGTCGAGTGGCAGACCCAGCACGCCAAGACCGTGGTCGACAAGGGTGTCTCGATCTGCCTCGGCGCATGCCATGAGCAGGCGTTCTGCGTGGATTGCCACACCAAGCTCCAGCCACTCCCGACCTCACACACGGCAGCCGACTGGCTGCACGG
>JAUSOQ010000033.1 GCA_030655755.1 Coriobacteriia bacterium
TTTTCACCGGCAGCTTGATTTCACCGAGTCCCTTGTTGAGACAGTGCCCAAATCGTTACACCTTTCGTGCGGGTCAGAACTTACCTGACAAGGAATTTCGCTACCTTAGGACCGTTATAGTTACGGCCGCCGTTTACTGGGACTTCAATTCAATGCTTCGTTTCCTGACATCTCCTCTTAATCTTCCAGCACCGGGCAGGTGTCACCCCATATACTTCACCTTACGGTTTTGCATAGAGCTGTGTTTTTGATAAACAGTCGCTTGGGCCTATTCTCTGCGACTTTCTTTTTTCATTAAAAGTCCTCCTTATCCCGAAGTTACGGAGTCATTTTGCCGAGTTCCTTAACAAGGGTTTTCTCGCGCGTCTTAGTATACTCTACCCACCCACCTGTGTCGGTTTACGGTACGGGTAGTCTATAGATTAACCCTAGAAGCTTTTCTTGAAAGTTTGACGTCATCATCCTTTACCTACCGGATCTCAGTCTTAAAGTGCGCGGATTTGCCTACGCACAAACCTTGATCCCTTGTCCCCAATCCAATCAGGGGCGGACGTTAGCCTGCTTTGTCACTCCATCAGTCTATAAACTAGTGCAGGAATCTCTACCTGCTATCCATCGGCTACGCTTTTCAGCCTCACCTTAGGCCCCGACTTACCCAGGGCGGACGAACCTTCCCCTGGAAACCTTGGGTTTTCGACGGACAGGATTCTCACCTGTCTTTTCGTTACTTACACCGGCATTCTCACTTCTAACCACTCCAGTAGTCCTCCCGGTCTACCTTCACCGCTGTTAGAACGCTCCCCTACCACTTAAATTTCTTTAAATCCGCAGATTCGGTATAATGCTTAGCCCCGGTACATTTTCGGCGCAGATTCACTCGACTAGTGAGCTTTTACGCACTCTTTAAAGGATGGCTGCTTCTAAGCCAACCTCCTAGTTGTTTGTGCATCTCCACTTCCTTTTCCACTTAGCATTAATTTTGGGACCTTATCTGGCGGTCTGGGCTCTTTCCCTTTTGACCATGAACCTTATCACCCACAGTCTGACTGCTAGCCAACATTTTATGACATTCGGAGTTTGATTGGGCTCAGTACCCCGAGGTGGGGCCATCACACATTCAGTGCTCTACCTTCATAAAACTTATTACGCTAACGCTAGCCCTAAAGCTATTTCGGGGAGAACCAGCTATCTCTGAGTTCGATTGGAATTTCACCCCTAGCCACAAGTCATCCAAGATTTTTTTAACAATCCCTGGTTCGGTCCTCCATTTGGTCTTACCCAAACTTCAACCTGCTCATGGCTAGCTCACCCAGTTTCGGGTCTACAGCATCTAACTTAACGCCCTATTCAGACTCGCTTTCGCTTCGGCTCCGTCCCTTTAGACTTAACCTTGCTAGATACCGTAACTCGCCGGTTCATTCTACAAAAGGCATGCCATCACTCATTAACGAGCTCTGACTAATTGTAAGCACACAGTTTCAGGTTCTATTTCACTCCCCTCCCGGGGTTCTTTTCACCTTTCCCTCACGGTACTGGTTCACTATCGGTCACTAAGGAGTATTTAGCCTTATGAGATGGTCCTCACATCTTCCGACAAGATTCCTCGTGTCTCGCCGTACTTCTCAACACCCTAGTCCATACATTTTCGAATACAGGACTCTCACCCTCTATGGTTGGCTTTCCCACGCCATTCTTCTAATCTATGGTTTTGTAACTATTCTGGTGTTAGGCTCCTCCGCGTTCGCTCGTCGCTACTAGCAGAATCGTTATTACTTTCTTTTCCTACAGGTACTTAGATATTTCAGTTCCCTGCGTTTTCCCTCCGACCACAAGTGTCGGATACCTCATCTTCCATGAGGTGGGTTTCCCCATTCGGATTCCCACGGATCGTCGCGTACTTACTGCTCCCCGTGGCGTTTCGCCGTTAGTTGCGTCCTTCGTCGGCTCTTAGTGCCTAGGCATTCACTGTGTGCCCTTTCTTCCTTAACCTTACAATTCTTTTACGACAGAATTTATCTACTTTTCAAAGATCTCTTGAGCTAAAGCTACAAGTTTTTAGAATGGTGGGCCTAAATGGACTTGAACCATCGACCTCACGCTTATCAGGCGTGCGCTCTAAACCACCTGAGCTATAGGCCCTAAATACAAAAGACAAAAAAGTCTTTCAAAACTGAATATGATGAGTATATTTGGAAATTTTAGATACTTTTACGTATCTGCCTTTCTCCTTAGAAAGGAGGTGATCCATCCCCACGTTCCCGTAGGGATACCTTGTTACGACTTAACCCCAATCATTGATCCTACCTTAGACGGCTCCCTCCTTGCGGTTAGGCCACCGGCTTTGGGTATTATCAACTTTCGTGGTTTGACGGGCGGTGTGTACAAACCCCGAGAACGTATTCACCGCGGCGTTCTGATCCGCGATTACTAGCGATTCCGACTTCATGAAGTCGAGTTGCAGACTTCAATCCGAACTGAGACTGCTTTTTTGGGTTTCGCTCCACATCACTGCTTCGCTGCCCTTTGTTTCAGCCATTGTATCACGTTTGTAGCCCAGGTCATAAGGGGCATGATGATTTGACGTCATCCCCACCTTCCTCCAGTTTATCACTGGCAGTCTCGCTAGAGTCCCCAACTTAATGATGGTAACTAGCAATAAGGGTTGCGCTCGTTGCGGGACTTAACCCAACATCTCACGACACGAGCTGACGACAACCATGCACCACCTGTCTCCTTGATAACCTCTACTATATCTCTATAGCTTTGCAAGGGATGTCAAGACCTGGTAAGGTTCTTCGCGTATCATCGAATTAAACAACATGATCCACCGCTTGTGCGGGGTCCCGTCAATTCCTTTGAGTTTCATGCTTGCGCACGTACTACTCAGGCGGAGTACTTATTGCGTTAACTACAGCACTGAATTTCTCCAACACTTAGTACTCATCGTTTACGGCGTGGACTACCAGGGTATCTAATCCTGTTTGCTCCCCACGCTTTCGTGCCTCAGTGTCAGTTATGGCCCAGCAAGCCGCCTTCGCCACTGGTGTTCCTCCATATATTTACGCATTTTACCGCTACACATGGAATTCCACTTGCCTCTACTACACTCAAGTCAGCCAGTTTCTTTAGCATCACAGCGTTAAGCACTGCACTTACACCAAAGACTTAACTAACCACCTACGCACCCTTTACGCCCAATAATTCCGGATAACGCTTGCCCCCTATGTATTACCGCGGCTGCTGGCACATAGTTAGCCGGGGCTTATTCATCAGGTACCGTCAATCTAGCTTTTCCGCTAGCCATTCTTCCCTGATAAAAGAACTTTACATACCGAAGTACTTCGTCATTCACGCGGCGTTGCTCGGTCAGGGTTTCCCCCATTGCCGAAAATTCCCTACTGCTGCCTCCCGTAGGAGTTTGGGCCGTTTCTCAGTCCCAATGTGGCCGTCCAACCTCTCAGTCCGGCTACGCATCATCGTCTTGGTAAGCCATCACCTCACCAACTAACTAATGCGCCGCAGGCCCCTCCTTAAGCATACCTATTGCTAGGTCTTTTAAATGATCGAAGATGCCTTCAATCATCCTATCCAGTTTTAGCCATCGTTTCCAACGGTTATCCTCGTCTTAAGGGCAGGTTACCTACGTGTTACTCACCCGTTCGCCACTAACCACCGAAGTGATTCGTTCGACTTGCATGTATTAGGCACGCCGCCAGCGTTCATCCTGAGCCAGGATCAAACTCTCCATGGAAGATGTCACAGGGCAAGCCCTGTGTTCTACAGAAGAATCGGACCTGGAAGATCCGGAGTGATCCACCTACACCGGTAAGGAGGCCGATGTGGTTTGAATCGTTACGATCGCGTCGGATTGACCTGTTGACCGGTCCTCTCGACACGACGGGTTCATATGGTCTGTTTTTGCAGACCTTACTGGCTTCATCACAGTATCCAGTTTTCAAGGTTCAGGCGCAGCGAGGGGATACGTTACGTGTCTTCCCTCTCGCTGTCAACGGCTTCTCCAGACGTTCTTCAACGTTGTTTGCGACTCGAAACCAGCAACCACTCATCCAGGCATTGAAAACGCCCCCGGATTCGCGTCTCGGAGGCGTCAGGCGGACTCACGGCCGCCATCTTTAGATGGCCCGTTACCCTATCCGATTGACCCCACCGAAATGTGCTTTTTCAAAATCGCGCTCCACTCGTTGAAACGCTCTGGAAGCAGCTTGAATACTCTAGCACTCGCCTTACACCTGCGCAAGCACATCCGGATACCTTTCCGGCAGATTGTTCCTTCCCTGTCCGGCGAGGCGCAAAACCACCGCTCAGAGCTGCTTCAGAGCTGCTTGGGACGGGCAAATCGACGCCTTCCGACCTGCAACACACGACCGTTGACAACGTCTTGGGCAACGTCATACAGCCCAGCGGTGAGTACCGCTCCATCGATGCGCACGGCACCCTGGTCGATCATACGACGTCCCTCAGAGTTGGAAGAGACCAGCCCGAGCGAAGTAAGCAGCGCCGGCAGATGCACGGTATCCGCAAGTTCAACTTCGACTTCCGTAACATCTTCTGGCACGTCGTGTTGCTTGAACACACGATCGAAGGATGCCTCGGCCATCTCGGCCATCTCGGTGGAGTTGTACAGCGTCACGATCTCGCGCGCCAATCTGCGCTTCATGGTATTGGGGTGCAGTGAACCTTCGGCAAGCCCTGATTCGATCCCGTCGATCTCGTCCACCGGAAGTGCGGTGCACAGTCTGTAGTACTTGATCATCAGCCCGTCGGGTATCGACATGACCTTGCCGAACAGGTCGTCAGGTGCGTCTGTGAGCCCGATGTAGTTCCCGTAGCTCTTGCTCATCTTCTGGATACCGTCGGTGCCCTCGAGCAAGGGCAGGGTCAGGCAGACCTGCGGTTCAAGGTCCATCTTCTCCATCAGTTCACGCCCGGCGAGAAGATTGAAGAGCTGATCGGTACCCCCGAGCTCGACATCGGCCCCGATGACGACCGAGTCATACGCTTGGGCCACCGGATACAGGAGTTCGTGCAGCGAGATACCGATGCCTTCTCGGTATCGCTTGGAAAAATCATCACGCTCAAGAATGCGCGCAACAGTGAACCGACTCGTCAGTCTGAGAAGTTCCTCAAAACCCAGCGGGCCGAGCCATTCGGAATTCCTACGCATCTCGGTACGTTCCGGGTCCAGGATCTTGTACGCCTGCTCTATATAGGTAGTAGCGTTCGCTTCCACCTGCTCGGGCGTAAGGGGCGGGCGAGTCGCACTGCGACCAGACGGATCGCCTATCAGCGCAGTGAAATCTCCGATGATGAGGACGACGCGATGACCAAGGTCCTGGAACTGACGCAGCTTGCGCAACGGAACCGCATGGCCGAGGTGAAGATCGGGCGCGGTGGGGTCGACGCCGAGTTTGATAGTCAGTGGACGCCCAGTGTCCAGTTTCTTGACGAGATCTTGTTCGGGCACCAGACCGGCGATGCCGCTCTTGACGACGCGGAGCTGCTCGAGGGAGCTTGCCACGTGGGGTCGTACCTCCTCTTTGTGCACCCCCGCCGCGTGCATCCGGCCCGTTACCGAACCGTGACCGCCACGCAGGTGCTTAGCTCATCGTTTGCAGGTCATACTAGCACGAAGAACGGCGCCGTCCTCGGCCATCAGGTACAGTATTGCCGGGAGCGTGAGCCGTTTCTTGGTGCAGAAGACCACGGCCTCCCCGAGTCGTAGAGGACGGACACCGGATACCCATGGATGACTTCGACCGCAATGCACGTCGTACGCCCTCATCGGGTGGCGACCGCAAAAACCCCAAACTCCGACCGCGTCCGCGTTCCGGCGCGCAGCCGACTCAACGCAAGCGGACAGCACAGCCAGCGCAACGCAAGCGGACGTCCACTGGTCAGAGCGGTTCGCGTATTGCGCCCCAACGCCGATCAGGCGCAGGCCAGCGCCGACCTTCCAGCGCGAAGACTGCCGGCCGCAAACCTAAACCTCCTCGTAGCCGCTGGCGCAAGGTGTTGCGCATCATGCTGATCGCCGCGGCGCTTGGACTCGTGGGCGGACTCATCGCAGTCGGCATCGTGTACGCCTCCGTGACCAAAGACCTCCCGGACCTCCAGAACCCCACCAAGGGACGCGACCAGACAAGCGTCGTCTACGCCCGCGACGGCGCAGTGATCACAGAGTTGTTCGCCGAACAGAACCGTACCGACGTCACCTTCGTTCAGATCCCCGTCCAACTGCGCCAGGCGGTCATCTCCACCGAGGACCAGCGCTTCTACGAGCACAACGGTGTGGACCCACTCGGCATCGCCCGCGCACTGTGGGTCGACGTCACGCAGGGCAAACGACACGGCGGCTCGACCATCACGCAGCAGTACGTCGTCAACACCTTCGTCGAGCGCGAGAGCACTGTGACGCGCAAGCTCAAGGAAGCGATACTCGCGTATCGACTGGAGAAGGAGTACTCGAAAGACGAGATATTGACGATGTACCTGAACACCATCTACTTCGGCCATGGAGCGTATGGCGTGCAGTCCGCCGCAGAGACCTACTTCGGCAAGAATGTAGAAGACCTCACGCTGGCTGAATGCGCCATGATCGGTGGCGTCATCAAGGCACCCGGACGCTACTCCCCGCGAATCGATCCTGACGCCGCCAAGGTGCGCCGGGACACCGTGCTCGGCCAGATGCTTGAAGAAGCCTATGTCGACCAGGCCGAACACGACGCGGCAGTCGCCGAGGAGTTCACTCTCGCGCAGCCGAAAGTCGACACGGTCACACCCGCGCCCTACTTCGTGGAGTGGGTGAAGCAGACCCTCATCGATGAGTACGGGCCCGACATGGTCTTCAAGGGCGGCCTGCACATCACGACCACGATCGACCTTCGTATGCAGCAAGCTGCCGAGGACGCCATCGCCGCCGAGCTTGACCGTGAGGACGACCCATCGGCGTCCTTGGTGGCTATCGATCCGAGCACCGGCGAAGTACTCGCGATGGTGGGCGGGCGCGACTTCGCGATACAGCAATACAACGTCGCAGTGCAGGGTCACCGGCAGCCGGGCTCATCGTTCAAGCCATTCGTTCTCGTGACCGGTCTTGAGAACGGCGTACTCCCCGAACAGACCTACGAGTCCGGACCCGCCAGACTAGACATCCCCGGCGGGCAGGTATGGAAGGTCACCGGCACCTCGGCCGGCGGACTGATGCGATTGCGCCAGGCCACGGAGAAGTCGGTGAACTCGGTCTTCGCGCAACTCATTCTCGAAGTGGGCGCCGACACCGTGGTCGAAACGGCACACCGTCTCGGCATCACGAGCGAAGTGGAGGCCGTGCCGGCGATCGCGCTTGGCGGACTGAGGACAGGTGTGACGCCGCTCGAGATGGCATCAGCGTATGGGACTCTGGCCAACCAAGGGACACACATCCCGCCATACGGCATCCTCGAAGTGAAAGACGCTACGGGGGAGATCTTGGAGACTGCGGACGCTGAAGGCACGGAGGCCATCTCCCCCGCTGTCGCATACCTCACCACGGACATGCTGGAGGGAGTCATCACAAAGGGTACGGGCACGGCGGCCAAGATCGGTCGGCCCGCTGTCGGCAAGACCGGGACCACGCAGAAGTACCGCGACGCATGGTTCTGCGGCTACACGCCCCAGATCACCGCATCAGTGTGGGTCGGCTACGTCGAAGGTCAGATCGAGATGAGCGACGTGCATGGTCGCAAAGTGACCGGCGGTTCCTTCCCCGCCGAGATCTGGGCCCGCTTCATGAAGGCCGCCTTGGACGGCCAGCCGAAGGAAGACTTCGAACGGCCGAAGGGGCTCACCTCGGTCAGCATCTGCCTCGAATCGGGGCAGCTGGCCACCGAGTTCTGTGAGAAGACCGGCTCCGCGCTGTTCCTCGTCGGACACACTCCTGTCGAATGCGAGCTGCATACAGGTCCGACGCAAGTCGAACTCCCCAACTTCATCGGCATGACAAAGGAGGCCGCGATCGCACTCCTGAACAACCTCATGCTGTTGTTCAAAGTGGAGGAGCAGGAGATGGCGGGTGTACCCGCCGGAATCGTTGGTGACCAGGATCCGCGATATCCCAGCACCGTGACGACAAACACCGTCATCACGCTGTATGTATCGAAGGGAGCACCGGCTGCCCTGCCGCCTGTCGCGTCGTTCGTCTACGCACCCCAAGCACCTAAGCCTAACGACCAGATCACCTTCGATGCTTCGGAGTCCGAAGACGACGGCGAGATCATAAAATACGCGTGGGAGTTCGACGACTCATCACCACTTGCCGAAGGAGTCATCGTGAAGCACTCTTTCACTGCCGCTGGCAAGTACACTGTCACTCTATGGGTGACCGACAATAGCGGTCAGGTCTCCAGCCTGCCTGTGGTCATCGAGGTCGAGTAGACTCAACGCACCCCGCGGAAGAAGTGTCCGCTCGTCGCCGGCGCCACAATCGGCTCGGCGACGGATGCACCCCCTGCGAGAGCCACGTCAAGCATAGCGCGATATGCGGAAACGATACGTGCGTGCTCGGCGGCATCCTCGATGGTGAAGTCGAGCCGCACTGCGGACACGCCGGTCGCAAGCACATCACCGAGCGCGCGAGCCAGATCGAGCGTGACCGCATTGTACACATGGCTGCGACCGGTGATATCTGTAAGGACCGGGAACTCATAGCCCTTCTCATCACGCAGAACCCATGCATGTATCCGGTGCTCACAAGAGTCGCACTTACGGGTACAACCGCCTGCGTTCTGCAACACACACCGCTCGGCCACCATGAGTTCCACTCGACCGTACACAACGACACCGACCGGTACTGGCGACCCGACACATAGGGCGGTCAACTGCGAGGCGGTCAGCTCGTGAGACGCCCAGAGCGACGCC
This sequence comes from Coriobacteriia bacterium, assembly GCA_030655755.1. Taxonomy (GTDB): domain Bacteria; phylum Actinomycetota; class Coriobacteriia; order Anaerosomatales; family Anaerosomataceae; genus UBA2279. The sequence continues at coordinate 8,917 of JAUSOQ010000033.1, forward strand.
GCTCCCAAAGCATCGACTGCTTCCGCGGCCCATGGGTTCACGATGTTGAGTGGCCAGTCGGCCGACACGCGAGTATCTCGGACGACTGCTTCACGCATGACGCCGAGATTGCCAGCCACGGCCGGAGCGTCTTGAGTGCAGAAGGACAAGAGTGCAGCGACATCTTCCTCGTGTGCGACCCTCGGCAGTAGTGGTGTCACGGCTACTGGCAGCAACGACGCATCGTCGGCTGATGTCACTCGTAGAAGGACCCTGTCTGCACCGGCATCCAGGCATGCCTGGGCCATTGCGACGTCTCCCACACACGCGACCAATTCGACGCCCGGACGCGAGTCCATCCTCGGTCCCGTCGTTGGCACGGTGATAGACTCCCGCTTCTCGCGATCCGTCCACGGGACGAGTCGCTCACGGTCCAGTGATCCAAGCGCCTCACGACGAACTGCATGCAGAGTCGAATAGCCGATGCCAGCACCATGCTCCAGATCGACGTCGCACTCCTCGACGACATAGCCGGAACCACCGACACGGCCTACATGCTCCGCTACCTCCTCGGCAGACACCGCTTTCGTGCGAGCGGGCTCAATGACAGGCCCGAACGCCTCCACGATGACGGCTCCGGCCGTTGCGGTGAGCCTGAGCGGTTCCCCTAGGTGTATGCGCACACCAAGCCGCACCGGCGTTGCACGATATTCTATGGCCTCGCGACCCTCGAAGGACCGGCGGGCAAATTGAAGCATGGCGGCGTTTGCCACACGGAACACGCGGTCACCAGCGGAAGTGACTCCCTCAAGCACGACGCCCACATGAGCACCGGACAGCACGTTCGTACACGCCTCGCCTCGCACCTGCAGCTCCCCTGCCCGTTGTGCGAAACGTCCCCTTCCCGTCCAGAACTCGATCGTATCGGCCGCATCAAGCGCGCGGTCCAGAGCTATCTCGGCAACGCCACCACTCACCCGCGCAACGCGACCGATGGGAACGCCACGGTTGTTCGGCCGGCCGATGTTCATCATGCGTTCGTCGCTGATACCGGCAAGATACGCCTCGCTGAAGCCGCGATTGAACGCCTCCTCGAGTAGTTCCCATTCATCATCAGATACTGTGAAGCGATCGGGATCCGCAGCAGCCCGGTCGAGCGCCGCACGGTATACACCGACAACGACCGCGACGTATTCGGGCCCCTTCATGCGTCCTTCGATCTTGAGCGCTGCGACCCCACTGCGCACCAGAGCGGGAAGTTGGCTGATGCCCGCGAGATCCTTGGGACTGAGAAGGTACCGACCATTCGTGTCGATCTCCTCGGCGCCATCACGGACGAGCGTATATGGCAACCGGCACGGTTGAGCGCAGAGTCCGCGATTCGCCGAGCGCCCACCGATGACCGAAGACATCAAACACTGGCCTGAGTAGCAGTAGCAAAGGGACCCATGGATGAACGACTCGACCTCGACATCAGTCGACCGAGCGATCGTCGAGATCTCGGCGACCGAAAGCTCGCGCGCAAGCGTGACACGCGAACAACCGAGCTCGGCGAGCATGCGGACCGAAGCGACGTTATGAGCGTCTATCTGCGTCGATGCATGCAGGCGCACGTTAGGCAGCACGATGCGTAGTACGCGGAGCAGACCGAGATCCTGCACGATCACCGCATCTACGCCGGCCGCCCAGGCGCTGTCGATCAGATCGACAGCGTGCCGCATCTCGTCGGGCAGGATCACAACGTTCGCGGTCAGATACACCCTTGCGCCTCGCAAGTGCGCGAACCGCGTGCCTTCGGCAAGCGTTTCAAGGTCGAAATTCTCCGCACCCCGGCGCGCATTCAGATCACTGAGACCAAGGTAGACGGCATCAGCACCGTTGTTGACTGCGGCGATGAGCGCGCTCGGTGCACCGGCGGGTGCGAGAAGCTCGGGTACACCTCTTACGGGGTGGGTCTCATGCATGACGGTTCGCCTTCAGTAGAGTGAGTGACACACGGCGTCGCGCCGAACACGAGTATACAATGCCTAGACGACACTTAACGCCGCGACCTGGCATCACGAGGCACAAGCCGCCATAATGGGTCGTCGGACGAAGGGAAGCCTGATGTCAAGGCGCACGCGGCTCCGCCGCATGAAGAAACCACATATTGCGGTCCGCGTCATCATGGCCGGCATAGCACTTTCGCTTGCTGTCACAGTGCTCTTCACGGGCATCGGTATAGCTGGAGCGTTCGCGATGGTCTCCGGCTGGCTGACGGATCTTCCAAGCCTCGACGACCCCAACGCCTTCAAAGTCGCGCAGACCACGAAGGTATACTCGGCAGATAACAAGCTCATCGCCAACCTGTACCTGGAGAACCGACAAGTAGTCGAACTCGAGGAGATCTCACCGCACCTGCAGCACGCGCTGGTCTCGGTCGAGGACGAACGCTTCTATACACACAACGGCTTCGACGCTGTGGGCATCGCTCGCGCTTTCGTCACAAACCTGGCGAAGGGCGGCGTAGCGGAAGGCGCTTCGACCATCACCCAGCAATACATCCGCAACACGATCCTTACAGACGAACGCTACGACATCTCGTACCGCCGCAAAGCGCGCGAAGCGTATCTCGCCTACCAACTCGAACAACGCATGTCCAAAGACGAAGTCCTCAGCGTGTACCTCAATACGGTCTACTTCGGCGAGGGTGCGTATGGTGCAGAGTCGGCGGCACTCACCTTCTTCAACAAGCATGCTTCCGACCTGACCATCGCCGAAGCGGCACTCCTGGCCGGTCTTCCTCAATCCCCAAGTCGGCTCTCGCCCTACGAGAACGCCGAAGGCGCTGTCTCGCGCCGACAGTGGGTTCTAAGCAAGATGCATGAGCAGGGCTACATCACCGACGGTGAGTACGAGGCGGCCAAGATCGAGGAGCTACACCTCGAACGCGCGCCACAGCTCGACGAACAGGGTGTTTACTCGGCGCCCTACTTCGTCGCTCACGTGAAGAAGCTCCTGCAGGATGAGTACGGTACGGGCCTCGTGTTCCAGGGCGGCTTGACCGTCTACACGACGCTCGATACCACCATGCAAGATCAGGCCGAGAAGGCCTGTCGCAAGATCATGGACCGTGACACAGACCCGGACTACGCACTTGTGGCGATCGAGCCCGAGACCGGCAAGATCAAGGCTCTCGTTGGCGGCAAGGACTGGGACACCAACAAGTTCAACTTCGCCACACAGGCCAAACGACAGCCCGGCTCGTCGTTCAAGATGTTCACACTGGTCACCGCGCTCAAGCAGGGCATGCCGCCGACGCGCAAGATCGACTCCTCCTCACCAGCGATCATCGCGACCGGGGGCAAGCCCTGGCGCGTTACTGGCGGCGGCAAGGGCTACATCACACTCCAGCAAGCGACCGTGGGCTCAGTCAACGCCGCCTTCGCACGGCTCATCGCAGAGATAGGCGCGGAGCCGGTCGTCGAGACCGCCCACGATATGGGCATCACGACCGACATCCAGCCGTATCTGTCGATCACACTCGGCAGCCAGGAAGTGACCCCTCTTGAGATGACCGCGTCGTTCGCAACACTCGCCAATCAAGGAACACACATCCCCCCCGTGGCGATCGAGAAGGTCCTCGACGCGAGCGGCGAGACCATCTACGAAGCTGATCATAAAGGGACCGAAGCGATCAGCCCTTCGATCGCCTACGCGGCGACGCAGATCCTCAAGGGCGTCATCAGTGGCGGGACGGCGACTCGGGCCAACATCGGGCGTCCTGCGGCCGGCAAGACCGGCACCACACAAGACTACCGGGACGCATGGTTCTGCGGCTTCACGCCGCAGCTTTCATGTGCGGTGTGGATGGGCTACACGCCGGAGAAACCGATGCGGAACGTACACGGCATCACGGTGTTCGGTGGAACGTTCCCGGCGATGATCTGGGCCGAGTTCATGAAGAACGCCCTCGCAAATGAGCCGAAGCTTGATTTCAAGAGCGCCCCGGCGCCGGCATACACCTGGAAGAAAAAGTGGGACGTCCCGGATATCGCCATCCCCAATGTCACCGGCATGACGCAGGCCGCTGCCGAGAAGGCTCTCACCGACGCCAAACTCGAGGCCACGGCCTCTCAGGCGTACAGCCCGACCGTTGCCGCAGGCTACGTGATCAGCCAGACTCCGGCCGCAGGATCCAAGGCGAAGCCCGCGGACGCTGTCATCATCATCGTGTCCAAGGGTCCGGATCCAGCCACGCCACCTCCCCCGGTGACCCCGCCGCCGCCACCCCCAACGAGCACTCCACTCCCAACGAGCACTCCTACCCCATAAAAACAACAACGCCTGGTCATAGAATCCCGACCAGACGTTGTCATTAAGATGCAGGCAGCCTAACGGCGGACTCGCACCATACCGGAGATACAGTGCACCTCGACACCCTGTTTCTCGATCTCATCGAGCACTAGATTCATACCGAGCGTGTCGGATGAGATGTGGCCTGCGATCACGAGGTTGAGCTTGAGCTCCTCCGCATGTTTGCGATGCTCCTCGGAGTAGTGCATCCCTACAAGCGTGTCCACCCCGGCAGTCGACAAACGGTCGAGCGCATCGGCGGGGCCCTCCGTACCGCCCGTCATGTCGACGAGCATCTTGCCGCAGCGCGCACTGCCCCTGCCCTGGACGAGCGCGGGGCCGTAGCCCTTCTTGGCGGCGTCAGCGTACTCAGGAATAGTCCGAAGCATCTTGACGAGCTCGTCGAGTGTGCGGGGCGCAGCCTCTTCGATCGCGTCCTGCACGAAGCGGTTGACCGAATTGTCAGCCGGGGTGTGACACGACATCAGCGCGAAATCCAGCACACGTGCCGCATCGATCGCACGGTAATGGTTCATCGGCATGATCTTGCGTCTGATCTCCTCAGCGCGGGGTGCTATGAGCGCATCCGCAAGACCGATGCCGACTCCCTGCGCCGCCCAAAGATCCGCCTGCATGTACATCACACGGTGAAGGTTCGCATAACCGGGACCCTCCGGGTACGAGACCGCGCACTTCAAGGTCCTGATCACCCGTGCAGATGCGCGTGTCATCGTACGGGTTAGTCAGACGCTCGATATCGAAGAATGCCTTGTCGTCTTCATCGAGCTTGTCATAAGCAACCTTCACTGCGGCAAGCTGACGGTCTATCTCCTCGGCGGAGCGGCCATCGTTCGACCTGCCTTTAGCGATGGCCGTCCGGTAGATCTCGCTGAGTCTCATCAGTTCGTCCTTCCTTTGCCGCGCCCGTGGCTTAAGGCCGGTCCGGTCTTCGCCTTCGAAACGTGTACGTTCCCGTTCACGTAGAAACGCAACGGCAGCTCGTGCCCGAAAGAAAGTCCGATCCTGCCACTCCGCCCTATCGAGAAGTCTGACGCACGTCCCGCGTAGATGGCGAGCCGTCCTTCACCGAGTACGGTCCCGTTGTCTGTGAGATCGATCCCGAACGCCTGCGCTAACTTCCCGGGCCCATCGGTAAGTGACGTCTCTTTGCCGCGCCGCTCGGCCATGACCGCAGTGTTTACCATCGGCTCTACCGCTCTTATCAACACTGCACCCGCGACACCCTCGGATTCGGTCACGACGTTGAGCATGTGATGGTTCCCGTATGTGAAGTACACGTAGGCTCGGCCGGGCGGCCCGTACATCACACGGTTACGCTTCGTGATACCTTTCGTCGCGGCATGCGACCCGAGATCATCAGCGCCCAGGTATGCCTCAGTCTCGACGATGCGGCCCGCCGTGATCATCCCGCCCGCCATACTGACAAGCACGTGACCGAGCAGCTCGCGCGCAACGGTGACGGTGTCGCGCGCAAAGAACTGCTCCTCGAGGAGCGCCGCATCAACGATATCGAAGCTTTCCATAAACAGTGATTGTATGCGAAACGACCCGAACGCATGCGTTAGAGCACACGTGCTCGCTTCAGCCGAGCGCGCAGCCCTTCGAGCGGGAGGGTGTTGAGCACATCGCCCGGCTCGATCCAGCCCCTGCGCGCCTGCCCGACCCCGTACGTCATGTACCCCAGTTGCGTCGCCTCGTGCGAGTCGGTGCCAAGCGTGATGACCACCCCGGCATGTTTCGCCATACGCAGATGAGTGTCATCCAGGTCGAGCCGGTCGGGATAGCAGTTGAGTTCGAGCGCCGTGGCGGTCTCGGCGGCTTTCGCCATCACCGCTTCGATATCGAGATCGATGGGGTCTCGGCGACGCAGAACGCGGCCGGTCAGGTGTGAGATAACATCGACCAGCGGGTTCTCCATCGCACGAAGCACACGTCGCGTCGCGACATCACGGGGTTGTCCCCAACCCGAGTGCAGGGACGCGAGCGCGATGTCGAACCGCGCCAACACATCTTCGCTATAGTCGACTTCCCCATCATCATCGATGTTCAACTCGATGCCCTTCAGTATATGTGGCCCGTTACCGTGGGCATTGAGCTCATCGATCGACTCCCACTGCCGCTCGAGTGCATCGAGATCCAGCCCGCCCACCATCCTGAGATTGACGGCGTGATCCGTTATGGCGATGTACTCATAGCCGAGCTCTGCCGCCTTCGCGCGGTTCTGCTCGGCGGTGGACTTCCCGTCGGTCGCGGTCGTGTGCATATGAAGATCCCCGCGTATGTCGCCGAGTTTAAGAAGTCGCGGCAGTCTGTCCTCTTGCGCGGCCTGGATCTCGCCGGTGTTCTCGCGGAGTTCCGGCGGCGGCGTCACCATCCCGAGCGCCGCGTAGACCTCGTCCTCGGACGCTCCTGCCACCCGGACGTCATCGTGGACACGAAAGACACCGTATTCGTTGACCCTCAGCCCGCGGCTCTTGGCGAGTTCGCGCAGCCTGACGTTGTGCTCCGCAGAACCGGTGAAGTACTGCATCGCTGCACCGTACTGAGAGGGCGCCACAACGCGGACGTCCACTTGAAGGCCACCTGTGGTGACGATGCTCGTCTTCGTCTCCCCGCTCGCAAGGACACGCTCAGTGCGCGGGAGCTGCCGGGTGGCCTCCATGACTGCAGCCGGTCGTTCTGACGCGACCACGATATCGATGTCGCCCACTGTCTCACATCGGCGTCGAAGGCTACCTGCGTAGGACGCATCCGCCACACCGTCGACCTCACGCATCGCCGACACGATCCTTTCGGCGAACGGAAGTACATCGGCGATGAGCGCACGCTGGCGGTGCCGACGGAACGCGTCGATGCCAACAGAGAGATTCTCGATGGTCTTCGTGCCGAAGCCCGCAAGTCCCGCAAGCTTCCCCGCCTCGATAGCCGACTCGAGTCCGTCGACGGAGACGATGCCGAGTCGCTCGAAAAGGACCTTCACCTTCTTGGGTCCGAGACCGGGAACCTCAACAAGCTCCACAAGCGTCCCGGGGAGTTCGGAGGTGATCGCCTCGAACTCGGGGAACGTGCCCGACTGCACGAGTGTGACGATCGAGGCAGCGAGCTTCTTCCCGATGCCGGGAACATCGGTAAGCCGACCGTCGGCAGCAAGCGTCATCACGTCTTCGGGGAAGGCTCGCAGTGCATGGGCTGCCTTGTGGTAGCTAAGGAAGCGGAACTTGTCGGCCCCGGATATCTCGAGCAGGTCACCGACGGTGTCAAGTATGTCCGCCACCGAAGGGTTATCGAAATCGGGCATGCGACTGCTCCGTCCACTCGCGCGATCCATGTCAAGGATGATACCCGAGCTCATCGGCGCTCAGAGCGAGCAGTGACACGCACGTCGAGCGTCCTACTCGGCCAATCGCTCGACCAACCAGGCAGCGTCAGTCTCAAGCGCTTCACGAGCTTGCGTAAGCTGCTCGGCAACCCGCTCGTGCCCGGTGCCGCCCGCTGTCACGCGCCGCGCCACGATGGCGTCCAGGTCGACCGACGTCAGCGCGTCCTCACCGAAGACCGGCGAAGCGGCCTTGAGTTCTTCGAGTGTGAGCTGCTGCAACGTGCGGCCTTCACGCTCGCACGCGAGAACGAGCTTGCCGACGACCCCATGGGCCTCCCGGAACGGCATGCCGTGAGCCGCAAGATAGTCCGCCAGGTCGGTGGCCGCCATGAACCCACCGGCTGCCCCGACACGCATCGCATCGACGTTCACGCGCATCGTCGAGACCATACCCTCGACCGCGCGCAACGAGTCCGCAAGCGTGCCAATGGCATCGAACGCGGGCTCTTTGTCCTCCTGCATGTCCTTGTTGTACGCAAGCGGCAGGCCCTTGAACGTCACGAGCAGCGACGTGAGGTCGCCGACCACGCGGCCCGTCTTGCCCCGAACGAGTTCGGCGAAGTCGGGGTTCTTCTTCTGCGGCATGATACTCGAGCCCGTTGACCACGCGTCATCCACCGTGATGAAGCCGAACTCCTCGGTCGACCAGAGTATGAGCTCCTCACACAGGCGCGACAGATGCACCTGGGCGACCGCGCATGCGTACGTGATATCGAGCAGGAAGTCCCGGTCGCTCACGCTGTCCATCGAGTTCGCCGACACCGCCGAGAAGCCAAGGGCGTCGGCGACGGCCTGACGGTCAAGCGGGAACGTCGTCCCGGCCAGAGCCGCACTACCGAGCGGCAGCACGTCCGCAGCATCGAACGCATGGCGGACCCGCATCATGTCGCGAGAAAGCATCCATGAGTACGCCAGCATGTGATGGCTGAACAGCACCGGCTGCGCCTTTTGGAGGTGCGTGTAGCCCGGCATCACGACGCCGAGATGCTCCTGCGCGCGCGCTATCAGCGTCGAGCGCAGCGCGTTGACCGCCTCGGCCAGCCGCAGCGCAGCGTCCTTCGCATACAGACGGGCATCCAGTGCGACCTGATCGTTACGTGAGCGTGCGGTATGCAGCTTGCCGCCCACGGAACCGACGATGTCGATCAACCGACGTTCGACCGCCATATGGATGTCCTCATCGGCGATGTCGAAGCAGAAAGAGCCGTCGGCGATCTCACGATGGACCTGCGAAAGCCCCTCAACGATCGCCTCGGCATCCACGACAGGGATGATGTCTTGAGCCGCCAGCATCCTGGCATGCGCGATCGAGCCGCGTATGTCTTGCTCAGCCATGCGCTTGTCAACAGGCAGAGACGCACCGAACTGTTCGGTGAACGCATCCACCGAATGCTCGAAACGGCCGCCCCAGGGCTTGCTCGTTGCGCTCACGACCTACACTTCCCCTTCCTTGCCGACCTTGCGGCGCTGGCGGGCCCAGACTTTCGTGGGCAGGCCGTGGAGATCGATGAAGCCCTTGGCGGCTTTGTGGTCGAAGCTGTCAGCCTCATCGTAGGTTGCCAGGTTGTAGTCGTAGAGCGAATACGGCGAACGGCGACCGACGGTCACGCAACTGCCCTTGAAGAAGCGCAGGCGCACGTCACCGGTGACGAGCTGCTGGGTCGTCTCGATGAAGCCGTCGAGCGCTTCTTTCAGCGGCGAGAACCACATGCCGTTGTAGATGAGTTCGGCCCACTTCTGCTCGACGCCGAGCTTGTAGTGCAGGACCTCACGTTCGAGGCAGAGGTCTTCGATCGCCTTGTGCGCCGTGATAAGGGTCAGCGCACCGGGAACCTCGTAGATCTCGCGACTCTTCACGCCGATCAAGCGGTTCTCGATCATGTCTATCCGGCCGAAACCATGCCTGCCGGCCATATCGTTCATACGCTCGATGATCGCCTGGAAACTCATGACCTCGCTGTCGAGCGCTATCGGCAGGCCCTGCTCGAAGGTGATCTCGACGTACTCCGGCTCGCTGCAGCTGTCGCCGCGGAGATCGCCGGTGAGCGTGTAGATATCGGCGGGCGGTTCAACCCACGGGTCCTCGAGCACGCCACACTCGATCGCACGTCCCCAGAGGTTATCGTCGATCGAATAGGGGCTCTTCTTCGTGGTCGGGACCGGGATGCCACGCTCTTTGGCATAGTCCATCTCCTGCTCCCGCGTCTTCAGGTCCCATTCACGCACCGGAGCAAGCACCTGGATATCCGGATCGAGTGCGGCGATACCCACCTCGAAGCGGACCTGGTCGTTGCCTTTACCCGTACAGCCGTGCCCGATGTAGCGCGCCTGATGTTTGTGCGCCTCCTCAACGAGATGTTTCACGATGATCGGCCGACTCATCGCCGAGACGAGCGGGTACTTGTTCTCATACAGCGCGTTCGCCTTGAGCGCTTTGGCGATGAACTCCTCCACGTACTCCTCGCGGACGTCTTTGACGATGGACTCGATCGCACCGATGCCGAGCGCCTTTTGTCGGACCACTTCGAGATCCTGGCGTTCCTGCCCCACGTCGATGGCCAGAGCGATGACGTCGACGTTCTTCTCGTCCATCAGCCAACGGATGGCGACAGACGTGTCAAGACCACCGGAATATGCGAGTACGACCTTCTCCTTCGCCACTGTGTGTTTCCTCTCTGCAACGGGTAGGGCTTAGAGCTGACCCCGAAACTTGTTGATACTGCCGACGACCTGTTCGGCGTCGGACTCGCTGCGCGCGATGACGAGAATGGTATCGTCTCCAGCGATCGACCCGAGGACTTCATCGAGCTCAGCCGCGTCCATCGCGGCTGCTACGCCCTGCCCGGCACCCGCAGTCGTCTTGATGAGGACGAGCTGCCCGGACCTGACGACACTTCCCACGAGCTCGGAGATCATACGCTGCAGATGCAGATCCTCGGCCAGTACGTAGACACCCTCAGGGAGCTTGCGCAGGCCCATGTCGGCGATATCACGGGAGACTGTCGCCTGCGTACACTCGTAGCCGTGTTGCTTGAGCCGGTCCACGAGTTCACGCTGGGTGCGCACGCGCTCTCGTCGGACGATCTTGCGTATCGCTTCCTGACGTTCGATTCGCTTTCTCATAGCTCCATCCAGTGGTCGCCTTCGGTCTTCACAGTATGAGAGACAGCAACGCGCGCTGTGCGTGCAGTCGATTCTCGGCTTCGTCGAACACTACCGAGTACGGGGCATCGATCACCTCGTCGACCACTTCCTCACCGCGGTGCGCGGGCAGGCAGTGCATGAAGATAGCCCGAGAGTCGGCACGTTGCATGAGCGGCGTGTCGATCGTGTACGTCTCAAAAGCGCGAACCCGTGCCGCATGCTCGGCCTCCTGGCCCATCGAAGCCCACGTGTCCGACACGACGACATCCGCAGACGCAACAGCGTCCTTCGGGTCGTTGTACAGTGTGACGCTCGCACCGGTTCCGTAGGTAGCGGCGATCTCACGAGCACGCGCAACAACGTCCGCACGCGGCTCATAGCCAACGGGCGTAGCGACAGCCACCTGCATGCCAACGAGCGCCCCGCCGAGCATAAGCGAATGCGTCATGTTGTTCCCATCTCCCACGTACGCCAGCTTCACCCCCTGGAGCGCCCCCTTGTGCTCCTTGATCGTGAGCAGATCAGCCAACACCTGGCAGGGATGATAGTCGTCAGTGAGAGCATTCACCACAGGGATCGAGGCGTGCTCGGCCACCTCCTCGATGTGCGAGTGAGCGAATGTCCGAAGCACGATCAACTGAACGTAGCGCTCCAACACCTTCACCGTGTCGTGAACGGTCTCGTTGCGGGAGAACGCGTCCTGCGGTCCCATGACGATGGGGTGAACGCCCAGATCGCGACACGCCAGTTCGAATGACGCGCGCGTGCGCAGCGACGGCTTCATGAATATCAACGCCGCAGACTGGCCGGTAGCCACCGGGGCCTTGTTGGCGTTACGGTGCGCGAGCTTCTGCGCCTTCGCTCGTATGAGCACCGCTTGCAGTTCTTCGGGCGTCAGGTCGCCGAGTGTGAGCAGATCACGCCCTATCAGATTTTGCATCAGACCTCCCCGAATACAGCTTCAAGTGTTCCTAGAAGTGTATCAATCTCCGCCTCTTTGCATACCAGCGGTGGCAAGAAGCGTATCACCGAATCTCCGATGTTGTTCAGCACGATGCCTGCTCCAAGCGCTCTCTCGGCCACGAGTGTGGCGACCGGCCTGGTCAGCTGCACCGCCACCATGAGACCGAGCCCGCGCACGTCGGTGATCTCACCGGTCTTCTCGGCAAGCTCGACAAGGCGTTGCTTCAGATACGCGCCCACCACGATCGCTCGGTCGCCGAGACGCTCCTCGCCCAGCGCGTGGATGGTAGCGAGCGCAGCGGCGCAGACAACGGGACCGCCGCCGAACGTGGAGCCGTGGTCACCGGGCTTGAACGCCGCCGCGACCTCATCGGTGGCCACGACCGCACCGATCGGCAAGCCGTTGGCCATCGACTTCGCGAGCGTCATGATGTCGGCCTCGATGCCGAACGACTGGTGTGCGAACGCGGGCCCGGTGCGGAAGAAGCCCGTTTGGATCTCGTCCAGCACAAGGAGCACGCCTCGCTCATCGCACAGTCGGCGCACGGCGGTCAGGTACCCGGGGGTACACGGGTGGACCCCACCCTCGCCTTGGACGACCTCCAGCATCACGGCACACACAGTATCATCGACGATGGCCTCAAGGGCGGACAGATCGTTTAAGGGTACGTGCAAGAAGCCAGGCAACAGCGGGACGAACGCCTCCTGCTTCGAGGGTTGTGCCGTTGCGCTCAGAGCGCCCAACGTCCGACCGTGGAAGCTGCGCTGGGCGGTCACGATCCGGTAGCAGTCCTCGCCCTTGCCGAGTTTGCCCCAACGACGAGCGAGTTTGATCGCACCTTCGACCGACTCGGTACCGGAGTTCGCGAAGAACACCTTGCGGCCACCGCCAGCCAGCGTCGCCACCACTTCAGCAAGGTGCGCCCGGTGCTCGACGTGGAACAGGTTGGAGACGTGTACCAGCTTCGCCGACTGCTCGGCGATGGCTGCTGCTACCGCAGGATGCGCGTGACCGAGATTCACCGCGCCTATGCCGGACACGAAATCGAGATACTCGCGACCATCGTCGTCGTAGAGCCGCACACCGTCACCACGTACGAACATGACCGGCTTCCTCGCGTAGATCGCCATGTGGTATGCGGCATCCAGGGCTGCGGTGTTGTGGAGGAGTTCGCCCATCTAGAGCGTCACCTCCCCTTCGTACGCGATGCACACGTCATCGTCCGGAAGGCCAAGACTACCGTCGCGCGTGATCATCGTGCCGATACCGGCGTCTGTGTAGACCTCGAGAAGCAGCGCGTGGGGCGTGATGCCATTCAGTATGTGCGCACGCCCGACCCCCGCATCAAGCGCGTGGATGCAGGCACCGACCTTGGGGATCATGCCGCGCGATAACTCATCGTTCGCGACCATGCCTTCCGCTTCCTCAAGAGAGAGCGCGCTGATGAGGGACTCCTTGTCGGCGAAATCGGCATACAACCCGTCCACATCGGTCAGGAAGATGACCTTCTCGGCATCGAGGGCGGCTGCGATCTCACCTGCTACAAGATCGGCGTTGATGTTGTAGCTACCTCCGTCGTCGCCGGCCGCGACAGACGCTATCACGGGGATGAAGCCGTCTTCGATGAGATTCTTGACGACAGTGGTGTCTATGCAGGTGACCTCACCGACACGGCCAAGTCGCTCGTCAAGCTGCTTCGCCTTGATGAGATTGCCGTCGTCGCCGGCGATCCCCACGGCAAGGCGCCCATGCTGGTTGATGGCCGAGACGAGCTCTTTGTTGACCTTTCCCACCAGCACCATCTTCACGACCTCCATGGCGGCGTCATCGGTGATCCGCAAGCCCCGATGGAACTTGACGGGCATCCCGAGTCGCTCCATGTACGCAGTGATCTCAGGGCCTCCGCCGTGCACGATGACAGGGTTGATCCCCACGAGCTTCATCAGCACGATGTCAGCGGCGACCGAGTCGCGGAGCAGCGCATCGGTCATCGCTGCGCCACCGTACTTGATCACCACGGTCCCGCCCCACGTACGCTTGATCCACGGCAATGCCTCCATGAGGGTGCCGGCTTTGGCGAGCAGTTCTGCCATCACTTCAGGTTTCATGAACGATACTCTCCGTTTATCCGCACATACTCGTAGCTGAGGTCGCACGTCCAGACAGTCGCGGTCCCCTCGCCGATGTGAAGATCCACCACGACCTCGATCTCACTCGCCGCAAGCGCTGTGGCGGCGGCATCCTCATCGAATGGCACCGCTGTACCGTTCTCACACGTCGTGATCCCGGCGAACACGACTTCAAGCGCGTCGGGATCCACCGTGGCCGAGGACTTGCCCACCGCCATCGCGACGCGACCCCAATTGGCGTCTGCGCCAAAGATCGCCGTCTTGAACAGTGGCGAGTTCGCGATAGACATGGCGGCCTCACGCGCGTCATCATCATCGGCCGCACCGCGCACGGTCACCTCGATGAACTTGGTGGCGCCCTCGCCATCTCGCACGATCATCCGTGCAAGCTCCCCGCAGACCGCATGGATCGCTGCGGAAACGACGCTGAAGCGGTCGTCACTCACCTCGATCGGACCGCCTCCGGCCGCGCCACTCGCCATGAGTAGACACGTATCGTTGGTCGAGGTGTCGCTGTCCACGGTCACGCGATTGAAGGTCCCGTCTACCGCCGAGCGGAGCGCCCTATCGCACGCCTCACTCGTGAGTGGCGCATCGGTCGTGACGAACGCCAGCATCGTCGCCATGTTGGGCATGATCATCCCGCTGCCCTTGGTCATGCCACCCACCGTGTAGCGCAGACCATCCACGTCGACTGTTACCGCGACCTCTTTCAGGAATGTGTCCGTCGTCATGATGGCTTCGGCCGCATCCGTCCCGGCAGTACTGTCAAGCACAGATGCGGCTTCGATAATACCGGCGAGCACGAGATCCATCGGCATCGGCGACCCGATGACACCGGTGGAAGCGACCGCGACCTCGGTGACACCGCAGCCGATCGCCTCGGCGGTGACCTCAGCCATCGCACGTGCGTCCACCATGCCCTGAGGACCGGTGCATGCGTTCGCATTGCCGGAGTTCACAACCACCGCTCGCGCCACACCCGACGCGAGATGTTCGCGCGTCAAACGGACCGGTGGCGCAGCCATCGTGTTCAGCGTGTAGACAGCCGCAGAGGGGCATGTCGCCTCCGCCACCACAAGCGCAACGTCACGCTTGCCCGACTTCTTGATGCCCGCGCTCACTCCGGCAGCAAGAAAGCCGAGTGGAGCCGTGACGCCACCCTCGGCATAAGCAAAACCCGTCTTGGTACTCGTCTCCATGACGTCCCGTCCCTAGAAGACCGGCGCAAACCGGTCGAGTCCTGTGGTCTCTTCGTACCCCAGCGCCAGATTGGCGCACTGGACCGCCTGGCCCGCTGTGCCCTTCACGAGATTGTCGATGGCCGCCGAGACGATCAATGTCCCGGTGCCGTCGGTCGCCACGCCGATGTGCGCGCGATTCGAGCCGCGGACTTCGGAAGTGGATGGCATGACGCCGGGTGCGTGAACCGTCACGAAGGGTTCACCTGCATAGTGAGCGGCATAGACCGCATGTGCGTCCCCCACTGACAGACCTGGATCGACTTCCAGGTAGACCGTCGAAAGCAGACCCCGTGACATCGGCACGAGATGAGGTGAGAACGTCACGCGCACGTCGGTCAGACCGAGATCCCCCAGTCCCTGCGTGATCTCGGGAGTATGCCGGTGGGAGCCGACCTTGTACGCGGTGATAGACTCAGCCGCCGACACATAGTTGGTGGCGGCCGACGGTGTCCGGCCCGCCCCCGACACGCCTGATTTCGCATCGACGACGACACGCCCGGAGATGACGAGACCGGCTCGAATGGCGGGCGCAGCTGCAAGCAGCGTCGCCGTTGGGTAGCATCCAGGACACGCGACCAGTCGCGCACCGGGGAGAGCCTCACGCCACAGCTCGGGCAGTCCGTACACAGCGTCAGACAACAGGTCCGGGCACACGTGCTCGACCCCATACCACCTCGAGAATACTTTGGGATCCCGAAGTCGAAAGTCAGCACTCGCGTCGATGACCGTCAAACCGGCCTCAAGTAACCCCGGCGTGATGGCCATCGCTGCCGTGTGAGGGACCGCGAGAAACGCCAATTCCACCGCCTCGGCAATCGCTGCCTCATCGTGGGGCACATAGACAAGGTCACATCCCGCAAGCGCGGGATAGAGTTCCGACACTCGTCGCCCCGCGTCCGCCGATGATGTCACCGTGACAAGATCCATCAGAGGATGCCCGAGAACGAGTCTGGTCAGCTCGGCGCCCGCATAACCTGCGGCGCCCACGATCGCGACGGAAACCACTGTGATCACCCCGAAGTCGAATGACGGTCCGGGATCATTCTATGATGCATAATGCATACACGTCAATATATATGCAGAATATTTGAATCACTTTGCGAATGACTATGCGTATGTTCTGTTTCTCAAGCGCTCTCTATCCGCGTATCTCTCCCCCGGTCGCTCGGCAAACCTTCACCACGAGCTTCTCATGGACTGGGCGTACGTCCTCATCGGTGAGCGTTCGTTCGTTCGAGCGGTATGACAGCGAGAATGCCAGGCTCTTCTTGCCGACCGGCAGTCGGCGTTGCTCGGCAGACGCGTCGTCGGGATCACGATAGACGTCGAAGAGCCGTACATCGTCCAGTAGCTTCCCCCCCGCAGACGCCATAGCCTGCATGAGCTGCCCTGCGGTGACCGATTCTTCAACGACAAGCGCGATGTCGAGGTTGACTGCCGGATAACGTGGTATCTCGGCATAACCACGCTCGACGTTCCCGGCCTTACCGAGCGGCTTCACGCCGAGTTCGAACAACGTGACCGGACCCGTAGCTCCGTAGGCATCGAGGACCTGCGGCGCCACCTCTCCGATCCAGCCCACAACGTCGCCGCGTACGATCACGTCCGCACTGCGACCGGACTGCAACCAGGGATGCTCGCTTGCCCGAAACGTGACCTTGTCGAGGCCGAGTTCGGCGAAGAGCACCTCGACCGCACCCTTGCCGTCGAAGAAATCGAGGGGTCGCGCCGATTCGTTCCACGCGGGACGTTGCCATGCACCCGTGAGTACGCCACCGGCCATCAACCGCTCCTTGGGCTGCTTGCGACCAGCTGCCGTCACGAACACGTTGCCTAGTTCGTAGATGTGCACATCACTGACACCGCGTCGCTGGTTGTGTGACACGACGCGCAACAGTCCGGCGGCGAGCGTCCACCGCATGACCGCCTGCTCCTCTGACATCGGGTTGATGAGCTCGACCGGCACTTCATCGGGACCGAGTTCCCAACCGAGTCGCTCCATGTCGCGAGGATCGGCGAACGCATAACCTATATGCTCATCAAGCCCTGCTGCGCGCAGAGCACGACCGACCACTAAGTCGCGACGCTGCGCGATAGTGAGAGCGCCAACGCGCTCGCGACCGCCGGGGAACGTGGACGGAACGCGTTCCATCCCCCACACGCGTACGACCTCCTCGATGAGATCGATCTCACGCTCCACGTCCGGGCGGAAGGTCGGGACAGTCACATCAAAACCGTCCTCGGCTGGGACAAGCCCCATCCCGAGGGCAGACAGGATAGTTGCCGCTTCGTCGTCTGCGATCTGAGCACCGACGATCTCGCGCAAGCGGTCACCACGCAGGCGAAGCACGAGCGGCACAGGCGGCGCAGGGTACACATCCACGATACCCGGCGCCACGGTGCCGCCACTGACCTCGGCCAACAGCTGAGCGGCTCGGTCAGCGGCTCGAGTCGCAAGCTCCGGGTCGACCCCACGCTCGAAGCGAAGTGAGGCCTCGGAGATCAGACCGAGTCGTCTGCTCGTGCGGCTCGTCGTCGAGGTGTCGAAACATGCGGACTCCAGCAAGACGTCGACCGTCTTCTCGGAGACCTCCGTCGCTTCACCCCCCATGACACCTGCAAGCGCAACGGGGCCGTCGGGGTCGGCGATGACCAGCGTATCAGTCGCCAGAACGCGCTCCTGACCATCAAGCGTTGTAAGGCGCTCGCCCTCCCGCGCCGTGCGAACGATGATGGCGCTCTTCCCCTCGGCCATGCCGACCGTGGCAAGATCGAAGGCATGCAGCGGCTGGCCGAGTTCGTAGAGGATGTAGTTCGTGACGTCGACGACGTTGTTGATCGGACGAGCTCCCGCTGCGGTGATGCGCTGTACCAGCCACTCGGGAGACGGACCGACCTTCACGCCGCGAATGATGCGGGCGGTATAGCGCAAACACAGGGCTGGATCTTCGATCCGTACCGACACGAGATCGGCAGCCGGCGTACCATCTTCATCAGGAACCGAGGCAGGAGTGCGGAACGGCCTGCCGGTCACCGCACCGATCTCACGAGCCACACCGGCCATGGAAAGACAGTCAGGGCGATTGGGTGTGACCTCGAGCTCGATAATGGTGTCCGAGAGCCCGTAGTATGAACCGAACGGGACTCCTACAGGCGCGTCCCCGGGCAGGATGAGCAGCCCTGACGCATCACCGCCGACAGCGAGCTCAGTAGGAGAACACATCATGCCAACGGAAACCAGGCCTCGCAACTTGACTCGCTTGATCGTCATACCGTTTGGCAGCGTCGCACCGATCAGCGCAACGGGGATCTTATCCCCGGCCTTGAAGTTCGATGCGCCACACACGATGCTACACGGCTCATCGGTTCCCACATCGACCGTGCAATAGGACAGCTTGTCCGCCTCGGGGTGCGGTTCTTTGACAAGCACCTGTCCGACAACGACGCCATCGAGCGCTGCACCGGTCGCATGCACTGCTTCGACTTTCGTGCCCGTCATGTCAAGGCGGTCACACAGGGCTGCCACGTTCAAATCGACGTCGATCAACTCGGACAGCCACTTGAGCGATACACGCATCGCGGGTCCTTCCTCTCACGCCCGTGCGGGCGGAACGTCTCGGCGGATCAGAACTGGTGCAGGAAGCGCGTGTCACCCTCGATGAACAGACGCAGATCGGGAATGCCGTACTTCAGTGCGGCGATGCGCTCCGCTCCCATGCCGAATGCAAACCCGGTATAGCGTTCCGGATCGATGCCGACATGGCCGAAGACCTTGGGATCGACCATGCCGCATCCCAGTATCTCGAGCCACCCTTCGCCGCCACACGAACGGCATCCTTCTCCGCCGCAGATCCCACAAGACACGTCGACTTCCGCCGACGGCTCTGTGAACGGGAAGAAGTGAGGACGCAGGCGCACACGACGATCCTCGCCGAACATGCGCTTCACAAAATGTTCCAGCGTACCCTTGAGGTCACCGAACGTGATGCCCTCGTCGACGACAAGGCCCTCGATCTGGGTGAACTGAGGGAGATGACTGGGGTCAGCAACGTCACGACGGAACACCTTGCCGGGTGCAAGAACGTAGATCGGCGGCTTCTGGGTCTCCATGATGTGTACCTGCACGGGACTCGTGTGCGTGCGCAGCAACACATCTGATTCACCCTCGACCACCGCCCGCTCGCCGGAGAGGTCGCGCACATAGAATGTGTCCTGCAGCGCCCGCGCCGGATGGTCCGGCGGGTGATTGAGCGCGGTGAAGTTGTAGTAGTCGAGCTCCACTTCGGGGCCCTCGGCCACCTGGTATCCAAGTCCCACGAAGGTCTCGACGATCTCGTCGACGACCTGGTGGATCACGTGACTCTTCCCCGGCATCCGAACACGACCCGGTAGCGTCACGTCCACGACCTCCGCCGCGATACGCGAGGCTCGTGCGGTCGCCTGCAGCGACCGACGTTTGTCTGCAAGCGCCGCCTCGACCGTCGCGCGCACTTCGTTGGACAGCTGCCCGACCACGGGGCGCTCCTCGGCCGACAGTGCCCCGAGCCCACGCAACACCGCGGTCAGCGATCCCTTCTTGCCGAGATACGCGATCCGCACCGACTCGAGCGTGTCGAGACTGTCTGCCATCTCGACTGCCGCCAACGCCTTACTGCGCAGTGCCGAGAGTTCCTCTGCGATGCCCATGCATCCCTCACTTCACGTCCGACAACGAACAGAAGCCGCCCTGTCCCAGGAAGGATCCAAGGACGGGGGCGGCTCCCGCGGTACCACCTCGGTTGGCGCCTCAGCGCCCACTCGTGTGCCGGGTCCGACCCAGCTTTCCCGGTATCGGCGGGGCACCGGCTTCCCTACTCGGCCATCAACGGCTGTTCAGGTCACAGCTGATAGAGTGAACCGTCCGGCGCATCCCCGGAGCCCTTGCAGTCGATGGGACCCCATCCCTGGCGAAACGCGTATGCCGTACGCCTCTCCGTCATCGCTTCTTATCATGCGATTAGTAGCTGAGTGTAGCACAATCACGAACCCCGCTTCGCATCGCTCCCCACGTCTTACCGAGCGGCAGAACGGCCACGACGACACCCCTTACGTACGTACGATCTACGTACTCCCGATCCGGTACGTCGTTCGCATCGCCGCAGGTCCGCAGCGACCCATCGGGTTCAAGACAGACAACGCGGTGAAGGACGCCACCAGGCCAGCCTTCCTTGTCGAAGAAGACGATGTCGCCCTCGCCCGCGCCGCGACCCCCCCGCCTGTATACGACGAGGTCACCCGGAGCCAGAGTCGGCTGCATCGAACCACCACCGACACACGTCACACCGAAACAGAAGCACCACAATCCGATAGTCGCGATAAGTCCCACTGAGCACAGGCGACGAAGTCCCGCGAATCTGACATCCGGACCCGGCATCAGTGAGCCTGCTCGGCGTCCACATAGAGTGTCATGCGCACGTAGTCACCCGCGAGATCGTTACCTGCACTCGCGGGGAGTCCAACCGCACAGTCAAGATCAGCCTTCGCGGCAGGTTCGATCCGCAGAGGTGTGGTCGTCAATGCGCTCATCGGACCTTCGTAAAGAAGAACGCCATCACACGTGACTCGACACGTGAGCGCATTATAGAAGTCGGTGATGCCCATCTTCTTCGCTCCGGTCACGATAACATCCTCGGCCAACTGACCATCGTTCACCACGACGAGCGTCCGCTGAACGGTCTCCCCGGGCGCCAGCGCGTCGATCGACAGCGCAGCCGACGTGGGCTCAGTGGAGACCGAGACGATGCCGGCACGCACGACATTGTCGGGTACATCCGCCCTATCGGTGAAGTATGCTCCCGCACCACACGACGACCATACGACCACCAGACCAGCAAACACCCACAGCAGTCTCTTCATCGCTCCCCCTCTCATGTGTGCCGCGAGGGGAAGCGGCGCATACCTGACCGGTTATCCGGTTCCAAGCGATGTTCTCATGCACTCGCTAACTCGAACCGACCGGAGACTGAACGAAATCGAATCCGACACCGAACGCAACAAAGCCCCGCACGCTCACGGGGCTTCGACGGTTGCGATACGCACGATCCTACGCGCTTACCTTCTCCTTCACCTGCTCGACCAAAGCGGCAAAACCGGCAGGGTCGTTGACGGCCATATCCGACAGGACCTTACGGTCCAGCGTGATCTCGGCCTTCTTCAGCGCGTTCATGAACGTTGAGTAGGACATCCCACTCAGACGCGCCGCAGCGTTGATGCGAACGATCCACAAGCGGCGGATCACGCGCTTTTTGTTGCGGCGGTCACGATACTCATACTGCAGCGAGTGCTGCACCTGCTCTTTGGCGGCCTTGTAGGTGCGGCTCTTCGCGCCATAATATCCCTTCGCACGCGTAAGAACGGTGCGGCGCTTCTTCCTCGCTGTGACTCCACGTTTGACTCTAGGCATCTTCGATCACTCCTCGAGACTGACAGGCCCGGCCTAGCCGACGCCCAGGTTCTTTTTGATGACGTTCTCGTCGGACTTGTGGACCAATGAGTCCGCAGCGAAGCCACGCTTGCGCTTCGGGCTCTTCTTCTCAAGGATGTGGCTCTTGAACGCGTTGGCGCGCTTGATCTTGCCGGTCCCCGTGAGCTTGAACCGCTTGGCGGTTCCTTTGTGCGTCTTCATCTTCGGCATGTGTTGCTCCTTCTTAGTGCAGCGCGCCTCTACTCCGGCGTCGCTTCGGTCTTCTCCTCGGCCTCGGCCTCAGCCTCACCTGAGTCGTGCTTCTCGCCCTTCGGGAGTTCCTTCTTCACCGGCGCAAGCAGCATGAACATGTTGCGCCCCTCAAGCTTCGGCTGACTCTCCACCGTCCCGATCTCGGTGAGTTCTCCCCACAGTCTTTCTAAGATGGCTAGTCCGCGCTCGGCGTGAACCATCTCGCGGCCACGGAACATGATCGTGACCTTGACCTTCGCTCCACCATTGAGAAAACGCTCGACGTGCCGTTTCTTCGTTTCATAGTCGTGCTTGTCGATCTTGGGACGGAACTTGATCTCTTTGATCTGCACCGTGGTCTGATGCTTACGCGCCCGCTTGGCCTTCATCTCCTGCTCGTACTTGAACTTGCCGTAGTCCATGATCCTGCATACGGGCGGGTCGGCGTTCGGCGCGATCTCAACAAGATCGAGTGCTTGATCCTCGGCGATACGCTGCGCGTCCGGCATGTTGAAGATGCCGAGCTGCGCTCCATCATCGCCGATCAATCGACAACGCAACGCACGAATACGGTCGTTGATCCTCGGCTCAGTCGTGCTAATGGGCAGCTCACCTCCACTATCGGCGGTCGTGATGACCGCTCCTCCAAAAAGAAGAACCCGCCGGCGCAATGCCGTCGGGTACGTCATCAAAGCAGATCCTCTTTCAGATCCGCTCTTCAGGTGACCAGACGGCTGCCTCTTGCGCCGTAAGGTGGGGACCACTCGACACTGTCCGGCCAGGGTCCCGCTTGTTCTCTATGCGATTGTAGCTTCGCGAGTATACCCGCGCTGCTCTCGCTTGTCCATCGCACCTATGACACCCGCGGGTGTCATAGAAGACTACGCCTGTCGAACCTGGACGGACTCGCTCTTCACCTGATCGATGAAGTCCTGCACGCTCACTGCCCCGATGTCGCCCGCGATACGCTCTCGGACCGCAACGGCGTCAGACTCCACTTCCTTGTCGCCGATCACGAGCATATACGGAACCTTCTGCTGTTGCGCCTTGGCTATCTTGACGCGCATCGGTTCCTGCTCGGCGTATACCTCAACGCGCACTCCTTCAGCCTCAAGTCGCTGCTTGACCGATGCGACGTGATCGAGATGGCGATCGGCGATCGGGATGATGACCGCCTGCACGGGCGCGAGCCACGACGGAAACGCGCCGGCGTAGTGCTCGATGAGGATACCGAAGAAGCGCTCCATGCTGCCGAGGATGGTGCGGTGCAACATGTAGGGCTGCGCCTCGGAGTTGTCGGCGGTCCGATACGTCAGACCGAAACGCTGCGGCAGGTTGAAGTCGACCTGGATGGTCGAGCACTGCCACGTGCGGCCGATGGCGTCACGCAGCTTGATGTCGATCTTGGGGCCGTAGAACGCCCCATCACCTTCGTTGATCTCGTACTCCAGACCGCGGGCCTCACACGCGCCCATCAAAGACTTGGTCGCGACATCCCAGAACCTCTCGTCACCGATGGACTTCTCAGGACGAGTGGAGATCTCAGCGGAGTACTCAAAACCGAAGACCTCGCGCATCACATAGTCCACCAAGTCGAGCATGCTCACGACCTCGTCGTGCACCTGCTCGGCGGTACAGAAGATGTGCGCATCATCTTGCGTGAAGCCGCGGGCGCGCATAAGACCGTGCACGACACCGGACATCTCGTGACGGTAGACGGTGCCGAACTCGAACATGCGGATCGGCAGGTCGCGGTAGCTGCGTAGGTCGTTGCCGTAGATCATGAGGTGACCGGGACAGTTCATCGGCTTGATGCCGTACTCGTTTACTTTGCCGTCGCCCTCATCGATCTCGAAGAAGTACATGTTCTCGCGGTAGTTCTCGTAGTGACCCGAGATCTTCCACACGTCCGCCTTGTATATATGCGGGGTGATCACTTCGACGTAGCCACGGCGGTAGAGCTCGGCACGCAACCACTCCTGCAGCAGGCGCAACACCCGGGCACCCTTGGGGTGATAGAGCGGCAGCCCTGCGCCGGCTTCCTCGTGGAAACTGAACAGGTCGAGTTCCTTGCCGAGCTTACGATGATCGCGGCGCTCGGCCTCTTCGATGCGCTCCAGATAGGCGTCGAGGTCCTTGACCGAGAACCACGCCGTGCCGTAGATGCGCTGCAGCATGGTGCGCTGCGAGTCGCCACGCCAGTACGCGCCAGCGATCTTCATGAGCTTGAACGCTTTGAGGTAGCCAGTGTGCGGGATATGCGGTCCACGGCACAGGTCCGTGAACGCACCCTGCGTGTATGTAGAGATGATCTCGCCCTCAGGCAGTTCCTCGATGAGCTCGCGCTTGTACGGCTGACCGTCGAACGCATCCCGCGCCTCGAGTTTGTCGAGTACGCTTCGGTCGAACTGTTTCTCCTCCGCCACTATCTGGAGCATCCGAGCTTCTATCGCCTTCAGGTCCTCCGGCGTGAACGGACGCTCGACATCGAAGTCGTAGTAGAAACCATCTTCGATGGAGGGACCGATGCCGAACTTCGCCGTCGGGAAGAGGTCTTTGACCGCCTCGGCCATGATGTGTGCAGCCGAGTGACGCAGGATGTGCAGTGCTTCGGGGTCCCGCTCGGTGATAAGGCGTACCTCGTCACCGTCCGAAACGACCGTGTGTACGTCGGTGAGCTTGCCGTTGACCGAGCCCGCGATGGCGGCCTGCGCCAGACGCGGACCGATCGCGGCGGCGACATCACGTACGGTGGCGCCTTCGGGCACTGCTTTCTCGCTGCCGTCAGGGAGCAACACTCTGATGTCGGACATGGTCTCACTCCTCGGAGAAGGTGAGGCCCGCCTGATGGCGGGCCTGCCGTTAGCTACTGCTTCGTCCTGCAGTACGGGCAGACGCCCCAGTCCAGTTTCAGGGGCCGCTCACAGTTCGTGCAGGGTTTCTTGAGTTGCTTCATACACGACGGGCAGATCAGGTATTCCGGATCCACCGGCGTGAAACACGCCGGGCACACCGGGTTGCGTTGCAGCTCCGCTTCACGCGCTCTGATCTCGAGGTCACGCTCGTGAGCGTCCTCGGCCAGTTCGGGCGGACGCACGACCATATAGATCGCCCACCCCGCAAGGTTGAACAGGAGCACCACGAGCGCCCAGAACCAGGCCATGCTTCCACGACGCTGCGCATCGCGCCACGTCCAGAAGATGAGGGCACACGTGAATACGACGAAGAAGAGTACGCACAACTGCCGTGCGAGGGTGACAGCAGGATTCGACAGGATCGGATCGAGTAGTTCTCCCACCATATCGTTCATTGTGTCCCCTTCCGGCCCTAATGGGCGCGCACGAACGGCAGTGAACCGCTCGAGAAACGACTAACGGGATGATAGCAGAACGGAGCCGTTCGTCGGAAAAGGATACTGCGACCACCGAAGCCTAGGCCCTCAGTAATGCCTCGACCACTGTAGGGTCGAACTGCGTTCCTTTGCATCTACGGAGCTCATCTAAGGCCTGCTCGGTGGACATGGCCCCGCGATAGGGTCTGTCGGAGGTCATGGCGTCGAAAGCGTCGGCCACCTTGATGATGCTCGCTCCGAGAGGGATCTCCCCCTCTGACATGCCGTTCGGGTACCCTTCGCCATCGGGACGCTCATGATGGGCGAGAACACAGACAACAACGTCGGACGCGAAGCCCACCGGCTCCAATATCTTGGCGCTTATCGTGGGGTGCTCTTTGACTACCTTCCATTCCTCATCGGTCAACGGGCCTGATTTTCCCAGTATCCGTTCGCTCACCCCTATCTTCCCCACGTCATGAAGGCGGGCCGCAATATCGATCTCCGCTATCTGCGTCTCGGACAGGCTCAGCTCTCTGGCGATGGTCAGACTGTATTCCGCAACCCTGTCCGAATGACCTCGCGTGTAGGGGTCCTTGGCGTCGACCGCCACAGCCAATGCCTCGACCGTGTTGAGCAGGCCCTCCCTCGCGTTCTGATAGAGTCGCGCATTCTCGATAGCAACCCCGACCTGGGAGGCCAGTACGGAGAACATCTCCACGTCGCCTGTGGAGAAGATCCCTTCTCTCTTGCTGTCCACGTTGAAGACGCCGATCACCTCGCCAACAGTTTTGATGGGGACGGATATGGCGTCTGTTATCCCCCGCACTCTCTCGTGCTTCTCAAAGCGAGCGTCTTCCATACCCTCTCTCAGAAGGAGCGGCTGCGCCGTCTTAGCCACGTGACCCGCTATCCCCTCTCCCACCCTCTCCCGGGCTTCTGTGAACTCCTCGCTCAGGCCGGAAGCGACCGCGACCGACAAGAACTCCTTCTTCTCATCCAGAAGCATGATCGATCCGGCCTTCGCGCCGAGCAGCTCCAGGGCGCCGTCCAGGGCCGACTGGAGAACGCTGTCGGGATCCAGAGTAGCGGAGACATCCGCACACGTGCGACGAAGGCTGGCGCATTGGACGCACTTCTTCCCGAGGTCCTCTTTCGCCTTGTTGCGCTCGGTCACGTCTTTGAAGTCCTCGACGATGCCGACCAGACTGCCGCCAGCCCCCCTGAAAGGAGTCGCCACGAGAATGCACGAGACCTTGGTCCCATCCATGCGTTCCTTCTCCACATCACATTCGACGCGCTCTTCGCCACCGAAGATCTTATCCATCGGACAATCGGGAGTGTGGCACATAGGGCCCCGGAATACCTCGTAACACTTCATGCCCACCGCTTGATCCTGGCTTACCTGCGCCAGGTCCAGGAATGTCTTGTTGACTCGAAAGACGTTATGGTCCTTGTCGATCAACCGCATCCCGTCAGCCGCAGTCTGGAATACCTGAACGAGTTCTTTGTTGGCAAGTTGGTATGCGCCTTCTGCCCGCCTGAGCTGATCGCTGACTGTCGCAACCACGAAGCCGAGGACGACGAACATGGAACCTCTCAACAAGACGGACGTCAGATCGTTCATCAGAAGGTGGGGAACGACAAACAACAGGATCAGGAACGAGCTCACGAGAAGCTCACCCTTAAGACCCCACCAGAAGGCAGATAGGACGATGGGGATGTAGAACAGATCGATGTAGAACTCGTGTATGTCAAGAGCGAAGTGGAAGAGGTACTCGAGCCAGACACAGACGAGGAGTAGCATTCCTATCACAAGAAGGCGCGGCCGATCCAGCTCTCTGACACTGGTCTGCCACTCTTGAGCACCACGCATGGCCATCTCCAGACGGCACAGACAGGAACGCTGTCTTCTTGGTAAACGTCAGGAGCCCCGGACGCGGTACGCATCTACCCCTGCCGAGACCCTGCAACCTCAGTACTCAACCAGCCATGCACGGAACCTAGCGGTTCCCGATGCCCGCAGCGAGCAACTCTCCAGCAACATAGATACTACCCGCAACAACGACACCTTGAAAAGAACTCTCCTCGGCCGCAGCGACCGCCCCGACGACGCCGGGAGAGGTGCCCAGCACCTCAGCACCCTCACTGCGCACGACATCAGCGAGCACATCTACCGGCAGCGCCCGGTCCGAGCGGCTCGCGGTGCATACGAATCCGCGTGCGACAGGCGCCAGTGTCCGTACGATACCGGCAGCGTCCTTGTCGCCCATGACGCCAAGGACGAAGACCGGACGGATGCTGCCAAAAGCCTCCCGCACCGCATCCGCGAGCACGAGCGCGGCCTCCGGGTTGTGCGCACCATCGACAATGAGTGGCGGTTTCTGCCGAATCACCTGAAAGCGTCCCGGGAAGCACATGCCCCGCAACGCAGATGCCAGCGCATCTCGATCGAGCACACGGCCGAGCGCCACCTCGACGGCTGCGATCGCCGTCGCTACGTTGGGCACCTGGTATGACGGCGCGCGGACCGCAAGGTCCACGTACGAGTCGAACACGCCATCCACCGTGAGCCGCGTTATACCGCCGGGAACATCGGGGACACCGACATCCCGCCATGTCACGTCTGCCGCAGTCTGTCCAACGCGCACGACAGGAGCGCCAACGGCACATGAGCGATCGAGAAGCACCTGCTCGACACCCGTACAACCCGGTCCGATGACGGCAATGGAACCGGGCTTGATGATGTGCGCTTTGTCGGCGGCGATCTCTTCCCGTGTGACGCCGAGACGGTCGGTATGGTCCAGCCCGACGCCGGTGACCACGGCCACCTGGGGCGAGACGACACTCGTCGCATCCCAGCGCCCACCCATGCCGACCTCGAGACACGCCCAGCTGCACGCACGCTCGCGAAAGAACCACAGGGCGGCGGCCGTGAGCAACTCGAACTCCGTGAAGGCGATATCGAGAGAATCCGAGCCGACACCAAGCGTCTCGGCATGACCGGCGATCGTGTCCTCAACGACCGCCGCAACCGTCGAAAGCGCGGCTGCGAACTCATCTTCGGCCATCGGTACACCATCGATAGCCATACGCTCGGTGTAGGAGACGAGGTGTGGGCTCGTGTACGTTCCCGTGCGCTCACCGTGCGCCGAGAGCAACGCGGAGATGATGCGCGTGACCGACGTCTTACCATTGGTGCCGGTCACCTGTATCGAGCGGAACGCCTCCTGTGGCCTGGCAAGCGCCGCAGTCAGGGTGCGGATGCCGTCCAAGGACGGATTGATGCCGAAGGTCAGCGCGCTCTCAAGCAGACCAAGCGCCTCGGAGTACGTGAGCGCGCGGACCGGAGCCATGGCGGGCTAGTCGGCGAGCTCGGAGAGCTGCGTGGTGAGCCTGGTGACCGTGTCGACCAGCTCTGCCGCCTTGGCGCGCTCCTTCTCGATGACCTCCACGGCCGCTTTGGCTAAGAAGCCCTCATTGGCAAGCTTCCCGTTCACGCGTTTGAGTTCGGCCTCGACCTTCTCCAGCTCCTTGGCGATACGCTGTCGCTCGAGTACGAAGTCCACCAGGCCCTCGAGAGGAACGAATACTTCCATGTCACCCGCGACAAAGGCCGCCGAATGCGCCGGCTTCGTCGCATCCACACCGGCCGAGAAATGGCTCACACCTGCGAGACGCTCCATGAGACCGAACTCCTGCTTGACCCAGACCATGTCTGAGTCTCCGGTAGTCCTGAACACGACACGAAGACCCTGTTTCGGCGGGATAGTGTAGCGTGCACGCACGGCTCTGACACCCACTGCGAGTTCGATGAGTCGTCCGATCGATCGCTCGGCGTCTTCGTCGCGAAAACCCTCCAGACCCGTCGGCCATGCTGCGATCATCAGCGACTCGGCGCGATCCTGCTCGGCCAGAGGCAGGCTTCGCCAGATCTCCTCGGTCACGAACGGCATCATAGGGTGCAGCAGACGCAAGGCCTTGTCGAGCACGAAGACAAGGTTGCGCTGAACCGTGAGCCGTGCATCGTTGCCCTGTGCAAGGCGAGGCTTGGCCAGCTCGATGTACCAGTCACAGAACTCGCTCCAGAAAAAGTCGTAGAGAGCGCGAGCTGTCTCGCCGAACTCGAACGTGTCGAGTCCCTCATCCACACGCGCGGCAAGATCGGCCAGGCGTGAGAGTATCCACGCATCGGCGACCGTCTCAGCCTTGGGCTCACCGGGCGTGTAGCCTTCGGCCACGTTCATCATCACGAACCGGCTCGCGTTCCAGATCTTGTTGGCGAAGTTGCGACTCGAAAGCAGCTTCTCCTCGGCAAACTTGATGTCCTGGTTGCCGGTCACCTGCAGCATGAGGCCGAAGCGCATGCCGTCGGCACCGTAGTGTTCCATCAAGTCGAGCGGATCAACGCCCGTACCGAGCGACTTGGACATGCGTTTGCCTTCGGCGTTGAAGACGGTGGGGTGGATGATGACGTCGGTGAAGGGGACCTTACCATTGTTGAAGTACATGCCACTCATGACCATGCGGGCGACCCAGAGAAACAGGATATCGCGCGCCGTCGAGAGCACGCTGGTGGGGTAGAAGAAGCCCAGTTCCGGCGTGTGCTCGGGCCAGCCGAGCGTGGCGAACGGCCACAGTTGCGAAGAGAACCATGTGTCGAGTACGTCCTCGTCCTGTCGCATCGCGCCACCACACTTGGCGCACTCGGTGAGGTCGGTCTCACTCGCGACCTGCTCACCACAGGCATCGCAGTAGAAGACCGGGATCTGGTGTCCCCACCAGAGCTGGCGTGAGACACACCAATCGCGAATGTTCTCCATCCAGTGGTAGTAGACGTTCTCCCATCGCCGGGGATGGAACTCTACGCGCCCGTCGCGTACAGCCTTGATGGCCGGCTTGGCTAACGGCTTCATGTCGACGAACCACTGGTCGGAGAGCCAGGGCTCGATGACCGTATGGCAGCGATAGCAGTGACCGACTGAGTGAACGTGGTCCTCGGTAGCCACGAGCAGCCCTTGCCCGTCCAGGTCGGCGATCACGCGTTTGCGCGCCTCGTAGCGGTCAAGACCGGCGTAGGGGCCACCTTCCGCTGTGATGGTCGCATCCGCGTTCATGATGTTGATCTTGGCGCAATCGTGGCGTTCACCGATCTCGAAGTCGTTGGGGTCGTGCGCCGGTGTGACCTTCACGACACCGGTACCGAAACTCGGGTCCACATAGCTGTCAGCGACGATCGGGATCTCGCGACCGAGCAATGGAAGGACCACGGTGGCGCCCACGACCGCCGCGTACCGCTCGTCTTCGGGATGCACGGCCACGCAGGTATCACCAAGCATCGTCTCGGGACGCGTTGTCGCGACGATCACGTGGTCGACGCCGCCGACCGGCTCTTTGAGCAGGTAGCGGATGTGCCACAGATGGCTGTCCAGTTCCTCGTGCTCGACCTCGATGTCGGAAAGCGCGGTCGCGCAACGCGGACACCAGTTGATGATGCGCTTGCCGCGGTAGATGAGCCCGGCGTTGTACCAGTCCACGAAGACTTTGCGTACCGCAGACTGGTAGCTCGAGTCCATCGTGAAATGCTCGTCAGAGTAGTCGCAGCTGCAGCCCATCGCCTTGAGCTGCTGGATGATGGTGGAACCGTGCTCTACACGCCACTCCCAACAGAGCTCGACGAATCGCTCGCGACCGACGTCATGACGCGAGAACCCCTGGGCCGCGAGCATCTGCTCGACCTTGTTCTGCGTCGCGATCCCGGCGTGGTCGGTACCAACGACCCAGCGGGTGGGCCGACCGGTCATCCTGTGACGCCTGATGACGACATCCTGGATGGTGTTGTTCAGCGCATGCCCCATGTGCAGGGAGCCGGTGACGTTGGGCGGCGGGATAACGATCGTGAACGGGTGCTCGCCCTCAGTAATCTCCTGCTCGAAGTAGCGGCCTGCGGTCCAGGCATCGAAGATGGGCCCTTCGACGGCCTTTGGATCGTACGCTTTTGCCATTTCGCTCATAGGAGACGCAGCCCTTCCATCGCCCGCTCGATGACAGACGATTCTACGCGAAAAGCTGTCCCCAAGCGACCCACAGAAGATGGGGCGAAGGCATCCAGACTCGGACATTCACCAAACAGGCGGACTCTTCCTTCAGTGAGGTTTTCAGAATCGAACAGAGGAGAAGAACCGAGACCACCGGACAACTCTACTGAGCCAGATGCGGCGCATCATTGGCCACAACGAACAGAGTATGTTCTGAATATCCAGAACATACTCTGATGGGTCACATCTTCAAGTGAAGTCTACCTTGACTCTCCCGAAGCTGGTATGCGAAGTCAAACAAGTGTGGTGCTTACTCCTCAACGATAAGCACACTCTCTAAGATGTCATCCCCCATATCCACATGCGTGATCTCAACACGTCTTGGCATCTCCCTCCACGGTCCGCTCACTTCAACGGAACCGTCATCGAAGTAGACCCACAGCTCAAGTGTCCCCTCATTTGCGCCCTGCTCAAAGACGTCGCCTACGAGTTCGGCATCCATGCTGAAATCTGCCTTGCGCATTTCCTTCTTCACAATGCGCTTCGCATCACAGCTAATCCCAGTGGCTCCCTTGTCACCGACAAGGCCACTGTACTGCTTCTCAATTTCACCCTGCCATTTGGCCTGCGAGGCTTCCCGCGCTTCTGCGCTCTTCCTGGTCTCTCTAGCAGCCCCGTTCCCGTCCATACCTGAACCCAAGGCGATACCGGACCCGGCCACAAGTGCCAATGCCATGACACAACATGACAGTACGATACGCTTTCTCTTACCCATCGTTGCCCCCCCCTCACCAAATGGACAGATACATTGTCTTATAACTACTATCGTAGCAATGGCCAAAGAGCCAACCAGCCGTACCCCAAAGTTGTTGATGACTGGAATTGCGATAGCCATAGGTGCTCACCTTGTAGGCTCCGTTGCCCCACATATTGTAGGCCGACCATGACCTTCTGGGAGACGCATGGACACCACTATCGACTGATGCGTAGCTCCTCCAGTACTTGCCGAACACGTACGCCCCATTCCTATAGAACTGTTGTCTGTCGTACACATAGCACCAAGGTGCGCCCCAGGCCTGCTGAGTAGAACTGGTGAACACCCCGCCGGGATATGTGAACGACGTGTCGTGTGCAACAATTACAATTGAGAGATAATTCGTTCCCGCACAGTGCGCATAGGCCCCCTGCGGAACCGCCGCAAACAGAATACCCATACTCAGAAACACGATTATGATGCGCCTCCGAAGTAGAGACTCTCTTCGTTGATGCACGTCAACCCCCCTCGTACCTGTCTGCGCCCCCGCACAGTACTACCACCAGACACTTTCTCCTGAAAATACGTCGAAACCAATGAAGTAGAGGATTGCGACGATCACGCAGATGACGACGAGCGCGATCACAATGCGCGTCGTCATTCTCAGATTCGGTTTCTCGGACACTACTGCTCCCCTCCTCCCGCACACAATCGCCCCCTACAATCACATGAATGTACACTACTTCATGTGAAATCTGTGCCAATAGCGACACCACTCAGGATCACAGGGAAGGTCCATTGCGAGTATCGTGTCGCCAGCTATTGCACATCGCGACAAGCTTAGTCCGCCCACGAATGTGTGCTTCCCAGAAGGTCAGGATCTCCTCAAGAACAAGGAGACCCGAAGTGTAGAACAAACCAGGCTCGCCACAGCACAGACCGTCGACATTTCAACCCAAGTAGTTATGATCCCGAGTGCAAACGACTGTCCTGATCCCGGGATACGAACGCCGCCGGTTGTTCCACACACGGGAGCCTCGGTACCGTATATTCACAGCAACATCAAGGGGGAATCCGTCTTGTGTGAATTCGATCAATCTCGTCATCTTATCCACTGTGTGCAGCACTATCGGCATGTACTCAATTGCCTGATAGCGCTGGCTGCTGCGCTCCTGATGGTCGTGTCGTTGCAGGGCTGTGCAGAACAAATCACTGACGCACAACCGGCTACCGAAGCATCTGGCCATCTGACCGTAGATGCCACGGAGTATGATTTTGGATCCATAACACAGACTCGAACGGTTACCGCAACGTTTCAACTAACGAACACTGGTGATGGAACCTTGCGGATACTCAATCTAGCGCGAGTTTCCTGGCTCGCATCCCCAAGGGCCACTGATGGGAAGATGATCTCCCCGCTTCTGGTTCGCTGACCTGCACTCCCTCGTTTCCTGTGCTTGCGTTCTTGCACGAGATGTGGTATTACCTAAAAGCAT
>JAUSOQ010000034.1 GCA_030655755.1 Coriobacteriia bacterium
CGGGAGAGCCCGTGTGGAGTCCGTTTTGCTGCTGTTTGGCACCCGGTTGTGGCCACGGGCGCGCGTCTACCCGCGCCGAACCCGGCGTTTTGTGCAATCCGTGAGTTCGCTGAGCCTGATCTGACCCAGCAAGCGGCGCTATCAGATTGATGGGGTGAAGGTGCCCCATCAACCATTAAATCCGTATACCCAAAAAAATAACCCACGAGCGCCCAGGTATTGGCCGCGCTTCGCGCGGGGGCTTGGGGGCAGTTGTCGGTATCTACCAAACCTTGAGCTAAAGCCAGCATCGAGCGGCTTTGGGCTGTGTCGGTGATCGTTGAGAGGGACGGCAAGCGGCAGGGTTTTCGCATCTTGTCTGAGTACGCCAGCGATGAGCGAGAGGGCAGGCTGTTCGTCGCCCTAAACCCCCGCATTGCTGAGGCTGTGGTCGGTGAGCGTCCGCACAGCAGGCTTTGCATGACTGAGATTCGAGGGCTCAAGACCGACCCGGCGCGACTGATGCACCAGCGTCTATGTGGCTGGATCGATCCCGGCAAGTCCGGGAGGGTGGAGCTAGACACGCTGTGCGGGTATGTCTGGCCTGATGAAGCCAACCCAAACACACTCAAGATGCGCCGTCAGGTGGCACGGCGGGCGCTCGACGAGTTGGCGACAGTAGGTTGGACGCTGGACGAGTACGCGCGGGGCAAGTGGGAGCTTAAACGGCCCAAAATGGACTGAATAAGCCCCGGCATATCTCTACCCAAACCCCGGCATATCTCTACCCGCCCGCAGAGTGAAAAACGGGTTCCATCCAAGATTCTCTAAGAATCTCAAGCATGCGCGGCACAGCCCCGCCGCCTTGAGGGCGTCGGGTTGGCCTTGCTTTGAACAGCCAAACACCCCTAAAAAAGAAAATCCACGAGCGCTCAGGTATTGGCCGCGCTTCGCGCGGGGGCTTGGGTGCAGGTGTCGGTATCTACCAAACCTTGAGCCAAAGCCAGCGCTTGGCAGCACCGCAGACCCGCCAGAACCGCGCTGGCGGCGATTTTGGGGTGTGGATGGGGTTGGGGTAGCCAAGGCGCATGAAAAGCGCTTACAGCACCTCTAATCGAGCCTCCATCCCCAGCCGTCCAGCGCTCGCGGGGATGGGGGCGGCGGCGATAGTCTTTTCCAATTCAGGTATGAGCCTGGAGCGCCCTGAGATCGACGACGCGCAGTGGGTCGATCGGTTGTAGGACTGGCCAGTATATTGGGTCCTGATGTTTTGGCTTTTTCAACCGTGGTAGATGGCTGTGGGCATGTGGGCGAAGGTGCGGGCGGTGGGCAACGTGTATCTCCACGTTGTCCACGGGTCGTGCCGGTGCGCGCTTTTGCGCGCATCGTCCACATGTCCACAGCCCTGCAGCCGCAGAGCGAATCTGACCGGATCTGTGGCTGGGCTTGCTCAGCCAGCTCTGCGCGTGAGCGTGTGCTTGAACAACTCCTGGCGGGCCTCGTTGAGCTCCTCGGCGGCCTGCACATCGGTCAGTGCCCGCGCCAGCTTGTGAAGCTCCAGCAGTGTGATGCCGGGGCGCAGAAAGCTCGCCGCATCGGGTAGGCTGGCCAGCTTGTCCAGCGGCGTCATTGCGTCGCATGGCCGGTACACGCGCTTGATGCGTCCGGGCTTCTTCGGGTCGGGTATCTCGGTAGCAAACAGGCACGGGCGGTGATAGTTCAGGAACGGATTGAGGTACTCGCGGCAGTAGGTATCAAAGCGATCCGCATGGTGCCGCTGGATGTGCTCGTAGCCGAACTCCTTGCGCACCACGGCCCCGTTCTTGGTCTCGGCCAGGCCGTTATCGTTGCTGCGCCGTGGTCGGCTGCGCGTGAACTCGATGCGCAGCTTGTCTAGCAGGCGTGCTACCTTGTGGTTGACATACTCGCTCCCGTTGTCGGCGTGAAAGCCCAGGATCTCAAACGGAAACTGCGCCAGCATTGCTGCGATGGTGCTCAGCAGGTGCGCCTCGGATATGGTCTGCACGCTGGCCACCACCTGCCACTGGGTGACGCAGTCCACGGCGTTGATGTGGTACAGCCCTTTGACACCATCGAGGTCTCCTTGATGCACGCTGTCGATGCGGATGAAGCCGGGGCGGCCCTCGGGTGCCGGGGCCTTGCGCACGCCGATTTGGGTGTTCTTCGTTGGCCGGGTCTTGGTCAGCAGCACGCGCTGGTTGCGATAGCCCGCGCTGTGGCGCAGGTTGTACAGGTGCCCTACCGAGATCGAGCCCAGACGCTCGTAGCGCTCATCACCAAAGACATCACGCTGGCGGCGCAGCACGCAGGCCGTGGCCGGGCCCGAGAGCGTGCCCATGGCGCGATCCACCTCCGCCAGCAGCGCCACGTCGGCCGGCGTGTAGCGGCGCGCAAAGGGTTGCCGGGGCGCGCCGTAGTGCTTGACCAGCGGTTTGCCGGCGCTCCAGCGCGCAACCAGCCGCGTGATCTGGGCCCGGCTGTAGCCGCTCAGGCGCTGCAGGTAGGCCAGCACAGGGCCGCGGTCGGCGCGCGCCAGCCTAGGGTAGTCAAAGCGCTTGAGCACGCTGCCGATCCAGGCGTAGCGGCCCTCGTCGTCTGCCGTGGCCTGAAATTGCATCGCCTGCGTACCCGCCAGCACCTGGCGCACTTGCTCGAGCGTGCGCACCTGAGCTTCGTTCATGTCGATCACCATCGTTGCGATGATCGACCCACTGCGCCAGTGGACTGCCTGCCAGTCCCCAAACCGCCAACCCCAGGTGCTCGCCAGGCTCACTCTTCAGTGGAATCTGGCGCCCGGCTCCAGGCTCATACCTCGTTGGACAAGACT
>JAUSOQ010000037.1 GCA_030655755.1 Coriobacteriia bacterium
GGACCGGCCATGAACCAGATTACACACATCGGACTCGACGTGCACAAGGACTCGATCGCTGTGGCGGTGCTGCGCCCGGGCACCACAGAGGTCGACGAGCGGGTGATCCCCAACACCCCCGAGGCGATCAGGCGCCTGCTGCGGCGCCATGATCCAGCGGCGGCGCGTGTGTGCTACGAAGCCGGGCCGACCGGCTATGACACTCACCGACTCGTGACCTCGCTCGGCTTCGAGTGCGACGTTATCGCGCCTTCGATGATCCCTCGCAGGAGCGGAGTGCGCGTGAAGACCGACCGCATCGACGCGAGAAACCTCGCACGTCTGCATCGCGCAGGTGAGCTCACGAACGTGCGGGTGCCCACGAACGCCGAGGAGGCGGTGCGCGACCTGATCCGCGTGCGCGAGGAGGTCAAGTCCGACCGAAGGATCGCAAGACAGAGGATCCGTAGCTTCCTTATGCGCTACGGCAAGCGTTATCCGAACGGCACGGACAAGTGGTCGATCCGCTTCGAAGAATGGATGCGCGCGCTTTCCTTCGAGGAGCCTCTGGCGCAGGAGGCGTTCAAGCAGCTGCTCGGCGCATACTTCGTCAGAGACGCGCAGCTTCTTTCGATGGGCAAACGCATCGAGGAACTCGCGGGAAGTGAACCCTTCGCACATGGCGTGGCCCGCCTTTCTGCACTTCGTGGCATCGGTACGCTCTCCGCGATGACCATCCTTGCCGAGACGTGTGACTTCGCCCGCTTCCCTGATGCGAAAAGCTACATGGGCTTTACCGGACTCACGCCCTCCGAGCACTCGAGCGGGGCTTCTCGGCACCAAGGCTCGATCACCAAGACCGGGAACCGCCACATACGACGCGTGCTCGTGGAATCCGCCTGGGCCTACCGGCACGCTCCTGCCGTGCGCGGCAAGTTAAAGACCCGGCTCGAGGGACAGACGCCTGAGGTCGTCGCGTACTCGTGGGCCGCGCAGTGTCGCCTCAACGGGACGTACCGCAGGGTCGCCGCGAGAAAGGGTGCACACACCGCTGTGGTAGCTACCGCCCGTGAGCTCTCGGGCTTCATCTGGGGCCTCATGACAGACAACCTCGGACCAGCGCGGTAACGACGACATGCACGCGGGCGGGCGCCATACTCCGGAGAGATCCTCGATCACGTTATGCGACTCTTGTAAGCGCGCGTCTAGTTTGAGGCAGGCTCCGGTCCGACCGAGATGTGGGGTTCGAATCCCCGGACGGGGGTAGTCGGTTAGCTCCACCTACCCCAAGATGTTGTAGTGGACAATTCAGCTGATCGCACTCCCATGAGCCGACGACTCGTCGCGGGCGAGGATTACCCGGACACTTACCGGGGGTTCGTCGAGATGTTTCCCGACGACCAGGCGTGTCTGCGCTACATCGGACGTCTCCGCTGGCCTGACGGGTTCTTCTGCCCGGTCTGCGGCTCAGTTGGCGAGCCATGGCGCACGACCCGGGACCGCCTCGTGTGCAGTTCCTGTCGTCACCAGTCCAGCGTGACCGCGGGAACGATCTTCGACAAGACCCGTACGCCGCTGACCACCTGGTTCGAGACGGCCTGGCATCTGACCACGGCCAAGAACGGCATGTCCGCCCAGACCCTGTCAAACACCCTGGGCACCACCTACCGGGTGGCGTGGGCCATGTTGCATCGCTACCGGGTCGCGATGGTGCGGGCCGAACGTGAGCCTTTGCAAGGTGACGTCGAGGTGGACGAGGTATTCGTGGGAGGCATCGATCACGGCGGAAGACCGGGCCGGGGGACTCGTAAGTGCCTCGTCGTGATCGCCGTGGAGATCAAACAGCCGAAGGGTTTCGGGAGGGTGCGGATGCGTCACGTCCCCGACGGCTCGGGCAGAAGCCTCGTGCCGTTCGTCTGCGATGTGGGGGCGTCCGGATCGGTCGTGCTCACCGACGGCTGGCAGGGCTACGGCGGACTGCCCGGACACGGCTACACGCGCAAGATCACCGTGGTGTCGGCCTCTCGAGATTCAAGCGACGTTCCCATGCCCGGGGTGCACCGGGTCGCCTCGCTGCTCAAGCGCTGGATCCTAGGCACTCATCACGGTTCGATCGATCCCGTCCACCTGCAATCCTATCTGGAGGAGTTCACCTTCCGGTTCAACCGGCGCAACTCCGGCAACCGCGGCCTGGTCTTTCGCCGGCTCCTCGAGCAAGCCGTGGTCACCGTCCCCGTCACCGAGGCCGAAGTCACCCATGGCTACGAGTGGTGAAGAGACACAACATCTTGGGGCAGGTGGAGCT
Source organism: Coriobacteriia bacterium (assembly GCA_030655755.1). Lineage (GTDB taxonomy): Bacteria > Actinomycetota > Coriobacteriia > Anaerosomatales > Anaerosomataceae > UBA2279. The sequence continues at coordinate 2,285 of JAUSOQ010000037.1, forward strand.
AACCGACTACCCCCGTCCCCGGATATCAGCATGGTCGAGCGCCGTTCCCATGTGCCCGCCCGCTTGCATCGACACAGCAGCAGAGAGGACCGTGAACGATCGCGGGTTGACCGGCCATCTCATATCAACGTCTGAGGCATCAGCTGTAGTTCGCCCCCCGCCAGCGCCCCTGCCGAGAATACCCTACACGGGCGAACTATCTGCTGGATGCCTTTGTTGGACACCTCCGGCTACGGTGCGACGAGCCTCTCCAGTCTCTGCAAGACC
>JAUSOQ010000040.1 GCA_030655755.1 Coriobacteriia bacterium
AACGCCGATCTCGACCCGCGATGGCTTGGCACGCCTGGGGACAATGTCTCCCAGAGGGACGCCGTCCTCACGGGGCTCGCGAATCGCTTGCACGCTGCCGACGAGGGGCACGGAGTCTGACCTCCTTGGACCGACAACTAGCCCGATTCATGGCAGTTGTTACAACAGGGATTCCTGAGCACGAATTGGTGCCCGCAGGCCCTCTGACCTGTGCTTTGGTGCCCCCAAGGGAATTCGAATCCTGATTGTGCTTGTGACTATTGGTGACTATTGGGACTCGTTGGTACAGCGGAGCTGCGGTGAGTCCCAATAGTCACCAACGAGTACCAATAGTCACCATGTATTTGGGCACCAAATCGGGCACCAAATCGTACGCCAGTGGTGGCCCGACCTTGGTCGACGAGATGCGTACCCTGCCGTCGCCGTCGGGGTGCTTAAGCCGCCCTCTGCGATTATGTTGCCAGGGAACGTCCTCCGTCACACTCTGCGCAACCAAGTCGGGTTGAGTGCGCGCGCCTTCGCCGTGATGAAGTGCAGCCTCTCGACCATGCGAAGAGGGCCGACACGGCGTCCTCTGACGGGGGTCAGCACAGCTTCGGCCCGGTCACCCTGGTCCATCGACTGTTCCCCGGGACTCCAGCCGCCCATGGCCCCACCGAGGCTCTCCCGCTGCGGGGCTGAACACTGCACATCATCGCTTCTGCGCCGGCGGCGCATGCACCCCGAATCGATAGCGGAACGGTACCGAGCGTATGGGCACACCCGCCAGTACACAGGCTTCGCACCATGCGTACTTGAGTCCGAGAGGAACAACACCCTCTTCTTCAATCCTGCGCATGGACACAGCGATCGAAACGCTTGTGAGTACGCGGAACTTGCCGTGTCGAGCCAGTCGCCGCACGTAGTCGTGATCCTCGGCGAGAGCGAGCGTCTCATCGAAACCGCCTGCCGACTCGTGGGAGTCCCGTCGCACTAGCCTCGATTCTCCACGAAGCTCCCGGGATTTGTGCTTGAAATAGAAGACGGTGACCCTCTGAGCTGGGATAATGGTAGTTACGACAACAGCCAAAGTCCCCACGAGAAAGGTCACCGTACCTATGAAAGCTACCACGACTCGCCTTCCTGTTGAAGTCACCTGCGATGCCGAGGGTCTCACGTCTCGTGCCGGCACCGCTTTACTCACCGGTCTCTCCGACAGGATCGGCCTGACCCGTGGCCTCGTTTCAAGCCTTCGCGTGCATTCCAGGGCGGTCGCCCACGAGCCCGGGCGCATCGTGCGAGACGTCTCCGTCATGCTCGCCGACGGTGGGGACTGCCTCACCGATCTGGGCGTACTCCGCGACCAGGAGGTCCTATTCGGACCGGTGGCCTCCAACACGACGGCGCTTCGCTGCATCGAGCGCTTGGACGAGACGATGCTCGCATGCGTACGCAAGGCGCGAGCCGCTTCGCGTGCCCATGTGTGGAGGCTGGCCGGTGCTCCCAGGCGCGTGATCCTCGACATCGACGCCACGCTTGTCACCTCACACTCGGACAAGGAGCGCGCCGCCGGCAACTACAAGGGCGGCTACGGCTTCCACCCGCTGCTGTGCTTCGAGGCCACCACCGACGAGGCGCTCGCGGGGATACTGCGACCAGGAAACGCCGGGTCCAACACCGCCACAGACCACGTCGAGGTGCTCGACCGTGCACTGGCCCAGCTGCCGGCAGGATCCGCGGGTCCCGGCACGCTCGTGAGATGCGACTCGGCTGGTGCCACGCACATGTTCTTGAGCGCCGTGGTGGCGCGGGGACTGTCCTTCTCGGTGGGGTTCGATCTGTCCGGACGCGTGCGGGTCGCATGCTTGGCCGTGCCCGAGGAGGACTGGATACCCGCGCTCGACGCTGTCGGCGATCCCCGTGACGGTGCATGGGTCACCGAACTCGATATCGACCTGTCGGGCTGGCCGGAAGGCACGCGCGCGATCTGCCGGCGTGAGCGTCCGCACCCCGGGGCACAGCTCACCTTCTCCGACGAGGGCGGTCACCGCTTCCAGGTCATGCTCACGAACCAGAGGGGCTCGCGCATCGCACGTCTCGAGCAGCTGCACCGCACTCGAGCGGCGATCGAGGACTCGATACGCTGCAGCAAGGCGAGCGGACTTCGCAACATGCCCTTCCACAGCTTCTCCAAGAACGAGGCTTGGCTCGAGCTCGTGCTCATGGGATGCGATCTGGTGGCTTGGACGCGCATGCTTCTCCTGCACGGCACCGACATGGCGACAGCCGAGCCCAAGACGCTGAGATACCGTCTGTTCCACGTCGCAGGAAGGATCCTCACGGGGTCCGGGCAGCTCAAAGTCAGGCTTCAGCGAGGCTGGGAGTGGGGCTCAGCGATCATCGGGGCGTTCGCGCGACTCAGAGCGTTGCCCGCGAGCTGACCATCCCGGTCAGCGACCCCGCCACGAAGCATGATTCGAGGGAGCTCGCTTCGTCGCGCCCGGAAACAGGCGAAAGCCACTCGAGTAGACCCCTCGGGTCCGAGCGCGTCACCGCGGCGGCCCCAGCGACGCTCAGACGGATGCGATATCGTGGCAGGGGTCGGATTCAGGACTTCAGGACCGAGTCGGAGACCTTCGTGGAGAATCGAGGCT
>JAUSOQ010000062.1 GCA_030655755.1 Coriobacteriia bacterium
GGTCGGTTAACGGAGTAGTAGGCGAAACCAATGATGGTGGCCTTAACAATATAAGGGCAAGATACGTTACTCCCGGGCATGTTCTTGAAGCAATTGATGCAGCCAAAGATGGCAAAGTAGAGGAGGGCGGAGTAGGGGCCGGAACAGGCACGATCTGTTTTGGCTTTAAAGGCGGAATTGGAACCTCATCGAGAGTACTTCCTGCCTCGTTGGGCGGTTATACTGTCGGTGTACTGGTGCAGTCAAATTTTGGCGGTGTGTTGGAGATTGCAGGTGTGCAGGTGGGAAGAATGCTGGGGAAATATGATTTCAAACGCGATGTTGACAAAGATGCCGATGGCTCATGCATGATAGTTGTTATAACTGACGCTCCAATTACGTCAAGGAACCTTGAAAGAGTAGCAAAGAGAGCAATGCTTGGCCTTGCAAAAACCGGAGGCATAGCCTCAAACGGGAGTGGTGACTATGTGATAGCTCTTTCGGTCGCAAAAGAGAACCTAATTGACGAAAAAAGCCCTTTTTATAACCCTTTTGAGTTGCATAACAGCTCAATGTCTTCACTGTTTCTTGCAACAATCGAGGCAACAGAGGAGGCCCTTATAAACTCACTCTTTACTGCCAAAACCACAAAGGGGTACAATGGCAGAGTGGTGGAGGAGCTGCCCAAAGAGGTAGTAATAAAAGAGATAAAGCGAATTAAGGGAATTAAGTGAGTAGTGCAATAACCTGCTACCAAAAGAAATTGTTGAAAGGGAATCTTCCTGCGTGAATTTCTGCAACCATTTTGTAAAGATCATTCCTCAATTTAGGTAAATTGGTCTTCTCTTTGGCAGATATAAAAATACACGGAGCATGCTCCTTATTCATCCAACTGTTTTTTAGCTCGTCAAGACTGTAGTTTTCCGGCTTTTTGTGCCCAAAATCGAACTCATCCTGAGGCACATAATTGTAGGCATCAATTTTATTAAAAACAAGCAATACCGGCTTATCTTTAGCCCCAATTTCGATTAATGTCTGCTCCACAACTGCAATATGTTCCTGGAAATTTGGGTGCGAAATATCTACAACGTGCAATAATATATCAGACTCTCTTACCTCATCAAGTGTGCTTTTAAAGGACTCAACAAGCTGATGTGGCAATTTACGGATGAACCCTACAGTGTCACTTAAAAGAAAAGGAACGTTCTCGATAACTACCTTTCTGACGGTTGTATCAAGTGTGGCAAAAAGCTTGTTCTCGGCAAACACTTCGCTTTTGGCAAGAAGATTCATCAATGTACTTTTACCCACATTTGTATAACCAACAAGAGAGATTCGTACAAGGCTTCCCCTGTTACCTCTCTGCGATGCCATCTGTCTGTCAATCTTTTTAAGTTGCTCTTTCAGACGGCTTATTTTTTCCAGAATTATTCTTCGGTCGGTTTCAATCTGACTCTCTCCCGGCCCTCTCATACCTATTCCTCCCCTCTGTCTTTCAAGGTGGGTCCACATTCTGGTCAATCTCGGCAGAAGATATTGATATTGCGCAAGCTCAACCTGTGTTTTAGCGTATGCTGTTTTGGCTCTGTGAGCAAAAATATCAAGAATTAGATTTGTTCTGTCAAGTATTCTGCACTCAAGCTCCCTCTCAATATTTCTCAACTGAGAAGGGGTAAGCTCATCATCAAAAATTACAAGTTTAATCTCATTCTCGTTGATGTACTGCTTAATCTCCTCAAGCTTGCCGCTGCCAAGATATGTCTTGGGATTTGGTTTGTCGAGGTTTTGTATGAACCACTTTTGAGATTTGGCGCCTGCAGTCTCAGCAAGAAACTCAAGCTCGTCCAAATACTCTCTAAGTTTACTCTCGTCCTCATTGTTGGAGGAGACAGCTACAAGTACGGTTTTTTCCATCTATTATATAAAAAAGACTGCTTCTCTCGAGGCAGCCTTTATGTTTTATTGTTTGTGTGATTACTCTACCTGAGCTGGAAAATCACAGGAAACTGATAAATAACCCTTACGGCCTTGTTTCTCTGCCTTCCAGGAGTCCACTTAGGTGACATAGAAACTACACGAACTGCCTCTTTATCAAGTGATGGGTCTACTCCCCTCAAAACTTTCACATCGCTCACACTACCATCTGTATTTACACGGAATGAAAGATAAACACGACCTTGTACGCCATTCTCCTTTGCAATTTCCGGGTAAACCAGTCTTTCTGCTACCCATTTTGTAAAGTTATTTTCGTCGCCACCCTGAAATTTAGGTTTCTCCTCTACAAACATAAATGGGATATCTTCCTCTTCAACTACCTCTTCTTTTCTACCCTGAACATACTCTTTGATTTCAACACCAAGATTTTTGTTGTCCTCTGTGCTGATAATTAGATCTGAAGTGATCTTCATATCGTCGTCAACAATAATAATTTCGTCAGATACAATTGGAATCTTTGGCATTTCCGGTGGTGGAGGCGGAGTTTCATTGGTAATTGGTATCATCTCATCTTCAACCAGGGCTGCATTGTTGCCACCAAGTTCAGAGAGACTCTTCTCGTAGGTCTTATATTCAAAACCTGCTAGAACTATAAGCAATGTAATTATCAGACCTATTTCTCTGAATAACAACTTCTTGCTCTCGAGATTTGCCTTAGGTGTTTTCTTTACTTCCATAACTGTATGACTGTTCAGATTAAATTTGGATTGTAAAATTAAAAACAATTAATTATTTACCAAAAGTAATTGTTAATAAACTTGGTGTAAATAATTATAAGTGCTACATTATTAGCGTAATAGTTTTCATTAAAAATTGTTAAAAACTCGTGGAGCATATCGGAGTCGAACCGATGACCTCTTGCATGCCATGCAAGCGCTCTAGCCAACTGAGCTAATACCCCCTAAAAATCGCCGTGCAAAGATGCGAAAATATTTTGAATTCAAATAATATTCATATCGCTAAGAACCTTATTTGTAGACCTGACGGCGTCAGAACTTTTGCTAAACAGTTCAAATTCACTCTCTGTCAGATCAAACTCAACAATCTTTTCCCATCCGTTTTTGCCAACCGTAACCGGTACTCCAATGCAAATATCCTTCTGTCCGTATTCCCCGTCAAGATATACACAACATGGGTATAGCTTCTTTTCGTCAAGGATAATTGCTTTTACCAGAACGGCTCCGGCAGCCCCGGGAGCGTACCAGGCAGATGTTCCGAGCATTTTTGTCAAAGTTGCGCCTCCAACCATAGTGTCTGCAATAACTTTGCCAAGCTTCTCAGCAGAGAGAAGTTTGTTAACCGGAATGCCTTTATAATTAGCAAAGCGAGCCAGTGGAATCATTGTTGTGTCGCCATGGCCGCCAATCACCATTCCATCAATATCACTCGAAGGAACATCAAGTGCAATACTCAAATAATCTGTAAAGCGACTACTATCCAAAATTCCACCCATACCAATTATTCGGTTTTTAGGTAGACCGGTCTTTTTCAAAGTGAGGTAGGTCATTGTATCCATTGGATTGGATATCACCACAAGAACGGCGTTCGGAGAGTATTTCAGAGAGTTTTCAACTACATTGCTGACAATATTTGCATTTGTTTCAATAAGTTCTTCTCTTGTCATGCCGGGTTTACGAGGAATTCCGGAGGTAATAACAATTACATCAGAATCGGCAGTGGCCTCATAGTCCATTGTAACTCCCTTAACTTTAGTGTAATACTTGTAAAGTTTGGCAGTCTGCATCATATCTGTTGCTTTCCCCTCTGCTAGTCCCTCTTTAATATCAAGCAGTACTATTTCAGAAGCAAACTGCATATTGGCCATGGCATTAGTGCAAGTTGCACCCACATTTCCCGCTCCGATTACCGTTATTTTTGACATAATTCTAAAGAATTTTAGTTTACTTTTATTTTGTAGTTTTGCAAAAAATATCAATCATGAATTCGATCGCCCAATTCCGCACATATCGTGCCAAAATGAATAAAGTTATCCTTGATTCCGGCTCTCTTTTTTTCAAAAGATTTTTCAATCTTGATACCAGAACTTATGAAGAAGGAGCACTCTCTACCCAAACAAAAGAGATGCTTGGACTCGTTTCGTCTCTTGTACTGCGATGCGATGATTGTGTCAAGTACCATATTGAAAAGTGTTATGAGCTTGGAGTAACCAGAGAGCAGGCCTTTGAGGTATTTGCAGTTGCAAACCTCGTAGGTGGGTCAATTGTTATACCTCATACCAGAAGAGCAATTGAATACTGGGACATTCTGGAAGAGAACAACAAACAGCAATAAATTTAAAACAAATTTCTTTAAGAAGGGTTTACCTTAATGATTAAATATTTTAAAGAGGACACTACTTTTAATTTTAAAAGTAAAAGAGAGTGTAATTCATGGATTAAAGCTGTTGCTGATAATCTTTTACCGAATGAAGAAATAACTTGTAATTCTAAAATCTGCAAGACTAGCTCATCAGTAGGGGATATTAACATAATATTTTGCAGTGATAGCTATATACTTGATATTAACAACAAATATCTTAAACATAACTACTACACAGATGTTATAACCTTCGATTACTGTGAAGGTAAATACTTAAACGGTGATATTATAATTAGTATTGACACTGTTAAGGCAAATGCAGTTTTGTACAAAACAACTTTCGAAAACGAGCTTAACAGAGTAATAATTCACGGAGTTCTGCACCTAATGGGCTATAAAGATAAAAACACAAAGGAGAAAGCGATAATGAGAGAAGCTGAAGAGCAAGCTCTTAGGATAAGAGAGGAGATGAAAATTAAATGAGAGACAAATTTGATATAATTGTAATTGGTGCAGGACATGCGGGATGTGAGGCAGCGTATGCTGCAGCTAAAATGGGCTCAAAAGTTTTGCTGCTTACTATGGATATGGGTAAAATTGCCCAAATGTCATGTAATCCTGCTATCGGAGGCATAGCTAAAGGACAAATAGTCAGAGAGATAGATGCTCTAGGTGGTTATACCGGGCTGGTTACAGACGCATCAACCATACAGTTCAGAATGTTAAACAGATCTAAAGGCCCTGCTATGTGGAGCCCAAGAGCTCAATGTGACAGACAACATTTCTCAATGAACTGGAGATATGTTCTGGAGCACACTCCCAACTTACATATATGGCAGGATACCGTAAATGAATTTCTTTTCGAAGGAGAAAATGTTGTCGGTGTAAAAACAGAAATGGGGGCGACATTCAAATCGAAGGCAACAATTCTAACGGCAGGCACCTTTCTAAATGGCAAACTTTTTATTGGTCAGAATAGCGCTGTTGGTGGCAGAATAGGGGAGATGCCCTCTTTGCATCTCTCTGAACAACTCTTTGCTATGGGTTTTGTTGTTGACAGAATGAAAACCGGCACACCACCCAGAATTGATGCAAGATCTATTGATCTCACAAAAATTCAAATTCAGGAGGGGGATCAGAATCCCGAAAAATTCTCGTTTTTAAATATTCCCTCACCCATACAGTTTCACAAAAACCAAATGTGCTGTTATATGGTTCATACCAATTCAACAGTTCACGACATACTCAAAGAGGGCTTCGAATTTTCACCACTATTCTCAGGCAAGATCTCCGGCATTGGTCCCAGATATTGCCCAAGTATAGAGGACAAGCTAAGGACGTTCTCAGATAAAACCAGTCACCAGTTATTCCTTGAGCCCGAAGGATGGAATACCAATGAGTATTATCTACAGGGATTCTCATCTTCTCTTCCTTTGGAGATTCAATATTCTGCATTAAGAGCAATACCCGGTTTTGAGAATATTGTAATTTTCAGACCTGCTTATGCTGTAGAGTATGATTATTTCCCGCCGACTCAACTTCATCACACATTGGAGACAAAACACATTTCGAATCTTTATTTTGCCGGGCAGATAAATGGAACCACCGGTTACGAAGAGGCAGCGGCGCAAGGCTTAATGGCAGGTATAAATGCTCACCTTAAAATTCAAAGTAAAGAACCTCTTGTTCTAAAACGGGATCAAGCCTATATTGGAGTACTTATAGACGATCTTGTAACAAAGGGTGTGGATGAACCTTATAGGATGTTTACATCAAGAGCAGAGTACAGAATATTGCTAAGGCAGGATAACGCTGACCTTCGCTTAACAGAAATTGGATACAATTCGGGATTGGCAACTGCCGAAAGGCATGATCTAATGTTGAGAAAATACATCTCAGTTGAAAGTCTTACAAATTATATGCAGAACACCTCAATCTCTCCTGATGAAGTTAACGCATATCTGGAATCTGTAGATTCTGCACCCATATCGCACAAAAAGAAACTTGCGGACATTCTTACCAGGCCACAGGCCACAATTGATCCTCTTTTACTAAATGTTCCACGCGAAACATTTTTCGATCATTTCTATCATCCTGAGAGTGTTACGCCACTTCCATACCAACCTGAAGTGCCAAAAGACGACAATATTTCCACTGAGATTGTCCTCAAGGAGATTTTAGAGGCCGTAGAGATACGAATAAAGTACAAAGGATACATTGAGAGAGAGAAGAGAATTGCAGACAAAATTTTAAAACTGGAAGAGATTGCTATCCCGGATAAGTTTGATTACAATGCTCTAAAATCGATATCTACTGAATCCAGACAAAAGCTTTCCAAACACAGACCAAAAACAATATCACAGGCGTCACGCATTCCGGGAGTCTCTCCGGCTGACATTTCTGTACTGCTTGTCTATTTTGGAAGGTAGATAATTTTTTGTCTCTTGATGTTATGAAGTAAAGCATCACGTTTAAATAGAGTAAATAAATCCCATATAGTATTGAAATATAGAAAAATAAAAGATGTTCCTCGTGGAACATCTTTTTTGCTTTGTAGGATTTAGATTATTCCATGGGCAGAGAAAGCCTGAGTTTTTTCAGGTGTTTATTAAACCCGGGATCTTCTTCGAATGATTTAATTAATGCCGACTTTATTTTTTTTGTACTACATCTCTTAGCAACAATGGGAGGAAGATTAATAAATTGGTAGTATTTTATGTTAGGAAATATAGAACTATTTTCATCGATAAAATCATCTAATGTGCTGCCATTATCTATATTATGGTCTATTATGTGAACCAAAGAGTCACTTTGTTCAGAAGGGTAGTATATATAAAAAACCTGGTCCTCCGGCGATTTAGAATAATAAAATGAGTAAACAGATCCGTTTCTGAATGATATCTCCTTAATTGCGTATGATAATATCTCTTTATTCCAAAGAAGACTTTTATCAGAGAGAAAAATCTCTCTCAGTTTGTGCAAATATTCAATTTCCGGATCCCGTGTAAATGACATGCTAATATCATTTTTATCACACATGATTAGCCCATCGGATGTGTAGTTATAGCTCCTTTTTGGATAAATTCTTGTTACCCGCTCATAAAGGGTAGTGTCAAAAGAGAGCTTTGAATATAGCTCATATAGAGACTCTGTTGCCGGTTTTACAACAAGAAAGGAGAGTTTTTCGTTACGGGCATGGCTAAATGCCTCTTCGGTCAGATATTTTGAGTATGATTTTCCTCTATGTTCCGGCAGTGTTCCTACCGCATAAACATAGCCTCCAGGGTAATTTATACCATTATAGTTTGTATAGCAGGGCAGAACTGAGAGTGAAGCCACCGCATTAACTTCGTTTTTGGGAGTCAGCAGAAAGGTTTTGGTGTGAGGGAAACAGTTGTCTAAAAAATTATTGATATAATTGGTATCATCAGTAAAGCACTCACTCCATATTTTTGATATGGAGTGAGTGTCTTCAGATGTGGCAAGATGAATTTTCATAACTAACTTTCTGTGTTGAAAATTTCGTTTATCAAATTCTGGTATTTTGCCTTAATATTATGCCTCTTTAGCTTTAATGTTTGAGATAACAGATCATTAAGTGGAGTCCATTCGTCTGCCACAAGTTTAGCTCTTTTAATCTGCTCATGTGTAGCAAGCTTTTTATTAATGATGTCTATCTCTTTGTAAATCTTTGCAATAACGTCAGGATTCTTAATTAATTCTGCATTATCGTTGTAATGAATTTTACTTTTTGCTGCCCAGAAATGAAGCCTGTTAAAGTCAGGGATGATAATTGCCGATGCAAACTTCTGATTTTCACCTACAACCATACAATTTTCAATGAATGAAGACTCTTTTAGCATGTTTTCAATTACCTGAGGAGCTACATATTTTCCGGCAGAGAGCTTGAATATCTCTTTTTTGCGGTCAGTAATCTTTAGGAATATAGTATCTACCATAACACCAATGTCTCCGGTATGTAGCCAACCATCGCTGTCAATAATCTCTTTTGTATATTCAGGATCTTTATAATAGCCCAACATAATGTGAGGTCCGCGTGTAAGAATTTCTCCATCAGGGGCAATCATCATCTCTGTGCCTTCCATTGCCTTTCCAACGGTTCCAATCTTAATTATCATCTCACGAGGGTTGTTAACGGCAATGATAGGAGAGGTTTCTGTCATTCCGTAACCTTCGAATATATAAAGCTTTGCAGCTGTAAACAGACGAATAATTTTGGCCTGAATAGAAGATCCGCCGGAAACAATAAGCATCTCTTTACCTCCGAGTTTCGCCCTCCATTTACTATAAACTAGTTTATCTGCAATTTTGTATTTGAGATCGTAGAAAAAGCCCTGCTTGTCGTAGTCAAATTTGCATGCAATTGAAAAGCACCACTTGTATATAATCTTCTTTATGCCTTTCAAATCTTTTCCTGCAGCCTCCAGTTTGTTGAACATCATCTCTAAAACCCTTGGTACTGAGCAGAAACCATCTGCCTGGCAGTCGGCAAGATCAGATGCGATTGTTGAAAGACTTTCGGCATAATAGGTACTTATACCCATATATTGATAATCGTAGTTCATACTCCTCTCATAAATATGACATAGAGGAAGGAAGCTTAGCATTTTGTGCCTATGGTCTCTAATTTGCTGATTTGCAGAACCAATAAAGGTAAATGCCAAATTTTTGTGAGACAACATAACCCCTTTTGGAGTTCCGGTAGTACCAGAGGTATAAATAATTGTTGCCAGCTCGTTTTCGTCAATATTTTTCTTGTTCTCCTCTACAGCCTCTTCAAATTCAGCCTCTTTGTCTTTGCCTAATTCATAAAGTGAGTCTATTGACTTTAACCCCTCACTCTTGTCTATGGAAAAGACCATTATCTCTCTGTCGAGCTGCGGGATTAAGGGGGTGATCTTTTTTACAACAGCTTCACCACCAAGGAATATTGCTTTTGCATCGCTGTGGTTAAGAATGTAGAGATAGTCATCGTTGCTAAGCGTAGAGTAGACAGGGACATGAACGCAATTTGCCAAATTTAGTCCCATATCAATAAAGTTCCACTCTGGTCTGTTATTGCTTATGGTTATTACTTTATCCTCTTTCCTGAAACCAAGAGCCAGAAAGGCGTATGCGAGCAGATGCGAATGTCTGTAGTAGCTGTCAGAAGAGTATTTAATCCATTTGCCGTTGACTCTTCTGCTTAGAATATCATCTTTTGGATACTCCTTAACAAGCTTTTCTAAAAGGTCGAATGTTCTTTTTACTTCCATAGTTGTAGTGTTTAGAGTTTAAAGAAGCGCTGTGAGATCTGTTATAAATTTGTCAATATCATCTTTTTTGGTATTCCATGAGCACATCCATCTTACTTCGCCGGTCTCTTCATCCCAAACATAGAAAAAATGTTTTTCCATGAGCTTATCGGTTATTTTTTTGTCCATAATGGCAAAGACGCCGTTAGTTTCAACAGGCCGGGAAATCGTTACTTCAGGAATATCTTTAAGTTTTGCCTCCATATATTTAGCCATGGCATTTGAATGGGAAGCGAGGCGAATATTCAATCCGTCTTTTAAAAACTCGGTAAACTGTGCTGCAATGAATCTGTTTTTAGAGAAAAGTTGTGCAGCTTGTTTTCTTAAGTAAAGAAAATTTTCTGCCAGCTCTTTTTTGAAGAATACAACAGCTTCTCCAATGAGTAATCCGTTTTTGGTGCCGCCAAATGAGAGCGCATCTACACCAAGATCTGAAGTAAATTCTCTGATATTCAGGTTTAACGCAGCTGCAGCATTTGAAATCCGGGAGCCGTCAATGTGAATATATCCATCATGGCTATGCATAAGATCGGCAAGCTCTTTAATCTCTTTTGGAGTGTAGAGGGTTCCGAGTTCGGTAGGTTGTGAAATTGAAAGTACTTTTGGTTGAGAGTGGTGTTGAAAACCAAAGCCTTTAAGCTCTTTTTTTACAGATTCAACAGAGACCTTGCCGTTAAAAGATGCTATTGGAACAAGCTTGCATCCTGTTAGTTTTTCGGGAGCACCGCATTCGTCAACATTAATATGAGCAGAATCGGCACAAAGAATTGAATTGAAGGTGTTTGTAAGGGCTTTTAATGCTAAAATGTTTGCTCCTGTTCCGTTAAACACGAAAAACACCTCAGTTTGAGGACCAAAATCTCTTTTGAAAAGATCCTCGGCCTCTTTTGTAAAGGGGTCTTCTCCATAAGCTACGGCAAAAAAGGAGTTAGCTTTTGAAATTGCCTCCATAATCTGTGGTGCCGCTCCGGAGTGATTATCACTCCCAAAACTGTGAATCATATCTGTTGAATAATGTAAATAATGGTAAATTTATTAAAAAATAAAAACCCGCTGACATTTTTGACAGCAGGTTTTAAAAGTAAATGCGGTTTTGAGTGCGATAATATTTAGATAATAGCACCGTATGCTTCTGCATCCATCAGTGAGTCCAACTCAGAAAGGTCGCTCATCTCGATTTTAACCATCCATCCCTCACCATAAGGGTCTTTGTTTACTGACTCCGGGGAACCTTCAAGACTGGCATTAATCTCAATAATTTTACCTGATACCGGCATAAGGGCGTCTGCTACTGTTTTAACTGCCTCAATAGCTCCAAAAACATCAGATTTTGAAAGAGTCTCTCCCTCAGAAGGGATGTCAACAAACACCACGTCACCAAGCTGGCTCTGTGCAAAATCGGTAATACCAACTGTTGCAATGTTACCATCAACTTTTACCCACTCGTGATCGTGAGAATACTTAAGATTTGCTGGAATATTCATCTTTTTACGTTTAAATTTTTACAAATGTATGAAATTAAAAAATTATTCTATAGTCTTTTCAGAGAAAGCTTGATAAGCTCCTCAAGAGAGTAGGAGGGGTTTTCTTTAATTAGCGTATCGAGCACCTTTTCAACATTAGTTTTTGAAAAACCAAGAAGAACAAGTGCAGACGAAGCTTCATCTCTCTGGCGGTTAGCCTGAGTTAAAACAAATGTTCCTGAGAAATCGTCTCCAGAACCTCTTTTAACCATCTTGTCTTTTAACTCGATAAGCAACCGTTGGGCCGTTTTAAGGCCTATCCCTTTAATGCTCTTGAGCTTGTTTACATCTCCGGAAATTATGGCACCCCTTATTTCGTCAGAAGATAAAGATGACAGCATCATTCTGGCACTGTTTGGACCAATTCCCGAAACCTCAATCAGATTGGAGAAAAGAGATCTCTCGTCTTTATCATAAAAGCCGTAAAGCTGTTCATTATCTTCTCTAAGATGATGATATATGAAAAGTTTGGTGCTCTCAGCCATTTTTAGCTTTGAGTAGGTTTGAAGGGATATAAGTATTTTATAGCCTATCTGATTGTTTTCCAGAACTACCTCGGTTGGTGTAAGCTCGGTAAGTTCTCCCTTGATATAATCGTACATGCCCGGGGGATATAAACTTTTGATGCAAATTTATGTTTTTAAGGTATAAACGGCAACTTTGTTTTGTTAATTTTGCAGCGACAACTCTCACATAGTAATTATCAGATGAATAAAATAGCGGACATAAACCAGATAAGATCTCTCTTCCCGGCATTGGAACAGAGTGTTAACTCCAAAACACTTGTATATCTTGATAACGGAGCAACATCTCAAAAGCCAAAACAGGTTATTGATCTGGTAAACATGATGAATTCCGGAGTTAACGGCAATATTCACAGAGCTGTTCACGAATTGAGTTCTAAAACGACAGAGCTTTACGAGGATTCAAGAGAGGCTATAAGACAGTTTATCAATGCTGCTCACAGAGATGAGATAATATTTACATCAGGAACTACTGCCTCAATTAATCTGGTAGCGGCCAGCTACGGAGGGAAATACCTGAGAAAGGGAGACTCAGTATTGGTTTCAGAGGCAGAGCATCACTCCAATATTGTACCCTGGCAATTGATTTGTGAAAGCAAAGAGGCAAATCTGAGAGTTCTTCCGGTTGATGAAAATGGGAACTGGAGAATGGATATGCTTGACAATCTTCTCGACAGATCCGTTAAAATTGTTTCTGTTTCTCATGTCTCAAATGTACTGGGGTTGATAAACCCTGTAGAAGAGTTGATTTTCAAGGCGCATGCAAAGGGAATTCCGGTATTGATTGACGGAGCGCAGAGTATTGTTCACATTGAAACTGATGTACGCAAACTTGATTGCGACTTTTATGTCTTTTCCGGACACAAACTCTACGGGCCAACCGGAACAGGGGTATTGTACGGCAAGAGGGAAATTCTTGATAGTATGCCACCCTGGATGGGAGGAGGAGATATGGTAGAGACAGTTACTTTTGAGAAGACAACATATGCCCCTCTCCCCTTAAAGTTTGAGGCGGGTACGCCCAATTTTATTGGTGCAGCAGCAATGTTGGAGGCAATAAGGTTTGTAGAGTCAATTGACAAAAAATTTCTGGAGAACACAGAGCGGTCTATAGTGGAATATATGACAGAGGAGCTTTTAAAAATCGAAGGATTAAGACTTTATGGAATGGGAGAGAGTAGAATTTCTCTTTTTTCGTTTACCGTAAGTGGTGCACACCCCTCAGACCTGGCAATGATTATGGACAAAATGGGAGTTGCATTGCGCTCGGGACAAATGTGTGCCGAACCTCTTATGAAAAGATACGGAGTTGAATCAATGCTTCGTGCATCCTTTGCCGCATACAATACAATTGAAGAGGCAAAGTACTTTATAACCTCTTTAAAAAGAGCAATTAAGATGTTATCATAATTGAGATATTTGCTTGTTATAGAGCAGATTATTCACAACAGATATGAAACAGGCGTTCTAATGAAAAATAAAATTGGGTATAGCTTAGTTTAAATGTATCAACGAATAAGGTAAATAGTAATAAATAATTTAATAATAATAATTTATATAATGACAATTAAAGAAGTTGAGCAGCAAATTGTCGAGGAGTTCTCGATTTTCACAGATTGGATGGATAAATATGAATATTTGATAGAATTAGGGAAATCGCTGCCAATAATAAAAGAGGGTGAAAAACTTGAAGGGAACCTAATAAAGGGATGCCAATCAAGGGTATGGCTAAACGCAGAATTTAAAGATGGCCTCATCTATTTTACTGCTGACAGCGACGCAATTATTACAAAAGGAATAATATCACTGTTGGTTAGGGTTTTCTCGGAAAGAACACCTGCTGAGATAATTAATGCTGACTTGAACTTTATTAAAGAGATTGGTCTTCAGGAGAACCTCTCTCCAACAAGAGCAAACGGCCTGCTATCGATGATAAAACAGATAAAAATCTATGCAATGGCCTACTCTGCATAAAAATTTTTAATATTATGAGCGTAGAAAAAAATATTGTACTGGCCCTTAAGCAGGTTTATGACCCGGAGATACCCGTTAATGTGTATGATTTAGGGCTGATTTATGAAATCAGGGTTGATATAAATCGTAAAGCTTTTATCAAAATGACTCTAACCGCACCCAACTGCCCAATGGTAGATGAGTTGCTGCAAGATGTCCATGATGCAGTTTCAATGGTGCCATCTATTGATGACGTGGCAATTGAGCTCACATTTGACCCGCCATGGGACAGAGACAGAATGAGCGAAGAGGCTCTTTTTGAGCTGGGTATGCTATGAAAACAATACTTCTGCTAGGAAGCAACAGAGGAGATAAGCTTTCGCTAATTGAGAGGGCAACAGAGATGGTATCAGATCTCTCATCGGGAGAGTGCATCCTCTCATCACTATTTGAAAGCGAACCCTGGGGTTTTAAAGCAGATGAATGGTTTTTGAACAGAGCGGTGCTTATTGATACAGAGTTCAGACCGGAAGAGCTGCTTGAAAAGGTTCTTAACATTGAAAAAAAACTGGGAAGGGTGAGAGGAGAGGAGACCAAGAACAACAAGAAGGATGAAGAGAAAAGTAACGCGGAGAGAGAATACGGCTCCAGAGAGATAGACATTGATATCATATTTTATGGTAATTTGGTGTATCAGAGTGAAACCCTCACATTACCACACCCAAGAATGCACTTGAGAAGGTTTGTGTTAGAGCCTGTTTCCCAAGTAGCACCCAATTTTATTCATCCGGATTTGGGAGTTTCCGTTGAACATCTGCTTAGCGAATGTGAAGACAACTCTGCAGTAAACAAGATAACTCTGAAGTAATAAAGGAAACTCTGTGTTAATCAAGAAGTTGTGTAATAACTATGATATCTCATTAATGCTATAATAAGTTATGTAAAGATTATTATGGCTCATTGGTAATCAGTAAAGCATGAAAAATTCGTTTTTTACCGAATCAGTTGCAAACGCGATCCCCTCTTTTGATCTGTATCACGAGGAGTCGCCTGTTATGTTTGCCTATAGGACAATGGAGGAGATCTGGGAGGAGACAGGTGGTGAGTCTGATGAACCACACAGACATAACTTTTATACTATTATTTGGGTAAAAGAGGGTACCGGCTTTCACATGATTGATTTTACATCACATGAAATGAAGCCCGGCAGACTCTTTTTTCTCTCACCCGGGCAGGTTCACCAGGTAGTCTCACACACCGAACCATTAGGACTTGTACTAATGTTTACCGGAGATTTCCTCTGTAAATACAACATTAATCATGATTTTCTTAAAGCCCTTTCACTTTTTGAGCCAGGAAACACCTCTCTGCCACTGGATATAAAGGATGGAGATGAGATGATGCTTGAATTGGCAGGAAAAGAGATAGTCTCTGTTTTTAACTCCGAAATAAATAAGGGCAATGCAAATTGTGAAAGATTTAAGAACGAGGCAGTTGCTTCATGGCTTAAGATATTCCTGATTGAGTGTTACAAACACAAACCTGCCGATAAAAACTCTAACACACAATATACTCAAACTGAAAAATCTGTTGTGGGAAGTTTTAAAGAGCTATTGGAAGAAAATTTCAGTAAATGGCATCTGGTTTCACATTACGCCATAGAATTAAGCATTACGGCAGACTATCTAAACAATGTTTTAAAGGATTCAACAGGCATTAATGCAAAAGAGATGATTCAGCAGAGAATAGTATTGGAGGCAAAGCGATTGGGAGTTAATACATCTTTCTCCTCCAAAGAGATTGCATACACCTTGGGCTTCAAAGATCCCGCCCATTTCAGCAAATTCTACAAAAGCGTAACAGGAGAAAACTTTACCGATTTTCGTTCCGGAACGGATTTATACAACAAATAGAGGGAATATTACATTGACCGGCAACTCCTGACCCCATACCTTTGTGCTATAATTAATATGGAAATAATATAAAGCACAAAGCGATGAAAACACCGGATACAAAATATACAATCATAAGAGCCAACAGCAGAGGCGGTGCCGATCACGGCTGGCTCAAAGCAAACCACTCATTTTCATTTGCAAACTATTATGACCCTGAAAGAGTCCATTTTGGAGCACTCAGGGTATTGAATGATGATTGGGTAGCACCGATGGAGGGATTTGGGAAACACCCGCACGACAATATGGAGATTATTACAATCCCTCTCAAGGGAGAGTTGTCTCACGTGGACAGTATGGGGAACAGTTCAGTAATTACTACCGGAGAGATTCAGGTAATGAGTGCCGGCAGTGGCGTTTTCCACAGCGAGATGAACAACAACAAAGAGGTAGCAGCGGAGCTACTGCAGATTTGGGTATATCCCGACACAAAAAGTGTTGAACCAAGGTATGATCAGAGAAAGCTTGATGACTCTAAGATGAAAAACAGCCTCCTCAACATAATAAAGCCATTTGGTGACAATAACGAAGAGGGTATACCGATCTACCAGCAGAGCTGGTTTTATCTTACCAAACTTGACCAAGGCAGGAGTATTGAATACAAAACCAAAAAAGAGGGTAATGGCTTATATGTTTTTGCTATAGAGGGGAATATATCTATTTTGGGAAACAAGTTGTCACATAGAGATGCAATTTCAGTTACAGAGGCTGTTTCATTAGAGATTATTGCAGAAAATGAGGCAAAGATTCTGATTATTGATGTCCCTATGAAATGGTAATTCAAACAAAAACCAAATTAAACTGTTAACAAGGGGCAACCCTACTAAAATAAATGAATAGATATGAAAATTATAGATAGCTTAAAGTGGCGCTATGCTACAAAGAAATTTGATACCACAAAGAAGGTAAGCAGTACAAATATTGAACTGTTAAAAGAGGCTGTGAACCTGACTGCAACTTCATACGGACTGCAGCCATACAAGGTGCTTATTATTGAGAATCCTGAGATTCGTGAAAAACTTAAAGCTGCCTCATGGGGACAACCTCAACTGACAGAAGCATATGTGCTGTTTCTTTTTTGTAATTACACAAACGTAGGAGATAAAGAGGTTGACAATTACCTGGGGCTAAGAGCAAAAATAAACAATCTTGATGTTTCTGATTCTGCCGATTACGGCAACATGATGAAGTCTCATATGGGTTCAATGAGTCCAGAGCAGATGAAGGTGTGGACTTCAAAACAGACCTATATTGCTCTTGGAACACTTATGGCTGCCGCTTCTGAGCTGGGAATTGATTCAGGCCCGATGGAGGGATTTGACAAGGAGAGTTTTGATAAGATACTTGGGCTGAAAGAGAAAGGGCTTACAGCATCTGTTATGTGTGCTCTTGGATACAGGTCACAAGAAGACCCATTCCTGGCTTTCAAAAAAGTAAGGAAGCCATTGGAAGAGATGTACGAAACCGTATGATTCAATAAAATCGTGTGATTTTAAAAGCTAAGATTTAACCGCCTTCTTTATTAAAGTTGGCGGTTAAATGCTTCTATACCGCCATTAAGAAATGCCAAAAATTCTGTTAAAGAACTTTCTCCGATAGGTTTAATCAATACTTGCTCATTATGGTCAACAAGAACATAATAGGGCTGTGAGGCAACTCCAAAGCGACTTAGCTGATAGTCGCGATATTTTCTACCCAGAGTGTTCTTTAATTTTCCATCAACTACAGAGGTTACCTGCTCTTCAAGAGGAAGCTCGGTGCGGTCGTCAACATAGAGACTCACCAGAACAACTTTGTTTTGCAGTATATCCAATACGGCAGGATCACTCCATACCGTTGCCTCCATCACCTTGCAGGCACTGCATGTGACAGCCTTGAATGATAGTAAAAGTGGCTTGTTTTGCTCTTTTGCACATTCGATGGCCTCCTTTATGTCATAGTAACTATTAAGGCCGTGTGGAGCTCTGTTTTTTGCCGTTGCGTATTTTGCCTCTGAGCAAAGTCCGGTGCTTGGTTCAGTAGATGTGGCTGAAGATGCAGCTCCTGTTGCCGAACCTGAAATTACCATCGTACTTTGATCAGGAGGAGGCAAGAGACCCGAGAGCGAAGCAAGGGGTGCACCAAAGAGTCCCGGAATAAGATAAACCGCAAAAGCGAAGGAGGCTATCGCAAAGATAATCCTCGATACGCCCACTGACTCAACCTTTGAGTCGTGTGATGTAGTTATCTTGCCAAGAAGGTACATTCCCAACAGAATTGCAATTACAATCCAGATTGAGATAAATATTGCGCGGTTTAGAATACCCCATCCAAAGTATGCATCAACCGTGTAGAGATATTTGAGAGCAAAAGCTATGAGGATAAATGCAAATACCACCTTAACAACATTGAGCCATCCGCCCGACTTAGGCATCTTTTTCATTAGTGAAGGGAAGAATGAGAAGATCACAAACGGCAGCGAAAATGCAAGGCCGAATGCAAACATTCCCAGAATTGGCTTAAGTGCAAGACCTCCGGTTACTGCAGCAGCCAGAATTGAACCTACAAACGGGCCTGTACATGAGAATGAAACAATAACCATTGCAAAGGCGACAAAGAAAGAGGCAATGTAGCCACCTTTATCTGCCTGTGCATCTGCTTTATTTGCAAGACCTGTTGGGAGTGTAATTTCAAATGCACCAAGAAAAGATATAGCAAATGTGATAAAAAGAGCGGCAAAAAGAAAGTTTGGTATCCAGTGGGTTCCCATGAAATCAGTTGCATCTGTGCTCTGGAATAGGGCAACAATAACACCAACCATTGTATAAATGAGTGTAACCGAGAGTCCGAAAATTAAACCCTTGATTATACCTGCCTTTTTAGCGCCTGTGCCACCTATGAAAAAACTTACAGTCATTGGAATCATTGGGAATACGCAAGGTGTGAAGACGCCACCAAGGCCCGCTGCAAATGCAATCAAAAGAAAAACAAGCAGCCCCTCTGTTGCTCCCTTATTGCTTCCACCTGAAGTACTCTCTCCATCTCCGGCTGATATCGGGATCATCTCCTCCTCTGTGTATTCAGCCACCTCTCCGGCTGGGATATTAAATACAACATCCAATTCGTCCATCAGGCACTCAGACCCATTACAGGTCTGGAAGGTAAGAATTCCCTCTACTTTGAAACTCCCTGCATCTGTTCTTCTAATTGTCTGAACAAAAGAGCCTCTCTCTTCAAAAATCTTAACCTCAACACCAAAGGCATCATCCATTTTGGTCTTAGCCTTCATGTTGTCTCTGAGTTTTCCTACGGCAACAAAACCGTTGTTACCTTTTATTTCAAATGTAGTTGGCAGCGGACCGTTTGGAATGAGGTCGGCATTGTACATATACCAGGTTTTCTCGATATCGGCATTGAAAATAAGGTCAATTGTGCCATCGCCGTTGTCTTTTTGCTGGTAACTCCAAACCGCCGTTATCTGTGCATTTGTGGCAGTTATCAGGAACAGCGAAAATAATATCAGTATAAATCGTTTCATCTTATGTTTGTTTTAGTCACTTTAGGGATTATTGACAGACAAAAGTATTAAATTTATATAAAAAGCACTAATTTCGCAGTTTATAAACAATTGTAATTATGACACAGGAGGAGTTATTCAAGAGTCTAATAGCACACGCAAAGGAGTATGGTTTCATTTTTCAGTCCAGTGAGGTTTACGATGGCCTGAGTGCAGTGTATGACTACGGACAGTTGGGGGTGGAACTCAAGAATAACATCAAGAAATACTGGTGGGATGCAATGGTTCGTCTTAACGAAAATATTGTTGGGATTGACTCTGCAATATTCATGCATCCTAAAATTTGGGAAGCCTCGGGACACGTTGGTGCATTTAACGACCCTTTGATTGATAACAAGGATTCAAAAAAGAGATACAGAGCAGATGTCTTGCTTGAGGACTACATTGCAAAGCTCGAAGAGAAGATTGAGAAGGAGGTTGAGAAGGGAAAGAAGAAGTTTGGTGAAACCTTTGATGAGGCTCAGTTTCGTGCAACAAATCCCAATGTTTTAAGGAACAGGGTTAAGGCCGACGAAGTGACTGCCAAAATGAACGAGTCTCTTAACAGCGGTGACCTTGAAGCTGTAAGACAACTTATAATTGACTGTGAAATAGCTTGTCCGGTTTCGGGTTCAAGAAACTGGACCGAAGTGAGGCAGTTTAACCTTATGTTCTCTACCCAGATGGGCAGCGTAAGTGAAGATGCCGGGACAATCTACCTCAGGCCGGAAACGGCTCAGGGTATCTTCGTAAACTTTTTGAATGTTCAGAAGACCGGCAGAATGAAGATTCCATTTGGTATTGCCCAGATAGGCAAAGCCTTTAGAAACGAAATCGTAGCCCGTCAATTCATTTTCAGAATGAGGGAGTTTGAGCAGATGGAGATGCAGTTTTTTGTTCGCCCCGGAGAAGAGATTTCGTGGTTCGAGAAGTGGAAAGAGGCGCGCCTGAAGTGGCACTTAGCGCTAGGCTTAGGTGAGAGTAAATACAGGTTTCACAATCACGAGAAACTGGCACACTACGCAAATGCTGCTGCCGATATCGAATTTGAGTTTCCATTCGGCTTCAAGGAGCTTGAGGGAATTCATTCAAGGACCGACTTCGACCTTTCGCAGCACCAGAAGTTTTCGGGCAAAAAGATGCAGTACTTCGATCCTGAAACAAACGAGAACTATGTTCCTTATGTAGTTGAGACATCCATTGGCCTTGACAGAACATTCCTAGCAATATACTCCTCTTCGTATTGTGAAGAGAAGCTGGAAAACGGAGAGGATAGGGTAGTTTTAAGGCTTCCTGCTTTTCTTGCACCGGTTAAACTTGCTGTTTTGCCTCTTGTTAAAAAGGACGGTCTTCCGGAGTTTGCAAGAAAGATTATGGACGATCTCAAGTACGACGTTAATTGCCAATATGACGAAAAGGACAGCATAGGAAAGAGATACCGCCGTCAGGATGCTATTGGTACCCCGTTCTGCATCACAATCGATCATCAAAGCTTAACCGACAATACAGTTACAATCCGTTACAGGGATTCAATGGAACAAGAGCGCGTTCCTGTTGAAGATTTGAGAAAAATAATTGAGGAGAAGGTAAGCATGAGAAAAGTATTGGAACAAATTTAACACCACATAAACTATGTCAAATCTTTCAGTTAACTACCTCGGGCTGGCACTAAAATCGCCAATCCTTGCGGCAAGCTCCGGACTTACGGCACAATTGGACAGGGTTGCAGAATTCGAGAGGGCAGGAGTGGGTGCAATAGTGGTAAAATCACTATTTGAGGAGCAGATTGTAAACGAGGCAGAGTTTCTAAACTCACAGTCACATGACTATCCGGAGTCGGCAGATTATCTTCACCACTACTTGCGTCAAAACTCCATTGACAGATATCTGAAATTGATTGAGGATGTAAAGAGGACTGTTTCGGTTCCTGTCATAGCAAGCATAAACTGCTTTTCTACAGGCGAATGGACACTCTTTGCCAAAGAGATAGAGAGTGCCGGTGCAGACGGACTGGAGCTTAATATATATTCGCTTCCTTTGAATGTGCACAAAAAATCTGACGATATTGAAAAGGAGTATTTCAATGTGGATTCAAAGGTTTCAAAAAGCATTGGAATTCCTGTAGCGGTAAAAATAGGCTCAAATTTTACAAACATTCCTGGGTTCGTAAGCAACCTAAAAGCTAATGGTGCAAAGGGAGTTGTTATGTTCAACCGTTTTTACAGCCCCGATATTGACATAAAGAAATTGAGGATTTTCCCTGCTGATGCCTTCTCTCATCCTGACGAGTACCTTAAGGAGCTTCGTTGGATGGGTATAGTTTCGGCACTCGTTCCGGGTATTGACCTTTCTGCAAGCACCGGTATTCACAACGGAACAGTAGTTCTGAAACAGATTCTTGCAGGTGCTGCAACTGCTCAGATGTGCACTGCGCTTTATAAAAAAGGTGGCGATGCAATATCTAACGCTATTGCAGATCTTAACCTCTTTATGGATTCACAAGGGTTTAAAAACATCTCTGATTTCAAAGGCAGGCTTAATTATTCAAACATTGAGAACCCGGAAAAATTTGAAAGGGTTCAGTTTATGAAGAGTTTCGGGAGTAAGTAATTTTTGAATTAACTTAATTGTCGATTATTTACGCTGCTGCTCATTTACACCTCTTTTCATAATGAAAAAGAGAACCAGATAGAGCAATGGCAGATTGATAATGTTAAGCACAAGAAAAGCAATAAACCCCTGTCCGTAGATAAAAAGGATAACAAATAACTGTATCAAAAGATTGATAAAGAAGGCATAACGCATTGCGTCATGCCTTTTTTGCATTATCCCCACACCCTCATTCCTCTCTTTTGAAAATATCATAAGAGCCAAACCTGTCAGGTAAAGAATGAGTATAAGTTCATCGGCAAAATTTGTTTTGAAGAACGCAAACATTTTGGTTTCAAAGAAGGCAGAGTGCACTGCAAACACTGTCATCTCAAAGCGGAAGTTAAACCCAAAATATAGTACAGTAAACGCCACAGCCACCAGGACAATAGTAAGACCTAAATATTTAAAGCGATAATTTATCATATCAGAAAGGTGTATTTTAATGTTTGTTGGTTTTGAATCTGTTTCCGGCGTGTAGCAGCCAGAAGAGAATATTAATCATCCTCTTTTCTGATTTTGGAATACCGGCAAATATTTTATCTGCCACCGGCCTCCATTGCTTTGCGATAGGCATTGTCTTTGAGGCTAATTCTTTGGCACTTTCGGGATGGTACAGGTGGGTTGACCTCACATTCTCTCCTTCGGTCAGTTCAACAATTGCTTCAGGCAGATCCATCATAGGGCAGGGAGTTAGATAATTTTTTGAAAAGGGCTTTTTCTGACGGAATCTGTCTAAAAACGGAGATTGCAATGCTTCAAGGAGTGAAATGTTACTAATGTTTGTATCTGAATAGTGGCAAAACGCACATGGTTCAACATCACCGTTTGAATTAATGTGTAAAAAATCGGTTCCTGCAGCAACGCACCCCATAGACTTATGTCCCGTATTAGCAAAATCGATAAGCGTATACTGATATCTTTTATGGTAATCTTTAATCTTCTCCATCACATACGCTCTTTGTTCAGCATTGCAGCAAAGAGAGACATCAGAGTCGCTTCCTATAGGCATGTAGTTGAAAAGCCAGCCCAGCCATGCTCCCTTTTCTCTCATGAAATCAAGAAATTCATCACTGCAGATTGTCTTATAGTTTTTTGAGTGATAACAAACCGAAAAACCAAAGCCGTGATCTCTCTCCTTAAGTAAATCCATTGCTTTCAATACTTTGTCATACGTTCCTGATCCCCTTCTGAAATCTGTATCTTCTCTGAACCCCTCAATGCTGATGAATAGGTTTAGATTTCCAAGCTCCGAGAGGGTATCTGCAAATTGCTCATCTACCAGAGTACCATTTGTGAACATTGCAAATGTGATATCGCTGTGCTTTTTTACCAGTTTAACAATATCATCCTTCCTCATTAAGGGCTCCCCTCCCGACATTACAATCTCCATAACCCCAAGAGATTTGGCGTCAGTGATTATTTCATCAAGTTTTTCAAAAGAGATATCGCTGTTTTTGCTATAATCGGCCGCCCAGCAACCCTTACACCTGAGATTACATCTGCTGGTAGGATCAATCAGGAGATCTCTCGGTATAGCACAGTCATATCGTCTCTTCATTCTTACCTCTTTGACGAACCTCATATGCCCATTAATAGTAAGAAAAGAGTACAGGTTTTTAACGGCAAAAAACCTGTAGCACCTGTAAACATAGTCTTTATGATGGGGATATGGTGGGATCTTTTTCTTCTCACCATTTATCAGTAGATACCTCATTATGTTTTTTAAAAGAAATTCTTATTCCGGAAATCCGCTAATTATTGGCACTGCTGTAAATTGGAATTTGTGCTGTAGTCCCGTCATCAAACTCAAACTTAATAGACACCAGACCCCATTTATGATTTCCATAATAGGTTATCTTTTTTATACCTTCTCTGTTGACATTCTCTTCTACTTTCATCACTTTTATTAGCATTCCCCCCCAGTAGAAATCGTCGCTTGAAGATTTTTCTGTAACAATTCGTTTTCCGGATGAGCCAAGAATCTCATATTGATCACCAACGCTTGAGCTATATTTGAAAATAATTCCCGGCGCAAAACCCGTTACGCTTTCAATACCTTCTGACGTATTTTTGAATTTAAAACCGGTAAATGTAACGGTGTTTCCACTAAAACTGAATCCCGGCACATTTGACAAAGTGTTCTTAAAGGAGGTGTTAGAGACAGAGGCGGTTCCGGAAAATGATGAAACTCCCCCGCTAAGATTTGTGACCGAGGCTTGAATATTGCTTACACCATTTATGGCTGTGCTTGAAGATGTTACAGTAACGCCGACCTGTCCCATGGGTGACTGTGTTCCGCCGAGTTTAGACCCTGTGATTGCCTCCTCAATAAGGTCACAAGAGGTGAGAAGAAAGAGAGAGGAGATAACTACTAATTTCAGAAGATTTTTCATAGCAAAAAAGATTAAGGGTTAACTAAATTATGAGTAAAATTAGTCAACCCTAAGCCTTTTTTGATTTCAATGTGTCAATTTCTCGGGTTATTTACGATTTGGTGATAAGTAAAATGCCGGGAAATGCAGTTACATTAGCTCAATGCCTGCTTTTTTACACTCATTTTTTATCTCATCTGTCCATATGCTGCATTGGATTTCACCAATGTGGCACTTACGTAAAAGGAACATACAAAGCCTTGATTGTCCGATACCTCCGCCTATTGTGTAAGGGAGATTGCCTGCCAGCAACTCTTTGTGGAACATCAACTCCTTTTTCCACTCCTGATTACGGATTTTCAGCTGTTTTTCCATTGCTGACTCATCAACGCGTATTCCCATGCTGGAAATCTCAAATGAACTTTGCAAAACAGGATTCCATAGCAGAAGGTCGCCATTCAGGCCATAATAACCATCTTCGTTTTTGGTGCTCCAATCGTCGTAGTCTGCTGCTCTTCCGTCGTGAGGGTTGCCATCTGTAAGTTCGTGTCCTATTCCTATTACAAAAACAGCCTTATATTTCTTTGTAATCTCATTCTCGCGCTCTTTTGGAGTCAGGCCCGGATACATCTCCAGCAACACCTGTGCGTGAATGAAGAACAGATCTTCCGGTAATGATGGTACAATCTGGGGGTACTCTACATATATTCTGTTTTCAGTTACTCTAATTGCTTCGTAAATTCTTCTTACAGTGCTTCTAAGGAAAGAGAGGTTTCTGTCCTCTTTGCTGATGACCTTTTCCCAATCCCACTGATCCACATAAATAGAGTGGATATTGTCCATCACCTCGTCCGGACGGATTGCGTTCATATCTGTATAAATTCCACGATTATGATTCATCTTCATTTCTGACAACTTCACCCTCTTCCACTTGGCAAGAGACTGAACTACCTCTGCAGGTGCCTCATTAAGGTCTTTAACGGGAAAGGTTACTGGCCTCTCTACTCCGTTAAGATCGTCATTGATACCGGTCCCTTTAAGCACCATAACAGGTGCAGTGACTCTGAGAAGAACCAGCTGAGCGGACAGGTTACTCTGGAACATGTCCTTAACCAGCTTAATACCCTTTTGGGTATTCTCTACATTTTCAAGGATATTTCTATATCCTTTTGGAATTAATACTGACATTGGTACAAATATATTTGGGGTTAGAATTTATGTGGAATTGTAAAACTGAAGCAGGAACCCTTACCTGGTTCGCTCTCCACCTTAATGCTGCCTCCTAACAGTTTTACGTTTGCCTTTGCAATTGCAAGGCCAAGACCTACTCCGCTAAAACTTTTATTCAGAGAGGTTTCGCCTTGGATGAAATAGTCAAAAATTCTTTCATGCAGTTCTGAAGGAATGCCTATTCCCTGGTCCTTTACATAAAATCTGATAAATGTTATTGTCTTTTCAAAACCGTATTCAATTGTTCCCTCCGGAGAGTATTTAATAGCGTTATTTATCAGATTGTCAATTATCTGACACACCTTTTCGCGGTCAGTATAGAGAATGACATCATCAGAAGAGTTCTGGGTTTTGTTTACCAAAAGGAGCCCTTTACCGGATGCTTTATAATTATGGTTAGTGTGGATGTTTACCATCATATCTTTTAGCGAAAAAGGAGATTCGTGAATCTCTTCCTGTCCTGACTGAAGCCGGGATACATTCATCAGATCGCCTAAAAGCTCCATCATTTTCAAACTGTTGGAATGGATAATCCCAACATATTGCATCCTTTGCTCCTGTGTAAGGTCAGGGTCATTCAAAAGTTCAGAGAACCCCATAATGCTGTTCATTGGTGTTCTTGTTTCGTGGCTGATATTTGCAAGAAATCTGGTTTTGAGTGTGTCTGCCTGCTCTGCCAACTCTTTTGCCTGCTTAATCTCCTCCTCCTGCTTTTTGTAATTTTCGAAAAGAGTGGCTATCTGAGCAAACTCACCGGGAGCCTTCTTTAACATACTAATATCATTTGAACTCTCTCTCTTAAGTATGTTCTCAACATGCTTAAGAGGCTTAATTACCCAGAGACGGGTCGCGTATCTGATTGTAATCCAGACAAAAGAAAGCGATATTATAAGAACTACCATCATATAAACCGAGCTGCTGTTGTAAAGCTTAAACACAGGATTCTCTCTAAGAAATAGTGCTCCGCCAATATTAGCGCCATTATATCCGGGAAAGGCTATATTACTGTGAAGAATGTAATCTTTATGGTCATCATTGCTAACAGACTTGCCAATAGTTATTTGGGATGATGTAAACTCAGATAGATACTGTACCGTTTTAGCGTCCCAAAGTTTTCCGACAAATATATAGCCGGAAGGTTTTGTTTCGGTTCTGTTCTGGTCAAAAGTGGGGTGAATTGAAGCAGAAGCAATCTCCATATAACCCTCAGTTGTTTCAATAAAGAAGTTTAAAAGTCTCTTTTTATCGAGTAACTCAAGAACTCCCTCAGGAATAACCTCCTTTAAGCGGTAATCTTCAGAGCAGCGTTCGTATAAAAGCTCGTTTGAAATACTATAAACAGCCACATAATCATAGTCATAAGAGGTAAGAATGGTTAGTATATTTTGATCAAACCATGTTGAGTTCCCTCCTTTAGACATAATCTCGGTAAACTCGTCCCAGTATGTATAGTCAAAGACGATTTGTCTAAGTCCTTTGCTGTTAAGATTTATTATTGATGTGATTTCCCGGTGAAACTGTTCATCGGATTCTTCATGAATCATTTTTGACTGCCTTTTTTGTAAAGTAAGCAGGGTTGTAAAGAGCAGCAAAAAAATCGCACCTGTATAGGTAATCAATAAAAATAATCTGTTGTTTAATCCGGGACTCTTTTTCATGTTATTAAAATCCTTCTGTTTAATCATTATCAAAAAGCAAATACTAAAACCCGACTGCTATGGCAAAAAATGTTTTCTTAAGTGCCGGATTTGCTGTTAAGGAAAAAGAGATAAATGTAGAGTATTTTCCAAAATCCCAAAGGTATCTTAAATATGAGCAGCCAATATTCACAAATCCGCTATGCGGAGCATAGTATTCTCCCTTGAACTGATAACCGGCTACAAGGGCTATTTCATTTTTTCCAAACTCTCTAACATACTCAACCTCTCCATAGAGACTTTTGGTGGGATCTGCTCCCAAAAACAGAGAACTTAGCATAAGATTAAATTGATTTCTCTCACCGGTTGAATAAATTATCTGTCCTTCAAACATATGAGAGGTTGTAGCGGAGTTGTAGTCGAAATACTGTGTTCGTATGGTCTTGTCATAAGACCAATAATCCCATAATGCGAATGTAAATTTACCCGCCTCTTTTGAGATATAAAAATCAAGCTCGGGCTCTCCCTCCCCTGCAATTTTTAACGCACTCCACGCACCCAAAGTAAAACCTCTCCAGGACAACTCGGCACCCGGCTGAAATGACGGGGCGTGTCCGTAATCCTGACCTCTCCACAAATATCGACTTACCAATTGTGCATTTGCCGTGAATTCAACATTTGCTGATTTCTCAATTTTAGCAGAATCATTAGCGTTTAAAAACTCATTACCCTCTTCATTGTGTGCTATAAGAGAGGCCGGTACGAGCAGCAAAACAGAAATCACAATAAACGGCAGGTACCGAGTCATAAAAAAATGTAAGCGATTAGTAATAAATGGGCGGATAAAGATATGAAAATATTTTAGTGAAACACACGAGTAGCTTGCATTTTCAGCATTTTTAAAAACATGAAATATTTAAGACCCGAACAACCAAGGCAACAACTTCACAGTGCTTTATGGCATACAGTATTTCTTCGTATGAGTATAGAGTCTAGTTTGCTAGCACGAAATTAGCCGGGTCGCTTTTGTGCAAAAGTGTGTTAATATAGGTTTTTACAATACAAGTGTGGGAATAAAAAAAGCTTGATAACCTGCATACGCATTAGATTATCAAGCTTTTATGTCGGGGTACTCCGACTCGAACGGAGGACCCCCTGCTCCCAAAGCAGGTGCGCTACCAAACTGCGCTACGGCCCGACCGCACGCTCAAGACCCTTGGTCATACGGGGCGCAGGAGCGAAGAACAGTATAGAGGCGCGCCGAGGGTGACACAACCGCTCCGGGAACGGTCTTCTTTTTAGAATGCTTCTGGAGCCAGCGCCTTACGTAGCGCCAGAAGCGCTGCGCCGCGGTGACTGATCTTGTTCTTCTCCTCAAGCGTCAGTTCCGCCATCGTACGTCCTCCTGCTGCGAGCGGCCGGAACAGCGGGTCGTAGCCAAAGCCGCCCTCGCCTCTCGGCGTGCGTGCAATGACTCCCTCACACGCGCCCTCCGCCACCGTCTCGGTTCCCTCAGGGTGTACCAGAACGACCACACTACGAAACCGCGCAGTGCGATCCGGCTCGGCGACCGCAGCAAGCGCTTCGAGCAGCTTACGGTTGTTCGCAGCATCATCACCATCCACGCCCGCATAGCGCGATGAGTACACGCCAGGCTCACCATCCAGAGCGTCGACCTGCAGACCACTGTCATCGGCGAGCGCGGACATCCCGAAACGCTCGGCGTACGCTCTAGCTTTCAAGCGAGCATTCTCAAGGAACGTCGTGCCCGTCTCTTCCACCTCGAGCGGCTCGAAGCCAAGGTCAGCGGCGGTTGTGAACTCGAAACCCGGCAGATCGACGGTGGACCGGATCTCGGCCAGCTTGCCCTTGTTCGACGTCGCGACTATCACGAGCAGGGGCTCATCCACCGTACGTCTCAAATCCTCCGGCAATGACCTGTCGCTGCAGATCGATCAGCCGACCAGCTCCGGCAAGCGAGAGATCCAGCAGTTCATCGAGGCGCTTGCGGTCGAACGGCGTGCGTTCACCGGTGCCCTGGATCTCGATAAGGCGACCCTTGCCGTCCACGACCACGTTCATGTCCACCTCGGCCACACTGTCCTCAGAATACTCGAGGTCCAGCAACACCTCGCCGTCGACCACACCGACCGATGTCGCAGCAACGAAGTCGATCAACGGTAGCGACTCGATACGACCCGCATCCCGCCAGCGTGCGAACGCATCCTGCACAGCGAACAGGGCGCCGGTGATGGCGGCTGTCCGCGTGCCGCCATCTGCTTGGATCACGTCGCAGTCGACGTTCATCGTGTACTCGCCGCCCATGCCACCCATGTCGACGACGGTGCGCAGAGACCGGCCGATGAGCCGCTGGATCTCGTGAGTACGACCTCCGGGAGCACCCTGATTCACTTCGCGACGCGTCCGCGTGTGCGTCGATGCCGGGAGCAGCGAGTACTCGGCGGTCACCCAGCCGAGCCCCGAGCCGCGTCGCCAGCTGGCGACCTGCTCGGAGATGTTCGCGGCGCACAGCACCTTCGTGTCACCCAACTCGAACAGACACGAACCGTGCGCGTGCTTCAAGTAGCCTCGCGTCAGCCGGACCGGTCTTAGTTCATCGTTCGCACGTCCACCGCTGCGCTGCATCGGCTATGCCCCCTTATGGAAACGTCAGGTCAAAAAGCTCATCGGCCACGATAACACGGCCGCAGAAGATCTCACTGGCCTCACGAGCGGCAGCCGCTCTATCTACGGTAGGCCACAGGTGTGACAGCACGAGTGTGCGCACATCCGCTTTCACGGCAAGTTCGGCCGCCTCCCCTGCTGTCATGTGCGCCACCTTGCCGCGATACGCCGGTGGCAGCGTGGCCTCGGCAAGTAGCACGTCTGCATCATGTGCAGCAGCGATCACCGCATCCCCGGGAGCCGTGTCGGCGGTGTAGCACAGCATGGCGCCGTCATCGATCGCAACGAGGGCGAAGGTAGGCTCGACGTGATCGACCTTATGCGGGATGACGGTGAGATCGCCGATACCGATGACCCTATCCTCCTCGAGTTCACGCACGAGGAACGCCTCGGCCAGCTCGATACGACCGCGCTGCGAGAGCACCGCGCCCATCCGTTCGAACAGACCTGGAGGTACATGCAGCGGCATCGGCGGACGCGGACCGTCGGGAGCGTAACGCAGCGCGGCCTGCAACGCATAGACGTCTGCGAAGTGGTCGACGTGCTCGTGTGTGATGAACACCGCATCAAGCGCGAGAGGGTCCATCACCTTGCCGAGATTGGAGAGCACGCCGTTGCCGCAGTCGAAGAGCACCGCGGTCTCACCGCTGCGTATAAGATGTCCGGAACACGCACGGCCCGCATCGGCGAAGCTCGCCGCCGAACCGAGGACCGTCAGTCGCATGCCGACTCGCCCGCATCGAATGCTCGCAAAGCCTCACGCAGCCGTCCATCCAAGAGAGCCTCGAGTTCACTGAGCGACACCTGCGCGACATCGGTGGTACGCCGACGCAGCACGCGCCCACCCAGCCGCGCGAACTCGTCAACATCGCCGGTCGTGA
The DNA here is from genome assembly GCA_030655755.1 of Coriobacteriia bacterium. Taxonomy (GTDB): domain Bacteria; phylum Actinomycetota; class Coriobacteriia; order Anaerosomatales; family Anaerosomataceae; genus UBA2279. The sequence goes on from JAUSOQ010000062.1 coordinate 30,553, forward strand.
CGTAGCGCTCGAATCGACCTTCGTCCGAGGCGAGCTGGTCTCGTGCCTCCAGGGTGGCCGCCACCTCGCGCGCCGTTTCCTCAGCGGAAGAGATCAGACGGACGTTGGCGCCGACAACCTGCTGGATCGCCGCTGAGAGCAACGGGAAGTGCGTACAGCCGAGGACGAGGGTGTCGATACCGTTGCGTTTGAGTGGATCGAGATAGTCGCGAGCCATCTCGTAGAACGAGGGACGGATGAAGACATCCGACGACTCTGAGAGCCAATCCTCGAGCGTGCCCGGACCCATGCGCAGCCCCTGCTCGACCACATCGACAAAACGCGGCGTCGCCACCGAGAACACCGTGGCTCCCGCATCGAGCAGCCTGACGGCAGCACTGTATACGCCGGAATCTACCGTACCGACCGTCCCGATGACACCGACTTTGCGATTGATGGTCGCCTTGACAGCAGCCCGGGCGCCCGGCTCGACAACACCCACGACGGGCACATCGAACACCTGCTGCGCAAGTGCAAGCCCCGCTGCCGTGGCGGTATTGCAGGCGATGACAATGAGCTTCACCGGCTGGCGAGCTAGCCACGACCCTATCTGCAGCACGAATTCGCGGACCTCGTGAGGCTGCCTTGGACCGTAGGGGCAGCGCGCCGTGTCACCGAAGTAGACGACGGACTCCTCGGGCAGCGCACGCATGATCTCACGCGCGACCGTCAGACCGCCGAGTCCGGAATCAAAGACACCTATGGGTAGCGTATGCATGGGAGCAGTATATCTCTCTGAAGAGGGCCTCACACGAGACCGGCAAGGCGCTCGAGTTCGGCACCGATATCCTGAACACCGAGGACCTTGCGCGCGGCGCCGGCTTCGATCGCGGCCTTCGGCATCCCAAACACGATCGAGGTCTCCTCGTCCTGCGCAATCGTGAAGCCGCCTGCATCGAACAGCGCCTTGAGCCCGACGGCGCCATCGGCGCCCATGCCGGTGAGCAGAACACCAACACCCCGCTCATGACACGACCTGGCCACAGATTCGAACAACGTGTTCGCCGAGGGAATGTAGAGCTGGTCCTTCTTCGGCTTTGTGAAATGCACGCGATCGCCGGAGACCTCGGTGTTCATGCCGGTCGGCGCGACATAGGCACGGCCTGCGGCAAGCTCCTCACCATCCACTGCCTGCACGATCTTGATCGCACAATTCCCGTCGAGCCATGACACGAGGCCGGGCACAAAACCGTCGGCGATGTGCTGTGCGATAACGATGGGCAACGGGAAGCCAGGGCGCAACCTACCAAGTACGGACAGGAGTGCCGAGGGGCCACCCGTGGACGAGCCGATCGCCACAAGTGATCGAGAGCTGATCGGCGGCCCTGCAGCAGCAGAACGCGCGCCTCCGACCAGCTGATCGCGCTTGCCACGTATATGCGTGATCACCTTGACGCGAGAGAGCACGCGCACCCTACGGATCATGGCGCGACCGATGCTGTCCAGCTCTGCCCAGTCGCGAGGCTCGGGCTTCTTCACGACCTCCAGAGCTCCGGCGGACAGTGCATCGAACGCCCGGCCCACACCCTCACCATGCACAGAACTCGACACCACCAGGATCGGCGTCGGCGTGTATGCCATTATCCGCTCGGTCGCGGCAAGACCATCCATCTTGGGCATATGGATGTCCATCGTCACAAGATCGGGGCGCAGCCGCTCGACCATCTCGACGCCCTCGGCACCGTCGTGTGCCATGCCGACGATCTCGATATCTGGGTCGCTGCTCAGTATCTGAGCAAGCATCTCACGGGCTACGAGCGAATCATCAACGATCAGCACTCTGATGTGGCGCGGCAAGTCCAACACGCTCTCCTTCTCCCGGCGGCACGGCGCTAGCGGATAAGACGCTCCACCGTCTCGAGCAGCGTGTCTTGATTGAACACGGACTTCGTAATGTAGGCATCCGCACCTGCGTCGATCCCCTCGGCCTTTTCCTCATCACGCTCAAGGGAGGTGACGATAGTCACTGGCAAATGCTTGAGTGTCTCATCGGACTTGATGGCCTTCGTAAGTTGAAAGCCTGTCATGTTCGGCATCTGCACGTCGGTGACGACCGCGTCTACCTTGAGCCCGTCGCGCAGCATCGCAAGACCGAGCGCGCCGTCGGTGGCCGTCTCGACCTTGTAGCCGGCAGCTTCGAAGATGGAGCGCTCAAGTTCGCGTGTCGTGAAAGAGTCTTCACAGATGAGGATGCACTTTGGCTCGGTCGACTTCTCGTTCTTCTTCCCATTCGACTCCCGGACACGCATCCCGGCCATCCGACGACCGTTCTCCATGAGTTCGGGGACATTGAGGATCGGGATCACTTGCCCCGCTCCAAGCACGGTGACCCCGGCGATGTTGTCCACGTGACGCAGGTGCGTGCCGAGGTTCTTGATCACGATCTGCTGCTCGCCCACCAGGCTGTCGACGATGAATCCGATTCGATGACCGGAGAAACCCACAGTCGCGATCGGAATCTTGCCGCCATCACTGGGCGCGCCCTCGATACCGAGAACGTCACATAAGCGCACCAACGGGACAGTCCGACGTTGACGACGAATGACCTCGTGACCCTCTACCTTGATGGTCTCAGACGCCGAGACACGCAGGGTCTCCTCGATGGATGCGGTCGGCAATGCGAAGGTACGGTCACCGACCCGAAGCATGAGAGCGCGGATGATAGCGAGTGTGAGCGGTATCGTAAGGTGGAAGGTCGTACCCTCGCCGGGCGTCGACAGCACGTCTAGCGAACCCTTGAGTCTCTTGACGACGAACTCCCGGACGACGTCCATGCCCACACCGCGACCGGATATCTCGGTGATGATCGCGTTGGTCGAGAATCCGGTTTCGAAGATCAGGTACTGCGCCTCGCGATCGCTCATCGCCTTAGCTTCTGACGCCGTGATGTAGCCCTTGCGAACCGCCGCTGCCTTGACCTTCTCGGGATCGATACCCGCGCCGTCATCGGAGATCTCGATCACGATGTGATCGCCCTCCTGCCTGGCGGCGAGATGGATGGTTCCGGCGGCCGGCTTGCCCATCCCGACACGCTCCTCGGCCGGTTCCAGCCCGTGATCGACGGCGTTTCTCAAGATGTGGACGAGCGGGTCGTTGATCTCCTCCAAGACTTTCTTGTCGAGTTCGGTGTCTCCGCCCTCGATCACGAGCTCAACGTCTTTCTTGTACTGATGTGCAAGATCGCGCATAGCCCGCGGGAAAGCGTTGAACACTGTGCTCACAGGCAGCATGCGGAGCGACATCGAGTGCTCCTGCAGGTCCGCAACGACCGTCGATGTCCTGGCAGTATCATCGATATAGTCCTTGGCCGTCATGACGACGAGCCGCTTCAGGTCCGCCATCTGCTCGCCAAGGAACTCCGCATCGTCGCCGAGCTGGTCTCCACGCTCGGCTAGAAGGCTCACGTACTGTGCCTTCATCCTGGCCCAGAACTGCGAGATCTCGTTGACCAGTCCCTGCATGCGCCGAAAGTCCTTCACCCGTTGTTCGGCCTTGATCTGACTGATAACGACCTCACTCACGAGATTCAACAAGTGGTCGACCTGTGCGATCCGTATCCGAACCGTATTCTGAGCCTTGGACTGAAGCTTCTCCTCTCGAACAGCTTGTACCGAATCGGGCGGCACTGCCTCAGAGACGGATTCTGCAGCTCCGGCAGTGGACGACAGCGTCGGAGCGGACGACGGCATCGGGGCATCCGACTTCCCTCCCTCAGACACCACCGCAAGTCGTGCGATCAGGTCCGTGATGTCGACCTCGGCCGCTACGGGCTTGCCCGCGTTCTCGCAGAGGAACACTATCATGTCGAGCGCCTCGAACAGACCGTCCGACATGTCTGGCGTGTAGACCATAGCTCCGTCGCGGACCTTCACCATGATGTCTTCGAGCTTGTGGGCGACATCGGCGATCTCCAGCAGACCAACCATGCGCGAGCTGCCCTTGAGCGTGTGTGCGTCACGCAACATCTGGTCGATGAGTTCCCGATTGCCCGGGTCCCCCTCCAGCATGATGACGCCCTCATTGAGCCGCTGCAGGTACTCCGTTGCCTCCTCTTGGAACTTGCCTATGAACGCTGACCGGTCGAACTCGACCATCCGGGTGTTCCTTCCTTCGCAGTCCGATTGCTAGCCGACGATCCTGAAGGCGCCGCCCACCTGGCTGGACTCCTTCGCGATGCCTGCAAGCTGCTCGGCCGCGCTGGCTACCTGCTTACTGCCTGCCGCCGTCTGCTGTGCCACCGCCGCGACCTCACGCATCGCGCTGACGACCTGCTCGGTAGCGCTCTTCTGCTGCTGCGTGGCAGCCGATATCTCCTTGGCAGCAGTGGTAGTCTCTTCGATCATGTCGAGGATCTGCTCCAGGCTGTCGCCGGTCACTCCCGCAAGGTCGACGCCTGACTGCACCTGACGCAGTTCGGCCTCCGTGGAGATCACAAGGTCGTTCGCCGCACCCTGGATCTCGGTCATGATGATCTCGATCTCCCTCGTCGATTCGACGACCGACTCGGCCAGTTTGCGAATCTCGATGGCCACGACCGAGAATCCTTTACCCGCTTCACCGGCCCGCGCAGCCTCAATGGCTGCATTCAACGCGAGTATCTTCGTCTGGTCTGCAATGCTGTTGATGATAGTGAGTACCTGGCCGATCTGTTGACTACGCTCGCCCAACGACAGGATCTTGTTGGCCGACGACTGCGAACGACTCTTGATCTCCTCCATCGCACTCAGGGTGTTCATGACAGCCTGCTGGCCGGACTCCGCGCTACCGAGAGACGCCTCGGCCATGCGCACCACCTGATCGGCGTTCTCGGCGATCTGGCGATATGTCGCCGCAAGCTCCTCCATCGTCGCCGTGGTCTGGCTGATCGAGGCGGCCTGCTCGGCAGCCCCAGAGGCCTGCTGCTCGGTGGCCGAGAGGATCTCGCTCGATGCCTGGTCAAGCCGGTGCGAGGACTCCTGGGTCTGCTTGATGAGGTAGACGATGAGATCGAGCATCTGGTTGTAGGAACGCGCCAGCACGCCGAACTCGTCTTTCGACTCGCATTTGACCTTGCGTCCGATATCGCCATCGCACGCGGCAGACACGCTCATGGCGACCTCGGTGAGCGGCGCCATGAAGTGCATACCGATCCTCACATACGCGTACACGAATACGATGGCCGAGATGGCGAACGCGCCCGACACGATCAGGACATCGGTGACGAGACCGACCCGATCGGTGAAGCGCTCTTTGAACACGAGCCACGCGACGATGACCGCGAACGTGTTGAGAAGTAGGACCAATCCGAGGTTCACCAGCGAGTATTTCAGCAGGAAGGTGCCCCGAATCTTATCGATGAGTCGCCGCATGGTCTCTCCGCTCCTCGTCACTCGTTCTCGCCAATGGGTGTCAGTATCTTCTCGAGATTGATGACGCCTACGAGACGCCCGTCAAAGTACACAGAGCCGCTGACCCAATCTGCCTGCCCGCGGTCTGCAGTTGCAAGCGATGGCTCCAGCGCGTTTGCGGGCACTTCGACGATGTCGCCTATCTCGTCCACAAGCAAGGCGCTCACGCATTCCTCCGTTGAGGCGACGATCACGCTGGACTGCTCGGCATCCATAGTGTGCTCCAACTGACCCGACATGTGCATCAACGCCGCCAGGTCGGTGACCGAGACGATCTCTCCCCGGATGTTCACGATGCCGCGAATATAGTCTGGTACGCGCGGAATCGGTGTGATGCTGTAGTCGTTGTAGATCTCACGGACACTCTCGATACGGATCGCATACCACTCGTCAGCCAGCCTGAAGAGTAGCAGCGACATCAAGTCGACCTGTGCCTCACCTTGACCCTCGCTCGCAAGGGACTCGGCACGGCGTCGCAAGATGTCGATCGCCGCATCCGAGAACCCGTCAAAACCCCTGGAAGTCACTTCGCTCATCGCTCCCATCCCTGGACGAGGTCATCCACAGAAGCGAGGGCGTCCTCCGGAACGAGGCGCTGTGAGTCAAGGACGAAAAGCAACCCGTTATTCAGGCGGGCCACCCCGATGAGTCTCTCTGAGATGGTGTACAGGCGCGATGGCGCCTGCAGCGGTATACCGGTGAGATCTACGACATCGTCGACCTCATCGACAAGGTACGCCACAAGACGCCCCCCGACATGCGCGAACACCAGCGGAGTGTCGAGACGATACGGCGCCGCAGGCATAGCGAGCAGCAGCCTGAGGTCGATAAGCGGTACGACCGTACCGCGGAGATCGATCATCCCCACAAGTGCAGCCGCAGTACCCGAAACGGACGTATATTCGACGATCTGCTGAATCTCCTGGACCGCCTCGATGGGCAGCGCGTAACGCTGTCTGTCCACCATGAACACGATCACTTGACCGAGCCCGACCTCGAGATACTCCCCGGTTGACTCGGATTCGCTGACTATAGCAGCGGATGCGGACTCCGCGACTGATCCAGTCATCGCCTCGGGTTCTGTTCTCTTCTTTCGCGGCATTCGTCCACCCCATCAGCCCGAGAATCGCAACACTCTGTCGAGCTCTTCAACACTTACCTCGCCCGCCACCACGCGCGCCAGACCGGATGCCACGAGCGATCGCATCCCCGCTTTGGTCGCTGCGGCGACGATCTCCGCTGCGGAGCCGCTTGCGGCAACCGCCGCGCGTACCGGCTCGGTGAATGGCAGTACTTCGAAGATGCCGGTCACGCCACGGAAGCCGGTCTTGGCACAGTTGGGACAACCCGAACCGCTCTTCGAGACCAAACCAGCGGGAGCACCCGGGATCTTGGCTGCGAGCGGACTCACGGTCTGGGAGCTACAGTTGGGACAATTCAGACGCACCAGACGTTGACCCACTCCGAGCGTGAGCGCAGCCGCAAGACTATGGGGCTCTGCGCCGAGATCGAGCATACGCCGTACACTCGACGAGATGTCTGCGGCGGGGAACGTGGCGATCACCAACTTGCCGAGCCCTGCGGCCTCGACGGCGAGGTGTACATCCTCGACTGTCCGCAGGCCATCCACAGCGATGACATCGGTGTCCTGACGCAATCCGGCTGCGATGAAGTTCGCGGTTGGAATCGGCGATCCCGGGTTGACCATGACCTGCGCGACCGCTGGTATCTCATACTCGACGGCACGCTCCACCGAGTAGACCGTCTTACCGACCGATGCGGCATGCGCGATCAGTGCATAGTATGTGGAACTGCCCCCGCCCGCCACCGGCGCAGCAACCAGCAGTAGTCCACGTCCGCGCTCGACCATCGCCTTGAGCACACGTTCCTCAGCCTCGGAAATACCCAGCTCGGCAAGTACGCGCGGCTGCGGACGATGCGGCGTAAGACCGATCACGAGACGCTGTCCCGCAATCGTCGGCACGACCGAGATCGTCAGCACGATGTCTTTGTCACCGATGCGTGTGTGGACACGACCGAGCGCGGGCATCGTAGCCGGCACACCAGCGAGCTTGCCAAAGGACTTGAAGGCGTCAACCAGTGCACCCTGCATAGACAGTGGGGCGCTGCCCGCCTTCTCAAGGCCGCCCTTCACACGGTAGACCAGGAAGAAGTCCTCCTTGTAGGGGAGTAGATGTATACGTGATGCACCATTCGCGACCGCGTCCTCTAAGATCTCCGTGACCAGCATCGTGACCTTGCGAACATCCGCGACGGCGAGCACGTCGAGGTCGATCGCGGGACGGCCTTCAGCTGGTGTCGCCTCGGCAATCGTCTTGATCGACTCGGTGGGCACGGGCTGCTCCAGCGTCGGAGTCTCAGCGGCCGACTGTGCCGGCGCCGACGACTCGCCTTCAATCGTGAACTCGTCGGCTGTCGGTATGACCGGCTCCTCCTCGACGATCGACGGCGCGGGAGGCGCTTCATAGCCGAATGCAAGCTCCAGCGCGGGTTCGGGCTCCAGCTCGAGTTCGGACGCCTCTGCGACGACGTGAGTCTGCTCAACCACCGGTGTGGCTGGTGCTACCTCCACAGCAGAATCATCGCCGTAGTACTGCACGATGGCGCCAAGCACAGACGCAGAGTCCGCGAGCACCGGCTCAAGCTCGAGTCCGATCTCAGCTGAGACGTCGTCCAGCTTGAAGACATCCATGGGATCACCGATGGCCACGGTGAGCATGCCCTCGATCTCGAAGAGCGGCAGCAGCCCACGGGCACGTGCGACCACTGCGGGCACGAGAGCAAGCGCTTCGTCCTCCGGCGCGTAGCTTGAGAGATCCACGCTCGGCACGCCCATCTCGTGCTCGAGCACGGACGCTACGTCGGCGCCCGTGACGAATCCACGCTCGTGCAGCACGGACCCTATATCGGTCCCGCGCTCGCGGGCGACATCGCCCACGCTCGCCAGCTGTTCGACCGTAATGAGCCCCGCAGTCACAAGGCTGTCGAGCACGCGGGTCGAGATGTCCGTTGACTCTGGCATGACGCGGCTCCTACCCCTCCACCTTCGACAACTCTTCTGCGACGGCCGCAAGCAGTGTGTCCGGGTCGACGGGCTTGGTCAGGTACTGGTTGGCGCCCGTGCGGATGCCGGTAGCCATCGCCTGCTCCTCGGTCTTGGCCGTGAGCATGATGATGGGGATGTTCTTGTAGTTCTGGTCGAACTTCAGCAACCGACACACACGGTAGCCGTCAAGCTTCGGCAGCATGACATCAAGGAGAATGAGGTCGGGCTTTTCTGCACGCGCTGTCTCCAGCGCCTCTGCCCCGTCGGCTGCAGTGATGACTTCGTATCCGCCCGCCTCGAGGATCGCCTTGATCATCTCCAAGATGGTCGGGCTGTCATCGACCGCAAGTACGCGCGCGCTAGCCATGGCCTACTCCCTCCCACGACACGTGCCGTCGTGATGTATCGTCCCATCGGAAGTCGAACTTGAGGCGGCCATCACGCCGCACCCATAGCCTTCCGACACTCTACCAGACTGCGTTCACACGTCTTTGCGAGTAGGTCGGCTTTGAAGCCACCGAGAAACTCCGTCCATGCTCCCTCGGGACTCCTGTAAAGAGCCCTAAGTGCATTTTCGTACTCGCGTGCCGCCTGGTCCCACTTGCGCTGCGTCTTGTAGATGTTTGCGAGGTTGAGATGTGCGAGTGCGAAGTCGGCGTCGATGTACATGGTCTTCTTGAGCTCGCTTATCGCCCGGACGGTGTCACCCTGTCGCTGATAGATGATGCCGAGGATATAACGGGCGACCGGCAAGAGCGGGTTGATCGAAAGAGCGTGGTGACACGCTTCGAGAGCCTGCTCGTGATCCGCGATGTCGGCGTGTACATATGCCGCGAGCAAGTATGCTTCCGCGTTGTTGGGATCACGCGCCAGCACCTGCCCCACGAGATCGAGTACACGTTCGGGGTGCCCCTCGGCAAGCGAATGGCGCGCCTGGCCGAGCATCTCGGTACCTGAAGGCTCAGAGGCCTCCGCAACAGGCTGCGAACGCGTGACAGCATGACGCCGCCTAGATCGCTCTGGCGTCGTCATGGCGGATGTGACTGGCGCCGCATGATACTCGGAGCGCGGAGTCGAGATCACAAACCGCTTCTTAGTACGGGTCTTGCGATACAGGAAGACACCGCCGACCTCTATGGGCTCGAACTGATCGCTGATCGATGTCAGCGTCTCCGAATGGCCGATGAACAGATAACCACCCTCGTTGAGGCTGTTGAAGAAGTTGGAGACCACCCGGCGAGTCGAATCCAGGCGAAAATAGATGGTGACATTGCGGCAGAAGATGACGTCCCAATTGCCCATCAACGAGAGCGGGTACGGCTCCTTGACGAGGTTGTGATAGCCGAAGTCGACCAGCCGACGCGCCTGTTCACCCACCCGATACTTGTCATCAACCAGTTCGAAGTGGCGTGCGATCGTCTGCTTGGGAACGTTGAGCATCGCACGCTGGCCGTAGACGCCCTTCTGACCAACTGCAAGCGCCCTTGTCGACACATCGGTGCCGAGCACTTGCGCTCTCCAACCGAGTCCTTCGATACCAGCGTCGAGCAACGTCATCGCAATCGAGTACGGCTCCTCGCCTGTCGAGCATCCGGCGGACCAGACACGAAAATCGCGGTTGGTTTCCGGCTTCGCGGACATGATCTCCGGCAACACCCGGTCTTTGAGTGCAGCGAACTGTTGCGGGAAGCGGAAGAAGCTCGTCTCGTTGATGGTCACAAGGTTCATAAGTTCGCTGAACTCTTTGTGATCCCGGACGAGCAACGCATAGTACTCGTCGAAAGCGGAGAACTCCAGGCGCGTCGCACGGGTCACAAGCGAGATCCGCAGGGAATCGAGCTTCGACTCCTCCAGGTAGATGCCGGACTGCTGATGGATGAAATCGCGGAAACGCGCGAACTCCTCAAGCGTCAGGTCCTTCGCAAGGCTATCTCTGCCCACGACCGCAACCCCGACTCATTCCCCAGCGCCGTCCACGCCAGACACGACCTTCTCGATAAGACCCGCCGAGTACATCCCGTAAAGGATCTTCGCGGTCTCGAAATCATTGTAACCCGTGAACTCCACCAGCTCATTGACGGTCCGGCCGCCGTGCAGGTAACACAGCAGCATCCACTCTCGCGGCTTGAGGTGGATCTCCATCGACTTGTCGCCCGGCGCCGACGCCATGATGAAGGTCGTCTCCAAAGACGGGATCTTCTGACGGATACGCCCCCACAGCTCCAGACGGCGCGAGGACTCCATGATGATATTCTCGACGGAGACCGAGATGCCGATATCCTCGTCCTCACACATCTCATCGGCCTCAAACCGCAGCTGCCCGTCTTCCCATCTGAAGAGATCGAATAATGTGTCGTTGATCTGCTCCTGGATGAAGTTCTCGAGCACCTTGGAGTCCAAATAGCCCTCGTCAACGAGGATCTGCCCGAGACGGCGGCCCGCTTTCTCTTTCTTCTGGATCTTTTGGAGGCCGAGCGCCTGACGCAACTGCTTCTCAGAGATGACGGCTGACTTCACGAGGCGACGACCAAGAGACTCACGATGCCAGTTCGAACTCGCAAAGAAGACGCGGCCCTTCTTGAAGCAGACTTTGCCCTGTGCGTCCGAACGCTCGAGGTACAGGGTGCCCGCCTTCCGCCCGGAGGCAAGAAGTCGGAACATGTCCGCCAGCGAGAAGTCCTTGAGGTTGCCCTCGAGCGCCAACGTGATCCCCCTGTCCGGTTCGAATCGACTGCATGCAGGCTTGGCAGCATGAATAGCCGGTGCGCTTAAGACCTCTCAGCGCTACCAGTGATCATGCCCGTCAATCGTAGCACGGGCGACAACGCGCTCAAAGCTAGTAGCAGCGGAAACCCGCCGAGAGAAACACCTGCTTCCTCTTGTGGTCTCCATCACAGACTCTCACTTCCGGCACAAAGAAGGTCGAACAGCTCAAAGCGACCGACACCTCCTTCGCGTTCGCTACTTGCCCTGCTTAGCGCTGACCGATGTGATATCGAAACACAGTGCAGTGAAACGATCGTAGTGTCGATCCTCATCGAGGTCTCAACCGTCCCAGAACACTCCCGGTTCGTTCTCCAGGTGAGCTACCGGCCCTTTCGGCGCATGTGACAGCTCACCAGAGTCCCTTCGATCCCCGCTCTCCGACATGCGTTCGTACGACGCGCGGATCAAGCACCTCTGGCCGCCATGAGCGCGGCGGCGAGCATCGCGACCTGTAGCGGCTCCGTCAGTCCACCATCATCCGCCAACAACAGTCCGCCAAGCGCGGCAAGTATGCCTGCCTGACTCCCGAGAGCGGTCGCCTTCGGGAATCCCTGCCCGAGTTCGACGGTCTGCAGGCCACCTATGACGACAAGTCCCATCTTGCGCGCCGCCAGGAACAAGCGCTCGAACCCATCGAAGTCCAGACCGCCGCCTGCATGGACCCCACTGAAGCCGGCCTTGAGGATCGCACCCAGCAGAAGGCGGATGTCGCCATCCGAATGCAGCACACAGGGGACTCCGGCAGCGGAGGCGATACCGACCAAACGCTGCATTCGGGGAAACAGGACCTCGATCGCAAAGTCGGGAGCCACCAGCGGGCCCTGCGCTCCAGCCAGATCCTCGGCAATGACAATGGCGCGCGCGCCCAGGCCGACGCCGTGTCGGATCTGCTCGACGATCGTATCGATGCGCCCGTCGATCCGCGCGGCTACTTCATCCGGGCGCGTGAGGGTCGCGCGCAGACCCTGGGTCACACCGTACTCCTGGAGCACGGGCCACAACGGCCCGTCGACCGCCCAGAAAGGCGTGACACCCGCGTTGAGTAGCAACTCGAGAGCATCCGCTGACCACTGCTCGCAACAGTGTACGAACGCGAAGTCGGCCTCCAGCTCCCGGCAGGCGTCTACGAGCGCCTGAGCGGGTTCGACGTCGTGGTGAGACAGCAGATCAAGAGCCTCGGCGGGGACGAACGTCAACCCGAAGGCAAGCGAGGTTCGTGAGAACAGAAGCGCGTTGTGAGCCATGTGACAAGTGTAGCAGCCAGCGGAATACTAGAGCAGGCTCACGCCGGCGAGAACTCCTTCGGCCAACACCCATACCAGCACGAACGCCACACACACACCCAAGGACACACCGAGAAACGCCTTCTTGCGCTCCATGCCCAAGAGCCACGCAGCGGCGGTGCCAGAATAGGCGCCTGTGCCCGGCAGTGGTATCGCGACGAATACGGCCAGCCCGAACACGCCGTACTTCTCGACAAGTGGGTGGGCCTTGGCCCTGATGCCCTCGAGTTTGCGATGCAACCAGGAGCCCTCCGGTATGTGATGGTAGACGCGATCGAGAAAGAGTGAGCCGGGCCAGAAGATAGCGAGGTTGGCCAACAAGATGAGTGGCAGATAGACCTGCTCGCCCTGCTGGACTGCCAGCGGTATGGCCGCACGCAACTCGATCCATGGCACCCATGTGAGCGCGATGTACTTGAGATACGACGGGAGCTGCAACAACAGTTCTCTCACTTGGACTCCCTAGCCCAGACGACGAATATCTTCTCGACCTCGGACTCCCAGAACGCGCGCGGACCACTGATGTCTCTGCCCAGACGCTCGGCATGCCGGAAGTACCCTGCACCCGGCAGCCCGTCGCCACCCTTCCTGGTGACAAGCGAGGCGAGCATCGTGCCACGAGCGGCATCTTCCTCGCTGCACACCTCTCCGAGCATCGCCATCAGAGCCCACGAGTAGGGACGCATGGCGATAACCGTGACGTCAGCACACAGTCCCGAGTACGTCGTGGTCTCACGACGACGAGCGTGCTCTATGAGGATGTCTTTGACCTGGCGCTTCGCAGCACTCCAGTCCTCGCGCTTAAAGCCCCAACGGGTGTTCTTATCAGCCATGGGCACAGTATCGCACAGCATGAGCCAACGAGATCCTTACAGCGCGAGTATAGAGACGGCGTATCATTGGTGCATGGATCCCGACTACACCACACCCGACTCCGATCGAGCCCTGCTCGCGGAATGCGACGTGCAGGTCTTCCGCGGCACAGGTCCGGGCGGCCAGAGCGTCAACACGACCGACAGCGCCGTGCGACTGAAGCACCGACCGACCGGCATCGTCGTGACATGCCGCCGTGAGCGCAGCCAGTACCTCAACAAGAAGACATGTCTGAGCCGTTTGCGCCAGCGCATCGCTGAAGCGCAGCATGTCGACCCGGAACGCATTCCCACCAGGAAATCACGAACCGTCAAGCGGGCCATGGTGGAATCGAAGCGGGTTACCGCACGCAAGAAAAGTCTTCGCAAGCCGGTCGCGACCGACGAGGAGTGAAACGTGCAGAAGGGTCCGCCGGCTGCTGCCGACGGACCCCGTCATAGTTGGTGGAGGCGCGGAGAATCGAACTCCGGTCCACAATAGACCCCTAGGAAGCATCTCCAGGCTCAGTCACCGCTTGGGTTTCGGTCGGGGTGACGCGCCGTGACCGGCGTACCCTTCCCTAGATGGATCACATTCCCTGATCGCACACCATCATCAGCGATCCCGGTAGTCCCCTGAGTGACGTCGGGGCCGGTGACGGGGACGCTCACCGGGCGACGTCGCTACTTAATTAAGCAGCGAGGGCGTAATTATTGTCGACGTTTAAGCGTCGGTACCCCTGTTTAACGAGGCGAGGAGACCTCGGCCTGCTTCTTCCCTCAGACCTATCGTGTCGAATCCAGTCGCCCCCGGAATCGACGTTGTCAACGTCCGTCCCGCACGTGCGCGGGTGCATCAGTATATACCACCCGCTGAGTATGCCGTGCGTAATGAAGCAAGAACCGCGCCCGCTAGCCGCGTGTGCGCTCCTTGAGCGCGCGCTCGACATCCCGCTTATGATCGCGATCAGCGAGCGAATCCCGCTTGTCATAGAGCTTCTTGCCGCGAGCCAGCCCGATCTCCACCTTCACAAGGTTGTTCGCCGAGAAGTAGATCTTGAGGGGCACAAGCGTGTACCCTTTCTCCTTCGTCTTGCCGATGAGATAGCGGATCTCCTTCTTGTGCAACAGGAGTTTGCGGTTGCGATCCGGCTGGAGATTGGAGCGATTGCCATGGCTATATGCCGCAATGTGCACGTTATGGAGCCACACCTCGCCTTTGCGGACGATCGCGAAGGTATCACGAAGTGTCGCGCGGTTCTCTCGGAGGGACTTCACCTCAGTACCCGAGAGCGCGATGCCCGCCTCAAAGGTCTCGTCCACGAAGTAGTCGTGGAAGGCCTTCTTGTTGCTGGCTATGAGCTTCTCTTCACGTGGCACAGGCGGTCCTCAAGGCGTCGGGCGATATCTCAGCCGATGGGCAACGCGAGCGTGAATGCCGATCCGGATCCCAGCACGCTCTTGACGGTGATATCGCCACCCATAAGCCTAGCGAGCCTACGCGAAACTGCCAGCCCAAGTCCAGCCCCCGTGACGTTGTGTGACGTTGTGTGCACTCTCCGGCGTGACACGGAAGTAGTCGTCGAAGATCCGCTCGATATTGCAGGAGGCGATCCCACAGCCGGTGTCCGCCACCTCCACGACGACTCGCGATCTCTCACGGCGAGCGCACACGTCCACATGCCCGGTCTCGGTGTACTTCAGCGCGTTGCCGACGAGGTTCAGTAAGATTTGCTCGACACGATAGCGATCGCCCACGATGTCACCGAGATGCTCGGTGCCGCTCAACCGCATCTCGACACCACTCGACCCTATCACCGGTCTCAGGGTCTCGACCGCACGATCGATGACCTCGCCCACCCCGTAGGGCTGTTCCTCGAGTTCCATGTGACCCGAGTCGATCCGCGCGATGTCGAACATCTCCTCGACGAGATGAAGGACGTGCCGACCGGATTCGCCGATGAGCCCGATCTGCTTGCTTTGCTCCTCATTGAGTTCTCCTGCCAGACCATCGCGCAGTATGTCGGCGAACCCGACGATCGCGCCGAGCGGCGTCCGAAGCTCGTGACTCATGGCAGCCAGGAAGCGCACGCGCATGGCGTCACGATTGTGCAGCTCGTTGTTGAGTTCCTCAAGCAGGGAGTTGGATTCCTGGAGTTCCTCGGCAAACGCCTCGAGCTCCTCGGCAGCCTCGTTGAACCGTCTTCCGGCGATCACGCGCGCGGTCACGTCGGTGAGCACCGCATAGACATAGTGGCGCCCGTCGAGCACAAGGTCGGTGCACTGGGAGTCGACGACACTCTCACCCGATGCGGTCAGCTGGTTGATCGGCACAGTAGATCCCAGGGGTGTCTTGTCATCGGGGGTGGCCAAGTCACGCAGACTGCGTCCGATGAGTTCAGCTTCCGGGAAGCCATAGAGGTGAGATGCGCCACGGTTTGCCTCGGCAATGATTCCCGTCTCGGCGTCGATCAACAGCATCGCCGCGCCGTGATCCGAGAACATCGCCTTGAAACGGGTACCCACCCGCTCCGCCTCACAGCGGCAGACGACTATCTCCTTGAACAGCGGGCGGATGAACACCATGGCCGCCGAAAGCAGTACCCAAGCCGACTGGAACCTCGTGGTACGTATGAGAAGGAGCGCGGCGATGCAGCAAGGAGGGCACACACAATGGCCGCAGTCAGAACCACCGTTACCAGCATAGCGCCACCTTTGCGGTTCGTTCCCCCTCAATTGTCAGGACTCCCCGCATCTAGCCTAACACGCTGAGAGCCTACGGCGTGAAGTCTGTACCAGGCTGAAGACGCAGCACGAATGCGGCGAGTAGCTTCGCAGTGTTCTCCAGGTCTTCGATCGACAGCACCTCGGTTGGCGTGTGCATATAGCGCAGCGGTACGCTCACGAGAGCTGCCGCCTTCCCGCCGCGAGAAAGCTGGATGGCGTTCGCGTCAGTCCCCGTGCCGCGCGGCGCACCCTCCACCTGATACGGGATGTTCTCCGCATCAGCAGCCGAACACAGGAGCTCGAACACGCGTGGGTTGATGTTCGCTCCGCGAGAGATCGCGGGGCCGCTACCACACTTGATCTCGCCGTGCTTGCGCTTGTCCACATCAAGATAGTCGGTGGCGTGCGTGACCTCTACTGCAATGCCCACAACCGGGTCCACGCCGTACGCAGAGGTGGTACCGCCGCGCAGCCCGATCTCTTCCTGTACGGTGGCTGCCGCTATCAGATCACCCTGCGCGCCGCCCGCCTCACGAACGAACCTGAGCGTCTCGGCCACGATCCAGACACCCATCTTGTCGTCGAAGGCCCGGGAGACCGCCATGCCCTGCCCGAACGTCTCCATGCCGACGGCATAGGTCACGGGGTCACCGATGTTGACACGCTTCTTGACCTCCTCGGCGGAAAGACCGAGATCGATGAACATCTTGTGCATCTTGACGACCTGCTTGCGTTCTTCCTCGTCGAGTAGGTGGATCGCCAACCTGCCGAGAACGCCGAGCAAAGGACCATCGGTCGTATGTACCGTCACACGCGCTCCGGGCAGGATCTGCGGATCATGACCACCGATCGGCTGGAATGCACAGAAGCCGTCATCGGTGATGTAGGTGACCATGAAACCGATCTCGTCGATGTGTCCCGCAAGCATGACGCTGGGACCATCAGCCGTGCCATTGAGGGTGGCATGTACCGACCCCATGACGTTTGTCTCGACGGTGTCCGCATAAGGCGCGATGTACTCACGAAAGACCTTCGCGGCAGGCTGCTCATATCCCGAGGGCGACGGTGCTTCAACCAGTGTGCGCAGGAACTCGAAGGATTCAGAACGCATTGAAATGCCTCCTTGTTGCATATCGTGACGTGCAACACAGTGTAGCGCCGCTCAGCCACATCCGGCCAGTCTCAGGCTACCTCAAAGTCGATCCGGCGATCGCTTACACTCACATCCAGCAGGCGGACCTTGATCCTCTGGCCGAGTCGATAGGTGTTGCCTTTGTTCTCACCCTGAAGCATGAAGCGCTCGGCGTTATAGCGATAGTAGTCGTCGCTCATCGTCTGCACGTGCACAAGGCCCTCTGCGGTGTTGTCCAGCTGCACGAACATGCCGAAGCTCGCAACACCGGTGATGATCCCCTCGAACACTTCACCAAGGTGGTCACCCATCAGCTGCACGAGTTTCACTTTCGTCGACTGGTCTTCTGCCGACTCGGCCTCTCGCTCCATGATCGAGCAATGCTCGGTGAGCCACTCGAGTTCGTCAGCCATGGAGGCGGTCGGCTCCTTCTCGAGCGCACCGGTAAGCTGGGCTCTAAGCAGCCGGTGGACGATCAGGTCGGGGTAACGGCGGATGGGGCTCGTGAAGTGCGTGTACGCTTCCGAGGCAAGGCCGAAATGCGGCGCCAGGTAATCGACATAGCGGGCGCGCTCAAGAGAACGCAACATGAGTGAGTTGATGAGGAGCTCTTCGGGGCGACCTTTGGCGAAGGCGATGATCCGCTGGAACGTCTGCGGACTCGCTCCGTGAACGTCTTTGATGGGATAGTCGAACTCCTTGAGGATGACGGCGACCTGGGCCAGCGCGTCCGGATCAGGATCCTCATGTATGCGAAAGACCATCGGCGCAGCTGCCTCGACCATGTGACGAGCGACGACCTCATTGGCGAGGATCATCGCCTCCTCGATCATGTTGGTCGCTGCGGTACGCTTGCGAAGCACGACATCGATCGGCTTGCCGTCCTCGTCCAGTCGCACTTTTGCTTCCACGGTGTCGAAGTCCAGGCCACCGCGGTCGATGCGCTGTTTGCTCAGCGCTTCAGCTACCTTGCGAAGCTCCGTCAAAAGACGCTCGCTCTCGGCGTCGGGAAAACCGCCGTGGTCGAGCCACTCCTGCACCTGCCCGTAGTCAAAGCGGCGATCGCTTCTGATGACCGAGGGGTAGAGCCGGTGTGCCTCGACGTGCGCATTGCGATCAAGGTCCATCTCAACGGTGAAGCACAACCGCTCCACACCCGGATTGAGCGAACATATCTCATTGGAGAGCTTCTCGGGCAGCATCGGCAGGACGCGGTCGACGAGATAGACGGACGTCGCGCGTTGTACCGCCTCGTTGTCGATCATGCTCCCCCAGGGCACGTAGTGACTGACGTCGGCGATGTGCACCCACAGTCGCCAGCGTCCCTCGATCCACTCCAACGAGATCGCGTCATCGAAATCCTCCGCATCGGCGGGATCGATCGTCACCGTGAACACGTTGCGGAGATCGGCACGACCGGCCGCTATCTCGGACTCGGTACCTTGCTCCAGCCGAGCGGCTGCCTCCTCGACTTCCGGTGGGAACTCCGTGTGTAGTCCGTGCTCGCGTATCACGATCTCGATGTCGACGCCGGGGGCGCCAGCAGGTCCAAGCACTTCTTCTATAACGCCTTGCATGGAATCACGCTGTGTCGCATAGCGCGTGATGCGTGCGACGACCATGTCGTTCGGCGCAGCGGCGGAACCGGTATGAGACTTCAGGTCCACGAAGAGGTCACCCAGGACGCGTGCGTCCGTCGGCACGACGATGCCGAGTGCACCGTGCCGCTCAAAACGACCGACCACCTGTGTCAGAGAACGTTCGAGCACCTGAACGACCTCGCCCGAACGTCCCATGTGATGACGTTTCTGCTCGAGTCTCACCGCGACGGTGTCGCCGTGCATCGCGCCGCCGGTGTCCCGACGACCGACGTAGATATCGCCCGCTGGTGTGGAGACGAAGGCGAATCCCCTGCGGTTCATCGACAGTCGTCCAACGGTGAGATTGCGTTCCCTCAGCGCAACATAGCGCCCGGCTTTCGCCTCGATGATGCTTCCCGACTGCACCAACTGCTCCAGAACCGAACGCGTCTTTGCTTCCGTGACGCCCTGGCCCTCACGCTCGAGCGCCGCCGTGACTTCCTCGACGGTCATCCCCTTGCTTGCGGAGCCGCGAAGCATCTTCATGACCAGTTTCTCAGGTCTCAATCGTCCCCCTCGGTTATGGTCCGCAGGACGCAACAACATGGGTATGGCGATACCATGGACCTGCTTGCGCCGGTGCTAGAATGACGGTATGGTGCTACCTTACACCTGAGCCAGGGGAGAACCCATGGATTCCCATCACAATCTCGCATCGTGCCTGGTCGGCACGGGAACCCTCACACATCCGCGCGACATGGTTCGCGCGATGGAGACCGTTGAGGCGCTCGACTACACCTACACCGTGGACTCGGAGACGATCTCCGAGGGGCGGGTGACGCTTGTCAAGATCATGGCGGATCCGGAGTCATCGACGATCCTTGTCAACGGCTGCCTGTTCCTCAACGTCATGAGCTTCACGTATTTGAACTTCACCACCGACGACGAAGGTGTGACCCATTTCGAACTCCATGCAAACGGCACAGTCTTCAAGATCACGCCCATCGATGAGCCGGAGTTGCGCACATCCGGTAGACCGATCATCCGCTTGATGGAAGACGGCACATTCGATGCGCAGTCATTCGTGATGCTTGACGATGAGGACGAAGAGTAGCAGAGCGCTTCGCGAATCTTTATCGCAGCAGCTCGGCCGCCTTCCTCAGCTGGATGTCCGTGCCTTTATCGGCCTGGTCAGCCAACTCCATCTCCACCGTCACATCAGGCTCAAGACCGACCTTGTCGATCGAGCGTCCCTTCGGCGTGAAGTAGCGAGCGATCGTGAGCTTGAGCGCCCCTCCGAATGAAAGCGCGTCGATCGTCTGCACGCTACCCTTGCCGTAGCTCTTCACGCCGACGAGTTCGGCGCGACCGTAGTCTTGTAGAGCGCCGGCCACGATCTCGGATGCTGAGGCGCTGTTCTCATTGATGAGCACGACGAGCGGCAGGTCGGTGGCGACCTCACCGGTCGCCCGGTGGGACTCCTCTTTGCCTTCACGATCCTTGACGGTCACGACGAAACCGTCCTTCACGAACAGTGACACGACATCGACCGAGGATGCCAGTAGGCCGCCCGGGTTATCACGCAGGTCGAGTACGACACCCCTGGCGCCATCGGATTCCAGCCGTTCGATCTCATCGCGCAGCGACTCGGCGGATCTCTCATTGAACGTATAGAGACGCACGTAGCCGATGGAACCGTCCAGCATCTCGGACTCGGTGTTCGGCGTCTCGATCTTCGCCCGCGTCACCGTCACCGTGAACAGCTCCTGCTCGCCCCGGTGGATGCCAAGCTCGACGGTCGTCCCCTCGGGACCACGGATCAAACTCACGACCTCATCTATGTCCCACTCTGACTTCTGCATGCCGTCGATCGATACGATCTGGTCATCAGCCTTAAGGCCCGACTTCTCCGCTGGCGTGCCACTCATGACCGAGACGACCGTTGGAATGCCCTCCTTGGTCGTGATGACGACGCCGATCCCATAGAACTCTCCACGAGTCTGCTCGTCAAAAACCTCGAACTGCGAGGCATCGAAGTAGGCCGCGTACGGGTCATCGAGAGAGTCCAGCATGCCTTTGATGGCGCCCACGGCGACCGACGTATCGCTGCTCGGCTCGTAAGCTTGGTCTTGAAGGATACCGTGAACCTCACGAACCGCAGACTCAAGCGCAGGTGCGCTCTCTGAAGCCGACGAGGACACGCCGAGACGACCAAGGACGACACCTGCGCCGAATGAGACCGCCACGAGCGTCGCCGCCACAATAGCGACGACCGCCCACTTCAGGAGTCTGTTCATGCCTACACCTTGAGGTAACGGCGCAACGCGAATCCGGAGCCGATGACACCGATGACGATCCCGCTGATGACAAGCAGCAGCGAGATCTGTACCGCCACCGTGCCCGATATCGAGAACGGCAGGAAGGGCAGCTGGTCGCGCACGATGGGCACTACGTACAGGTTCACGAGCCCAAGCGTGCCGAGCGTCAGAAGAGCGCCGATGAGACTTTGGACAACGCCTTCCATGAGGAACGGCGTGCGAATGAACCAGTTGGATGCGCCCACAAGACGCATGATGCCGATCTCCTTGCGCCTGGCGTAGATCGCCAGTCGAATCGAGTTGTTGATGAAGATAAGACTTATGACCGCCAGCATAGCGATGAAGACGACACCGATCGTGCGTAGAATGCGCGTGAACGTGAAGAGCTGGTTCACTATCTGCTGTCCGTACTTGAGCGACTTCTCCGGCTCCTCCGGCTTGTCAGCCACGTTCGGGAACGTCGGATTCGCCTTGATGAAGGCAACGACATCCATGACGTCGCGTGGGTCTTCAAGATCGACGTCGAGCGACGCGGGAAGCGGGTTCACATCGAGCTGGTCGACGATCTCGGGACTGTCTTCCATCGTCTTCTTTAACTCCTCGAGCGCCTGCTCTTTGGAGGTATATGTCACACCTTTGACGCGCTCGTCTTTGAGCAGAGCGTTCTGTAGGGACTCCACGTCTTCGGGCGCCGCGCCATCCTTGAGAAAGATCCGGATGCTGACTTTATCCTCGACAGACTGCACGATGTTGTTGACGACGACGCTCGAACCGATGGACGCGCCAACCAGCAGCAGCGACAGGTAGATCGTGATGATGGCACCCAGGCTCATCACCCAGTTGCGGCGGAAGCTGACCAACGACTCCCGCACGAAGTAGCCCAGATTAATCGCCATAGCCGTAGACTCCTCGTGACTGGTCGCGGATGATACGGCCGCCTTCGAGGGCGATCACGCGCTTGCGCATAGAGTCGACCATCTCCCGGTCGTGCGTCGCAATGAGTACTGTCGTGCCGGTCTTGTTGATCCGCGACAGGATGCTCATGATGCCGAGCGACGTTGCCGGGTCGAGGTTGCCCGTGGGCTCATCGGCCAGAAGAAGCGGAGGGCGGTTGACGAACGCGCGCGCGATAGAGACACGCTGCTGCTCGCCACCGGAAAGCTCATCGGGGTAACTCTCCATCTTGTCTTCGAGTCCGACCAGTCGCAGTACCTCAGGCACCTGCGTCCGGATGACATGCTTGCTGCGCCCGATGACCTCCAACGCGAACGCCACGTTCTCATAGGTCGTCTTGTTCGGCAGCAGCTTGAAATCTTGGAAAACGCAACCGATGTTGCGGCGCAGGAACGGCACCTTCCAATTGCGCATCTTGCCCAGATCCTGACCGGCGACAGCGATCGTACCGGTCGTCGGCAAGATCTCACGCAGCATCAGCCTGATGAAGGTGGACTTGCCCGAACCTGAGTGTCCAACGAGGAAGACGAACTCTCCCTGCTCTATATCGACGTTCACGTCGATAAGCGCAGCGGGCTTGTCTGGAACGTACTGCTTACTCACGTCCCGCATCGATATCATGGGGTGCTCCGTCTCATTGTGCGATTCCCGCGATATTCTACCAGAACGCAGCGCTGATCTCGTGCCCCGAGTAGCCATTAGGGCACTTCTCCACACAAACTCCAGAAGTGACCAGCGTGCGACCCATGCGCTACCGGCAACCTATTCAAGCAGCTCTCGTGCCGAAGTGACGATATCGAGCGCCGTAAGACCAAAGTACACCATCAGCTCATCTGGCTCACCTGACGTGCCGAACACATCCTTCACGCCCACCCGACGCAATGGTACAGGGTACGCCTCGCCGAGAAGCTCAGCGATTGCGGACCCCAGCCCTCCGATGATGGAGTGCTCCTCACAGGTGACGACACGGCCTGTTTTGCGCACCGAGCCGACGAGCGTCTCCACGTCGAGCGGTTTCACGCTCGCGACGTCGATCACCTCGGCCGAGATCCCTTGAACCGCAAGCAGTTCGGCTGCCTGCAGCGCCTCGGCAACCATCACCCCACACGCGGCGAGCGTCACGTCGGCGCCTTCACGCAATACATATGCCTTGCCGAGTTCAAGCTTGAAGTCCGCAGCGTAGACCTGCGGCACGCCGACCCTGCCGAGGCGGATGTAGAACGGGCCGGACGCCTCAGCGGCCAGGCGCAATGCGCTCTTGGCGGAGTTGTAGTCAGCCGGCACGAGCACGCGCATACCGGGCAGCACGCGCATGAGCGCGATATCCTCGATCATCTGATGACTACCGCCGTCCGGACCGACCGTGATACCCGAATGGGTCGGAGCGAGTTTCACGTTCAAGTCCGAGTAGCAGACCGTGTTGCGCACCTGGTCGTAGGCTCGCCCGGTCGCGAACACCGCGAACGAGCCCGTGAACGCGATCTTGCCCGCAACGGCAAGGCCGGCGGCAACGCCGACCATGTTCGCTTCGGCGATACCGGCATTGAAGAAGCGCTCGGGGTTCGCCTCCTGGAAGGTGGCGGTCGTCGTGGACTTCGAGAGGTCCGCTTCGACCGCGACGATGTCGAACCCGTCCGCCACAAGGTCATTGAGGGTCTCGCCGAAGGCGGCCCTGGTCGCTTTGTCACCCACGTGCGGCCTCCTTCTCGAGCACGGCGGTCAACTCGGCCACCGCGCGCTGGGTCTCATCGGCGTTCGGGGCCTTGCCATGCCACCCGGCGTTGCCCTCCATAAACGACACGCCCTTGCCCTTGACGGTACTGCACACGATCACGACAGGTACGCCACCGCCCAGCGCTGTCTCGGCAGCTTCGAACGCGCGTAGCAGAGCTTCGACATCATGCCCGTCCGCGATGATGGTCCTCCAACCGAAGGCGCCGAACTTCGCCTCGACATCCCCGAGGCACATCACGTCGCTGCATGCGCCGTCGATCTGCAGGCCGTTATGGTCGACGATCGCGACGAGGTTGTCCACGCCGTGGTGCGCAGCGAACATCGCCGCCTCCCAGACCTGACCTTCCTGCAGCTCGCCGTCACCCATCAGGCAGAACACACGCGAGGCGCTCCGGTCGAGCTTGAGCCCGAGCGCGATGCCGTTGGAGATGGAAAGTCCCTGGCCGAGCGACCCGGTCGAGACCTCGACGCCGGGCACCTTCTTGCTGTCAGGGTGTCCCTGCAGTATCGAGCCGAGCTTGCGCAGGGTGCCGAGGTGTTCGCGGTCGATGTAGCCGGACTCGGCGAGTGCGGCATAGAGTACCGGAGCCGCATGGCCCTTGGAGAGCACGAACCGGTCCCTGCCCTCCCAGGACGGATCCGCCGGATCATGCTTCATGACACCGAAGTAGAGCGCAGCCACGATGTCGGCCGCCGACAGCGAGCCACCGGGATGCCCGCTCCCCGCTTTGGCGATCATCTCGACGACGTCGAGACGCATTTGGGCCGCCATCGAGCGGATGAGGCCCACGTCAGGTGCGTTCGCCATTCTAGACTCCGATCTCTTTGAATCCCTCGCCCAACGCTTCATGTACATCGGAGATTATCAGGAACGCGGACGGGTCGACCGCATGCACGATCGCCTTGAGCGCATCCAACTCCTTACGCGAGACGACCGTGAACACGACCTCGCGCTCCTCGCCGGAGTACAGACCTCGTCCCGCAAGACCGGTCGCGCCTCGCCCGAGTTCGTTCAGTATCGCATCAGCGATTCGTTGTGACTCGGCGGATATCACATATGCTGCCTTGTCGACCGTGAGCCCCTGTTGCACGACATCGATGACCGAACCATTGATGAAGACCGCTACCGCACCGTAGAGCGCAAGGTCAGGGCCGAACGCAAATGCGGCGCACACGGTGACGACCGCATCCGCCAACAGCATAAGCTGACCGACACTGAGGTTGACGCGATCGGAGAGCAGCTGCGCCACGATGTCGGTACCACCAGTGTTACCCCGCGCTTTGAAGACAAGCCCCATGCCGATACCGGTCACCGCGCCACCATACAGCACCGCGAGCAGCAGGTCATGTGCGGCAAGATGTGGAGTGAACGGAGCGAGCACGTCAATGGCGACCGAGAGCGCGACCATGCCGTAGATCGTCTTGGCCCCGTAGCGCCAACCACGGACCTTGACGGCGATGGCCAGCAGCACCGCGTTCATCGCCAGCATCTGCACGCCGATGGGAAGCTGTACGGCGCCATTGGTCGCGTCGCTGATGACGTAATGCAAGACGGTCGCGAGACCGGACACGCCGCCGGCTGCAAGCTTGTTGGGGATGAGGAACGCGTTAAGACCCCACGCCGTGATCACGATGCCCACCGTCATGAGCAGGTAATCCCGGACGCGACGGTGCTTGAGCACCGCACGAGGATCGACTTTCGCCAACATCCGCTTCACCATGACTACCACTCCCCTCCCGCATCAAGTCGCGGCCGTTCACGCCTACCGAGAAGGTGCGTGAGCACCGACTCGGCGTCACGGTTCACGACTCGCTCCACCGAAAGACCGAGTTCCTCGGCCACCGTAAGCGCACCGTCGAATCGACCGACATGCAGATGGAAGTGCGCGTCGGAATTGATGGCGATGAGCGCACCGGCATCGAACGCAGCCTGAGCGAACTCCCGCTCGCGTCCGTTGGAGGCATGACGCGAACTGGTGGGATCGAACGAGTGTGCATTCAACTCGAGGATGACGCCGTGTTCGACCGCAGCGGCTACGACCGCTTCCTGATCGATCGGGAACTCATCATTGCCCGGATGAGTGATCATATCCACGTACGGATCCGTGATGACTCTGAGCATCGCCTCCGTGTTCTTCTCGGCATCGCCACCGTCGAACCCACTGAGCGGGTGCAAACCGACGGCGACGAAGTCGAGCATTCGCAGAAGCTCGTCGGGAAGATCTATCCCGTTGTCCGTCTCCGGCGATGGGTTCGCCTCCACGCCTTTAAGGATGCGCACACCGTCAAGCACCGAGGGCAGCACTTTGAGGTTCCAGAAGTACCACGGGTGCGGTCCGTCCGGGACACCGGGGCCGTGGTCGGTCAGGGCGATAAGTTCCAGACCACGGGCTGCAGCGGTCGCGGCAAGCTCGCTCACTGTCGAGTACGCATGCCCGGATGCTACCGTGTGCGTGTGTAAGTCGGCGAGCAGACGCATCAGCTGCCTCCTCCCACCGCCGCCGCCGTCTCGGCACCGACACGCCAGCGATGGAAGCCCAGCACGAACTCCTCGAGCTCACCACCCAAGACGGCGTCCACGTTACCGGTCTCCACGCTCGTACGATGGTCCTTGACCATCTGGTACGGGTAGAGGACGTAACTGCGAATCTGACTACCGAAAGAGATGTCCTTCTTCTCTCCGCGAAGCACATCCATCTCGGCCTGACGCCTTTCCTTCTCGAGTTCGTAGAGACGCGAGCGCAAGATCTTCATCGCGGTATCGCGGTTCTTGAGCTGGCTCTTCTCGTTCTGGCAGGTGACAACCAGACCCGAAGGCATGTGCGTGATGCGAACGGCCGAGTCGGTGGTGTTCACGGATTGTCCGCCGGGCCCGGATGAGCGGTAGACATCGATGCGCAAGTCCTCGTCCCGGATCTCCACCTCGATCTCATCGGGAAGCAGCGGGAGGACCTCGATGCGCGCGAACGTCGTCTGACGACGCTTCTTCTCATCGGTAGGGCTGATGCGCACGAGGCGGTGGACGCCGTCCTCGGATTGCAACATGCCGTAGGCGTCCTTACCGTGAACCGTGAATACGGCGCGATCGATACCGAGCTCGACGCCCGCAGGCGCATCGTGCAGGTCGACCCTCCACTTCTTCGACACTGTATATTTGGTGAGCATCTTGAGCAGCATCTCGGACCAATCCTGGGCCTCCAGCCCACCCTGACCGGGATTGATCGTGACGATCGCGTCGCCGTGGTCGAACTCACCCGTGAACCATGTGGACACTTCGAGCGCATTGACGGACTTACTGAGGGCCTTGAGGCTGGCCGTGGTCTCGGCGGCGAGGTCGTCATCTTCATCAGCGACAGCGAGCTCGTTCGCCACCTCAAGATCGTCGAGATCGGTGACCATCGCCTCATACGAGTTGATCTCGTCACGAAGCTCGGCCGCCTTTGCCATGATCGACTGCGCGCGTGCCTGGTCATCCCAGAAATCAGGCTCAGCAGCCTGTGTTTCAAGCGCAGTGACATCCTCGCGCTTCGCATCGAGGTGCAGGTACTCGCTGATGCGCTGTACCCGCTCTCGCATTGCAGATATCTGTTCGGTGCGGTCTTCGATCATGATGACAACCACTCCACGTTGCGGACGGACGGAACCTGAGCGCGGCGTAGCGCCGCCCGGTTCATGCGTTCGCGCCGTGACAATACTTGTACTTCTTGCCGCTACCGCATGGGCACGGGTCGTTCCGACCCACATTGGCGTATGGATCGTCTTTGTCTTTGACGACCGTCCTGGACGCTGCGCTTCCGCCTGCGGCGGCCGATGCACGCGAGATCGCCTCCTGGGACGGACCCTCGACCTGAGCGGCGGCCTGCTGCATGGCGCCAGAGAAGATCGTCTGCTCGGAGGGCGCCGAGTACGACACTCCACCAGCCAAAGGCGTCTCCTGAACAGGTTCTCGAACGACCTGTATGTGCATGATCGTGCGTAGGAAGTCGATATTGATCTCCCCGACGAGCGCCTTGAACATCTCGTACGCTTCGGTCTTGTACTCGACGAGGGGGTCTCGTTGCCCCATCGCACGCAACCCGATGCCGTCCTTGAGGTAGTCCATCTCAAGCAGATGGCTCATCCATCGTGTATCGATGACCCGAAGCATGACCTGGCGCTCCAGCTCACGGAGCGCCTCACCACCGATCTGCTCGCCTTTGCGCTCGTAAGCCGCGAACAGATGCTCGGCCACGACATCGGCAAGTTCGACAGTGCTCTCGACGGTCGACTGCAGCGATGTATCGATCAGATCGAGTCCTGTCAGCTGGCGCAGCTCCTCGCGCAGCCCGTCCCAGTCCCAGTCTTCGGAGTAGGCTTTCTCGGGACAGTACATGTGCACGAGATCGGCCATCGTCTCGCCGACCATCTCCTCCACGCGATCGTGGATATCCTTGCCGTCGAGGATGCGATTACGCTCGGCATAGATCACCTCGCGCTGCTTGTTCATCACGTCGTCGTACTCAAGGACGTGCTTGCGTGCGGCGAAGTTCATCGCCTCCACTTGACGCTGGGCACCCTCGATCGCCTTGGAGACCATGCCAGCCTGAATAGGCATGTCATCGGGGATCTGCGTCTTCTCCATCATCGAGCTGATGCGATCCATCCGGCCGCCGCCGAACAAACGCATGAGGTCATCCTCAAGCGACAGATAGAACTGCGAGAGTCCGGCGTCACCCTGACGCCCGGAACGACCGCGTAACTGGTTGTCGATGCGACGGGAATCGTGCCGCTCGGTGCCGATGACCGCGAGGCCGCCTGCCGCGACGACGCGCTTATGTTCCTCGGCGCAAATGGCCTTCGCGCTCGCGAGCGCCTCCACACGCTGTTCCTCGGCTGCCTCCTCCGGCTTCACACCGCGTTCGACGAGGATATCGCCGACGAGCGTGTCCGGATTCCCACCGAGGACGATGTCCGTGCCTCGGCCAGCCATGTTGGTGGCGATGGTGACCGCGCCGAGTCGACCGGCCTGGGCGACGATGTGCGCCTCGTGCTCGTGGAATTTGGCGTTCAAGACATTGTGCTTGATGCCGCGTTTCTGCAGCAATCGAGAAAGACGCTCGGAGTTCTCGATCGAGATCGTGCCCACGAGACACGGCTGACCCGCTTCGTGACGCCCGGCGATGTCATCGGCCACGGCATTGAACTTGGCATCCACGTTCCTGTAGATCAGGTCGTTGCGGTCGTCTCGGACCATCGGCTGATTGGTCGGGATGACCATGACGGGGAGGGTGTATATCTCGCGGAACTCCTGGTCTTCGGTCACAGCCGTACCGGTCATACCCGCGAGCTTGTCATACATCCGGAAGTAGTTCTGCAGCGTGATCGTCGCAAGCGTCTGGTTCTCTTCACGGACATGCTGCTTCTCTTTGGCCTCGATGGCCTGGTGCAGACCCTCAGAGTACCGACGCCCCACCATGAGACGACCGGTGAACTCATCGACGATGAGTACCTCGCCGTCTTTGACGACGTAGTCCACATCCCGCTTGAACAGGAACTGCGCCTTCACCGCCTGCTGCAGGTGGTTGACCATCTGCCCTGACGGATCCGAGTAAAGATCGTCGATACCGAGCCACTGCTCGACCTTGCGGATGCCTTCCTCGGTGGGCGCAACGGTGCGCTTCGCCTCATCGAGTTCGAAGTCCTCATCGAGCGTCAGGCGTGGAATGACCTTCGCGAACGCCTTATAGGCGTCAGCGGACTTCGTACCGGCACCCGAGATGATCAGCGGCGTCCTTGCTTCGTCGATGAGGATGGAGTCGACCTCGTCGACGATCGCGTAGTGATGACCTCGCTGCACTCGACGGTCCGGACGCACGACCATGTTGTCGCGCAGGTAGTCGAAGCCGAACTCGCTGTTGGTGCCGTAGGTGACGTCAGCCTGGTAGGCGATTATGCGCTTGTCGGCAGGCATCTGTGACTGGATCAGTCCGACTTCCAGACCGAGAAAGCGATAGACGCGGCCCATCCAGTCGGAGTCACGTTTGGCCAGGTAATCGTTAACGGTCACGACCTGGACTCCCTTGCCGGACAATGCGTTGAGATACACCGGCAGAGTGGCGACGAGCGTCTTACCCTCGCCGGTCTTCATCTCTGCGATCATGCCACGGTGCAGGACCATACCGCCGATCAGCTGTACGTCGAAGGGACGCATACCGACCGCACGCCACGCTGCTTCACGACATGCTGCGAACGCCTCCGGAAGCAGGTCATCGACAGTCTCACCCTGCGCCAACCGAGCACGAAACTCGTCGGTCTTGCCGCGAAGCGCCGCATCATCGAGCGCCTTCATAGAGGGCTCGAGTGAGTTGATCTGTGCGACAGTACCCTCGAATTGGCGGAGCTGTTTGCCCTCGCCCATAGTGAGGACTTTCGTAAGGATGTTCACCATGGATGATCGGTCTCCTGAAAGTGATTCTGAGTGTGTGCGAAGCAAGCCTGATGATAGCACAGGGGGTGCCATTCCCTGCGTGTGACCGAGGTCCGTGAGACTCCCGTCACCTGAACGATCCGGCATCTTCTACGACAAGCGTCGGCCCCCGAAGCACAAGTGCCCGGGGGCCGACTGTCGGTAGATCTAGGACCCAATTGGCTCGACTAACGACACCGCTCTCTTGGTGCCCCTCAGGAGTCTCCCTCTCCTCACCTGTCGAACGCCGTCGTTGCCGCTGTGCTCGCGAACGAGAGCCCCTCGAACCCGCCTACCGAACCACGCTGAACTCATCGGCTCAGCTGATGCGATTCTAGCGGGTCGACCTGAACAACCACTTAACCCTGGATTAACAGGTTCCGACTACTTCTGCGGCGGCTCTTCCATGGCAAGGACTTCCTCGTAGAGACGACGGGTCTCAACGCTTGGATCGAGACCAAGATCCTCTGAAAGGTACGTCCGACATGCAATGAACATGTCGACGGCGCCGCTACGCTGTCCGATGTCGATCTGGTAGCGCATGGCGGCCTGATAGAGATCCTCACGCCAGGAGTCATGTTCCAGCCCCGCTCTGATGACCACGAGCGCTTGCTCTGCATCCCCGGCATCGTGACACATCCTGCCGGCACGCAGCATCGCATCACCGAACTGGACACGATACCGCTCCCTGAGGGGTCGGAACCAATCGTCGTAAATCTCGGATGGCAATAGATCGGAGCGATAGATCTCTCTGAGACGACGAATAGCAGCGAGCGCGGCGGCCAGATCACCTGATGCCTCCGCTTCACCAAGCTCAGCTGCAGCCTGGTCAAAATCGTCAAGATCTGAGCGCACTAAAGGCCGCACCACCCGACAGATGCCACCCACATGCTCGACGTACGGACACGACGACACCTTCCCCGCAGACAACAAAGCCCGCTTCATCGCAGACCAGATGACATAGAAGTTGTTCTTCGCCCGCTCTTCATCCATATCGGGCCATAGGTGCTCCAGCAACAGATCGCGCGGAACGTCCCTACCCTGTCGCGTCACGAGCATCATGAACAGCAGCCGCGCCTTACGCTTCTTCCAGGCGCGATCTGGCACGACACCATCGGGAGTCATGACTTCCAGCCCGCCGAACAAGCGCACATTCAGGAGTGGTTCGCCGAGGACTGAAGCCTCAAGCGTCGCTGCATCCTTCTCGCCGAGGAGTCTCACCGCAAGACGCTTCCATTCAGCCTCATCCAAGACATCGCGAGCCAGTGGCAGAGCGGCCCGAGCGTACTCGGGCATGATCATCCGCAACATGTGCACCGGCAACTGATCAACACCTGCCGCAGCAGCCACCAGCCCGAGAAGTCCCGGGAAGGCGCGGACGTACATCGCGGTCATCCAGTTGGCGTTTTCCGAGCGTATGTAGTCGACATCGCTCAGCAGGGTGGCCCGAGCAGCCTTGCCGTCACCAGTTTGCCGACAGACTTCTGCCAATACCAAGTGACATTTAAGGATATGCTGTCTGGCACCGAGTTTCTCAACCAGGGAGAGAGCATGTTCAGCATGCTGCACCGCCGAAGAGACGTCTCCAACAGCAAGTAGGCTTGCCGCCAGCTCGGCCTCCGCCCATCCCTGA
Organism: Coriobacteriia bacterium; assembly: GCA_030655755.1. GTDB lineage: Bacteria > Actinomycetota > Coriobacteriia > Anaerosomatales > Anaerosomataceae > UBA2279. The sequence goes on from JAUSOQ010000062.1 coordinate 62,469, forward strand.
TTCACCGCAAAACCACCTTTGGCAGCAAAGTACCCATACGATCTTTCAGACTCCGCCAATGACTCATCGAATCGTCCTGCAGACCTGAGAATCACACTCAGATAGTTGCGCTCTATTTCTGCGTAATACACATCGCCAGATTGCACGCATGCCTCAAGGCAGCAACGCATCATGTCCACCGAGCCTCGCGTGTCTCCCAGACCAGCAAGTACCGCAGCCTGAGTGCCCCTGATGGTCTCGGCAGGGAGGACAAGTCCCGTCTTCCTGCATCTATCAGATGCATCCCGGGCTATCTCAAGCGCTCTCTCCAAGCGACCTGTCTCGCAGATCAAGGCTGCATAGTTCCCGCGTGCCTGGATCGCGAAGCTGAGTGGCACATCTGGGTCTCTGACAAGATCAGCTATTATGTCAGCGCTGGCCTGATAATCTCCCAGAGCCAGCGCATACGCACCAGCACAGACCATGGAGATTGAACATCTCGCTTGCTGCGACAAACCCGCGAGACCAACAAGCTCCCAAGCCTCGGCCGTGTAACGCATAGCCTCCTGGACGTTGCCCAAATATGCATGAGCTGTGGCGAGATACCCCAACGCCAGACACCGAAGACTCGGGTCGTCCTGTAGTAAGCGTGACTCACTGATATCACCCAGACAGTCTGTGACCTTGGCATACATTCCCAGGTCAACATAGACCCTTGCCATGAGGAGGTCGGCTTCAGTTTCAATACGCCCTCCGTCTGCAGCCAATCCGCTGGCCTGACGCGCAATGCCTGCAAGCCTCAGGGCCTCGTCAAAATCCAGCATGTACCTATGCGCCGTGGCCTTCACCAAGAGCAGGCGCGAACTACAGACTAGGCGACTCGACTGGATCCGCTCAAAGAGCTCCATAACGAGAGCACAATGCCCCTCATTGATCAGGTCAAGACCAAGACGAGCAAGACGTTGCTCGATCTCCTCGATCCTGTTCATATACAGAAGCGACCGGAAGAGACGTTCCAATTGATGGCTGGATTCCAGGAAATCCAGCACGCGGCAGATAACGTCCTCTGCATCAAAACCCGACCACAATGTGCAGTCCGCTCCACAGAAGACCTCAACCGCTATCTCATGTACGAAGAAAGTCCGACCAGCATGCTCTCGTCCAAGGCGCACCAAAGGAATGCACTGAGCCACCCTGGCGAGCCTCTCGTAGTCTCCCTCGCAACCAGCGAGATACGACAACTCCTGACAGTATCCCCCGGCCATCATCGCGGCGACCAACAAGACCCGTCTTTCCCCTGCATCAAGATGCGTCTCAGCCAGGTAAAGCAGGTATGAGGAGAGATCGATCGGCAGCACCACAGAATCGGCTCGAGACAACTCGATCAGACCAGTGTGACGTGCGATCACACAGAATAGGGCGACTTGCCCTCCGCTCGCTTGCACGAGCTGCCCATGCTCTTCCTCGGTGATTGCCGTGCCCACCAACAAGCTCCCTAGCTCACGAGATTCTCCTGCTTCGAGCAGCAACTCACAGGGTTCCACGCGCCAGAAGCTGGGACCACAGGAGCCTCCACCGGCGGCTCTGCGCGCTGTAAGAATAACGCGACTGCCAGAGGACGTGACTCGCCTGAGAACATCAATGAGAGCTCGGAGTGAATCCAGCTCCGTCAGTTCCGTGATGTTGTCCAGAATCAGGCACAGTGTCCGGCCCGCCCAAGGTGCGAGCAGACCTTCTACGTCAAGCAGGAGACTCATCCCTGTATTCGTCAGCGCGAGCTCAGCACCGTGACTCTCCCCAGGTGTGCGCACGGCACGACATACAGCACGAAGCAACTCGTCACACGATGGACTTGCACCAGCGAAATCCACCCATAGCCGTCCGTCAAAACCACCCGCATCCGCGAGTTGAGCCGCTACTACCGTCTTTCCGTAGCCGCCAGGTGCCACCATAAGAGTAATGGCAGGGTCGGTTCTCAAGAACCGATCAACCAGATGCCGTCTGCTGATCACAGCGCCAAAATCTGGCTGAACCTGAATGCTCTCGCCTGGAATATCGCCCATCCTTGCCCCCTGTCTGGGAGGGAGACTCACTGCGAGGTTGTGAAGGTCTTCTGTGCGAGAACACAGACTTCCTGCACGAACACAACATTATCTTGAAGTAATCTAAAGAACACTCGGGTAGCCCGTAAATCTCACTGCACTATCGCACCACATTGTGGATACAAGCAGTTCATGCGACATCTACCCGCCGAGTACCCGAGAACACGAATAGGCCCAGGCCGATCACAAGCACGATGTCTCCAACGCTCACGATTCCCCGATGCCATTTCGGGCCGGGTACGGCGATAGTATCAGCTATTAGGGGCAGCAGCGTCTGATCAGACAATGGCTCATGAAGTGCATCGAACTTCACGGAGTGGATCGCTACGTCGGGATCAGCCGCTGTGATCGCCGGAAGACTCACTGGCATCGCGCCGTTGAGCGCGATCACCGTCATGTTCAGCGCGACCCCCAGCGCAACCAGGGCCATGCCAACCAATCGAACGTTCATGAGGGCGACAACAAGTAGACAACCCATCATCAAGAGCCATGCAATCAACAAGAACCACCTAGCCGATGGCAGAACTCTAGAGACTGACGGTAACAGCAGCTGAACAATGAGCGCGACGAGCAAAACGGACTCGCCCGTGATGCTGCGAGCCAAGAGATTGGACAACCGTCCACCCGTCATCAAGCCCAGCACTAGCCCTGCAAGTATCCCATCGAAGAGGATCACTCCGATGTCCCCCCAAGCTGGAGCAAATCCTGTCTCGTCCAGTCTCGCACGACCAGCGCGAGCGCATTGATTACCCGGGTACCCAGAGGGGACTCGCGAAAGTCATCAAAGAACGGCGAGTCAATCGCCTGCAGCGGACCAGTGCCAACATTAGCCGAGACCGCCCTATCAAGTCGTGACGAAGCCTTCACGAGCAGAACGGCAGTCGAAAGGCTCGTGTCGGAAATCGTAGCGATGCACTGCGTTGGGCGCTCGTGCATACCAACGATCGGGGCCACACTATCAACGAAGGGTATCTGCGCCACTATGTCGGCACCTATTTGGGCATGCTCAGAAGATATGGCCCCTTCGGCGTCGGCCTTCACGCCGATCTTCCCGATGTCGTGGAGGAGTGCGGCATATCCTACAAGCTCCAGGTTCTCACTCGACAGACCAAGCTGTCGTCCCGCATGCGTGGCCATCTCTGCCACCCGCCTCGCATGGCCCGCTTCCCCGGGTAGTTGCAGTTCAGATGCATGAACCAGAGCCTGTATGGTCTCCTGATAGGCTGTCTTGATACGCAGCAGCAGGTTGAAACTGTTCTGCATCATCAGGACCAATGTGATCATGACCAAAAGACCGACATAACCCAGGGAGTCAAACAGCAGGACGATCACCACACCAGTTGTGATATGTCCAAGGTAAATGACCGCGATTGGCCGAGCGAGACGCACCAGCTCCAAAAGCAGATTGCTGCCCCTCCTCAAGCTCTGGGAAAACGCTGCCGTCAATAAATCTGACGCAGCGTAGAGGAACCCGAACCCCAGGAGCGTTGCCTGCGCGCCGATTGTCCCAAGACCTGTCTTGGATGTTGTCGCAACAACACCGGCCAACGGTACAAGGGTTGCGAGCACAAGTATCTTGCGCCCGATCTCCGAGCATCTCTCAAGAATGGAAGACCGCTCCCGCGGGTTCAGCAGAACCCCGGCGAGGCCACCGATCGCCGATGCCAAAACGACCTGACCTGGGGTGAAGAGCACCAGTGCAGACAGGCCGAGAGAGGCATCGATATACACCATGTCCCCTCTCCCAAGGCGCACCCCGAGGAAAGCGGTGAGCGCCCATAGCGCTCCAAGAGACAGTGAGATTGCCCAGCCTCCATCCGTCAAGACTTCACGGGATGCCGAGACCAGTGCCACCAACCCAATGAGAACTACCAGCAGCATGTACGCTGTGTATGTGGCATGTGCAAACCTGGCTCGACTCATCGCGCGACCCCTCCGGTCTGCGCTGAATTCTCTATGAATACCGACACGAGCGCCGCATCGAGTTGCGTACCCGCAACACGCCGCAGCTCTTCAAGGGCATCTGTATGAGAGAGAGACTTCCGGTATGGCCTGTCAGAGGTCATCGCGTCATAGGCATCCGCGACTGCAAGGATTCTAGCCTCGAAAGGAATCGCCTGCCCCTCGCACCCATCAGGATATCCCGTCCCGTCGATGCGCTCATGGTGAGCCCGGATCACCGGGACGATATCCTCAAGGAACTCAACGCTTCCAAGAAGCGTGGAGCCCGTCTCTGAATGCAAGCGAATCTCGGCGAACTCATCGGGGGACAATCTGCCAGGCTTCGTCAGCAGATCGCGTCTGACGCCGATCTTGCCCACATCGTGCAGCAGGGCGGCGAATTCCACATGCTCGAGGCTGCGGCCCCTTAGTCCGGAGCCTCGCGCGATCTCCCGAGAATACCGAGCAACCCGTTCTGAGTGACCACGTGTATAGGGATCTTTCGCCTCGATCGCGGCCACAAAGGAGCGAATCGTCTCGGTGTATGCCTCGGCCAGCTGCCGGTATACCTGGAAAGTCTGACGCGCGACGGCAAACGGCACGACCAGCAATGCGGCGCCGGACCAACCGGCAACGTCTATGAGCTGCGCCATTCCGAAGCCGAGTAGCGCAAGAACAATGAAACTCGTCAAGTAGGAGGCAAGATTCTGATCACGCCAGACCCGCAAGAGGCTGACTCTTTCTGAGAAAGACACCACCAAGCTGAAGAACATGGTGTTCAGAAAGAGCATCGCAAGAGCAGACACTATCACCGGCACAAGAAGACCAGATGCCACTTGAGACGCTCCCCTGACGTTCACGAGAGGCACGCCCCCCATTTCCAGGAAGAGTACACCTGCAAGCAGCACGGACAGACTCAACATGACGACATTGAACGCCATCTTGAATAGCGGCTTGCGCTGCTTAATATCCGGTGGTGGAATCGCGCCGATAGCAGCCATAGCTGCGGCAGGAAGTGGGCCGGCATACAGAAGTCCAGCCATGTAGAAAGCGAAGGCCAACGATATCGTACCGCCAACGGGCAATTCGAATGATAACGACTCGGCCAACACGGCCAGTGCTATGAGTAGGAGAATCGCTGGCCAAGCCTCCCACGGAAAAGCTGGCCAAGGGTATGCAGCCAGAAGCACCACAAGACACGTAAGAAGCAGGAAAAAGTACGCACGGATCCTCATGATAAACCCCGAAAATCGCTGCAAGATCGAGCTGGACCAACGCCGCGCATGATTCTATTTACCAACGAAGGGAAGCACCGCCGCCAAGAACAAGCGCGGCCAGAGAGCTGAGCAGAAGAACGATTCGCTTCATAGTGAGAAGACCTCCTTTTAGGGGATTTGGTCTTCTCCCATTCCGCTAGTAATGGAAGAACGCTGTCCGCTCCGCTGTGTTGTTTGCTGACAGTGTTCAAGCTTGTTTCCACGGCGTTGGTCCAAACTTTGGGGTCTATGAGGTTGTCAAGAAGCCCATGCGCCTATTGATCGCATCCAGGGTTGCACGAACGATAGCGTCCTTCTCGTTCTGTCGCACCAACGCTGAGCCGGCGAAGGCCTGCTCGCCGAGAGAAGTAACCAGCGTCACACATGCTACGGCGACGCTCTCGCTGCCGAGGTCAACGATGTCGACATCCTCAAGGGCGAAGCTCATCGCACCATGGAGGTACTGTTCAAGCGCATTCAGTGTCGCCTGCGCCACAAGACGCTTGCGACCCGTCTGGCTGTTGGGGCCCAACACCTTGCCGATGTAGACATCGTCTTCCAGTTCCAGAATGACAGTGATGACGACTTGTACGCCCGACACCTCGGCGTTGATCGACTTGATGCGAGCCCGTGCGGTCTGCTTCGCCTCTTCTTGCGGCAGGGCTTCCTGTCCAAGCTGCGCAATGGATATCTTCTTGTGATCGATGGCAATGCCGAAGGACGCCATGATCGTGGATTCGATATCCCGGACGAGCTGCTTTGGGGTCTTGTTCGGCAGCGCCAGCACATGGATCTCTTGAATCAGTCCATCCTCTGAGGCTACTATGCGCGCCGCTTTGATCTCCGAGACCTGTGAGAGCGCCTCTTCGATATCCGTGATGGTCGCTGCGGATATCCCATTATCCATCCAGGGCCCCTTGCTTCGACGAGTGCTGCGGCCAGTGCGTCTTGTCGCCTTCAAGCATGCGGCATTGCGGCTCTGAGCACAAATCTAAGCGCGTACGGGTGGGGTGTCAACCAAACACCGCTGTACGGTAGTGCTTCACGGTGAGCTGCACGTGCGATCCGACAAGCGATAAGGACGCCCTAAGGGCGTCCTTATCGGCAACACAGCTCTAATTCTCAGCCTACCTGGGCTCTATCAGACCGTAGTCGCCATCCGTCCGACGGTAGAGCACGTTTATCTCCTCGGTCTCCGCCGAGGAGAACACGAAGAAATCGTGACCGAGCAACTCTAGCTGCAAGATCGCCTCATCAGCGCTCATCGGCTTGACCTCGACGATCTTCGTCTTCACGATCTCCGGTTCGTGCTCTCCTTCGGCCTCCTCAGATACTGCTGTGGCCTCCGCGATTGGAGTGACCTTGGTGTGACGGTCGACGATCTTCGTCTTGAATTTGCGCAGCTGCCGCTCGAGCTTCTCGGAAACGAGGTCGATGGCGGCATACATGTCCAAAGCCGCCTCGCGTGCGCGAATGACGTGACCTTTGGTGTACACAGTGACTTCAGCCACATGTCCGTTCTGGATGGACGGGTTCTTCTCTACTTGAAGCTCCACTTCCGCGCTCATGATCATGTGATCGAGAATCTTCGCGACCCTACCGATCTTCTCCTCGGCATAATCACGAATAGCCGGCGTGATATCCATGTGACGACCCTTGACGATCATCTTCATGGTGCGAACCCCCTTCTTGTTTTCCGACAATAAGAACATACCCGCAGCGCGCTCCGCGGAGCGGCCACAGGCATGCATTTTGTGTGTACGTTCTAGCTTATATGACCGAGGAAGTCCTTCGTTCGCTCGTTCTGCGGATTGTCGAAGACCTCGGAGGGAGTTCCTTCTTCAACGATGACGCCACCGTCCATGAAGACCGCCCGGCTGGCAACGTCGCGTGCAAAGCCCATCTCATGCGTCACCACGAGCATCGTCATACCACCTTGAGCGAGCTCCTTCATGACGTCAAGCACACCTCGAACGAGCTCGGGGTCGAGAGCGGAGGTCACTTCATCGAACAGCATGACATGTGGGTCCATGGACAGCGCGCGATGGCCACGCGCTGCTGCTGGCCACCGGACAGCTGCGCCGGGAAGTAGTCGACGCGATCGCCGAGACCGACGCGCTCAAGCTGCTCGAGCGCGATCTTCTCGGCCTCATGTTTCGAGCGCTTCAGCACTTTGCGCTGCGCGAGCATGACGTTGTCCTTCGCAGTCAGGTGCGGGAACAGGTTGAACGACTGGAACACCATACCGATGCGCTCGCGCACTTTGTTGATGTTGGTGTGCGGGTCGTTCACCTGAATGTCTTCAAGCCAGATCTCTCCACCGGTCGGCGCCTCGAGGCGGTTCACACAGCGAAGTAACGTCGACTTGCCAGATCCCGATGGTCCGAGGATCACGACGACCTCGCCTTTCTGGACTTCCATATCGACGCCCTGGAGTACTTCCAGGTCGCCGAAGGACTTCTGGAGATTGACGATGCGAACGATGGGATCGGAAGTCTGTGTCGTCACGGCGCTCACATCCTCTCCGCCCTCGTCGGCAACGGGTCGCCTGCAGCACTGTCGACTGATGTTTCGCCGGCTGGCTTCTCGGGCGGTACCGCACCGCCGCCGCCTTCCGCCTTTGCAAGCCTGTTCTCAAGCTGCTGGACGAAGCGACCGAGCGGCACGGTGATCACAAGGTAGAAAACCGCCGCCAGTAAATAAGGCGACACGTTCAGCGTCGATGACGCGACCTCACGTGCACGCATGACGATCTCACTCAGACCGACAGCCGAGAACAGCGAGGTGTCTTTGAACAGCAGGATGAACTCGGACATCATCGTGGGAAGGATCCGGCGGATCGTCTGCGGAATGATGACGTAGGCCATGGCCTGCGGAGTCGTCATACCCAGGGAGCGCGCCGCTTCCATCTGTCCCTTGCTGATGGATTGGATACCGGCGCGGAAGATCTCCGCCATGTACGCAGCGGAGTTGAAACTCAAAACCACGAACGCACGCAGGTAGAGCGAGTTCTCTATTCCGAACAGTCCTGTATCCCTCAGCTGCGGTAACACTCCCATAAGGACTTGCCACGGTGGCAACAGCGGCAACCCGAAGAAGACAAGCAGGATCTGTAGGAAGATCGGTGTCCCTCGGACAACGTCAACGTATGCTGTCGCTGGCAACCGTGCCCAACGCGTCTTCGCCATCTTCATGAACGCAAGTGCCAGGCCACCCGGGATCGCAAGCAGATACGAGATGATCACCGCGAACAGCGACACGGGGAAAGCCATGAGAAGGATTGGGAAAGCCTCAGCGATGACGCTGGGCGATGCGAACAGATGCGAGACTCGAGCGGATTCCCACCAGTCAAGCGCGCCCAAGACACCACGGCGGCTGCCATCGAACAGAACGTCCACTCCACCGATGGTGATGATGTCGCCGTCTGCTACGACAGGTGATCCTGTGAGGCGATCGCCGTTCAGAAGCACCGGTGTGGGGCTGGTCTCCTCGGCATGGACGGTCCAGGAAGAATCCTTTGCCGCCGAACCAGCAGGTTGACGTTCGAGCGTGATGCCGAAATCGTTGTCCATCACAGCATGAGGAAGAAGGACATTCCCCCTCTTGCCGATGGTCAGTACGTCCTTGGTCGGCGACACGATGTATATCTTGTCGACCATGCCGGTCTGGCCCCGCTTCGCTGGGGCCTCGTAGAGAAAGCGCTCCGGACCGACCATGGTCAACAGCAGGACTGCGAGGATCACCCACATGATCGCGTTGACTGCATACCATATGGTCCTGCGGAGCTTCGGATTCACACAGCCTCCTCGATCAGCTCGAAACGCCTCAGGACCGACGGCATACCGTCGGCCCTGAGGCCTTCAAGATCGCTCGATCTGCTACTGCGCCTTCTTGACCGCAAGCGACTGGTTCGAGTTGATGTACGGGTTCGAGAAGTCCACCGACTCCTTACGGGTATCGGTGATCGTCATGGCCGAAGCAACCAGGTCGAACTCGGTGCCAGCCTGGACGCCCGTGATCAGAGCATCGAACTTGTAGCTCTTGAACTCGACGGTGAGTCCGAGCTTCTCGCCGATCGCGTTCATGAGATCGACATCGAAGCCGACCGTCGCGCCACCCTCAACGTTCTCGAACGGCGGGAAAGCGGTGTCGGAACCGACGACGATCTTGCCGGCGGTCAGCGTTTTGATGTCAGCGGGCTTCTCGGCAACCATGGCCTCGACCGGCGGCATCGACATGGGAGCGGCACCGAACCACGTCTCGTATACGGTGTCGTACGTGCCGTCAGCGATCACTTCAGCGAGTCCCCAGTTGACCGCGTCGCGAAGGCTGTTGTTGTCCTTGCTGAACGCGAAGCCGTAGGTCTCGTCGGTCTTGATCTCCTCGACGATCTCAAGGCCGCGTGTCTCGTCCTTGACGATGTCCTGGCTGATCGGAAGGTCATTGACAACACCCACGACATCGCCGGCCTGGAGGGCCGAGAAGGCGAGCAGGATATCGTCGTACGGTATGACCTCGACACCCATGGGCTCGAGATTGGTCTTGGCCCACTCTTCACCGGTCGTGCCGGACTGGACGCCGACCTTGTCGCCCTCCATCAGGTCATCAACAGAAGCGATGACCCTGGCCTCGGTCGTTTCGGTCGTTTCGGTCGTACCCTCGTCGCTGCCGCATCCAACGAGAGCGAACACAGTGAACGCGAGTGCGAGCGTCAGCAGAAGTGCGATCCACTTGCTGTTCTTGGACATGAATCCTCCTCCGTAATCTGCCTCCTTGGGCACCACTGTGCCCAAGCCATATCACGGTGCATAACTATACCCCACTGACGCATAGAGTGTCAGGACTGGCTTCGCCTATACGCCATGAATAGACTCGTATACACGAGAACCCGCGCCTGGCGCGGGTTCTGGAAAAGCATATACAAGTAGCAGCGAACACCGCCCTCGTCAGTCAGCCTCAGAGGCCACACCCAGCTGAGGGAAGGTGCCGAGCCATTTCGCTTTGATCGTATCCAAGACACCTTCAGCCGCGAGAGCATCGAGTGTCTCGCGTACAGCGGTCTCAAGCTCGGTGGCGTCCTTCGCGATAGCCACACCAAGTGGCAAGCCGGATCCATACTGGCCCGCGTAGACCACGCCCGGGTAGTCGCGCGCCAGGTAGGCAGCGATGGCCGCATCGCCGGCGACCACATCGATCTCACCTGCGGCCAGAGCCTCCAAGGCATCGGCCAGACTCGTGAACCCGGTCACAAAACCTTCACCGTACTCGCCCTCCAGGCTCCAGAACGCTACGCTTCCCTGCTGCGCTCCAACGCGCTGCCCGCCAAGGGCGGCGGCATCAACGACAGGCGCGGTGGCAGACGAGTCCGCACTCGCGGACGTTTCGAATGAGAAGAACGCCGGGCCGTCGACCAAGTACGATCCTGCGAACGCAACATCAGCGAGTACGGCGTCGGTTATCGGCAGGGCTCCCAGCGCGATGTCGACATCGCCAGCCTCAAGGGCAGCGGCCGCGCCGCCGGGGCCTATGTCGACCAGTTCCAACTTCAGGCCCAGACGCTCTGCGATCGCTGCTACAATGTCGACGTCAAGACCAGCCTCGACTCCGCCGTCCTCCCCCGCGAATGGCGGGTAGCTCAGATCGACTCCGGCACGCAGCACGCCTGCTTCGCCGATGACGGGCGGCGCAACCGTGGGCTCTATAGCGGGCTCCTCGGCCTGCTTCGCGCACCCGGATACCGCGATCGCGGCGATTATCACGAGTAGTATCAAACCTTGTTTGAAGCGCACGGCCCTCTCCTCCCGCTAACGAACGATCGAGCTTCCATCCGGCTGACCTGGTCTTTGACCCCACACTCGCGTACCGGGACTTCCGCTTGATGTCATCTCACTACCGGTCCTCTCGCCCGCCAGCCGGGATGGCTGGACCGGACGGTACGACTTACCCCTAAGACGCGCCATGCTCGCGCGACGGCGAACCGCCGGCTTACGTGGGTCCTTTCGGCCGCGTCTACCTTGGACTAAGGCGCCGAAACGCCCGCAACCACAGACCCGGATGGAAGCAACAGTGAGTGTAGCAGGTCGCCGTGGCGGCGGCACATACGTCACGGTAGTACCACATCCGTCGCGCGTGCAAACGCCACCGCCCGCACCTCGGCAGCGCCCGACCTGAGGAGGACCGCCGCGCAAGCCTCGAGGGTCGCACCGGTGGTGAAGACATCGTCTACAAGCAGTAGGCGTTGCGGTAGTGTCGCGTCACCTCGTGCGGTGTAACGACCGAGCGCGTTCGCGAACCGATCGTCTCTGCCGAGCTGGCGCTGGTCTGCGGCGTTTCGGACCTCAAGCGACGCTCGAACAGGCAGCCCGGTCCTTGCCGCAACGTCGCGAACGACAAGTCCCATGTGATCGAATCCGCGAGTGGACTTCGCGGCCGGTCGTGGAGGCACCGGGACTATGGCGTCAGCCCACTCGGCCCACTCGGCCAACCGTGAAGCGACGAGCGCACCAATGACCGGGATGAGGCGGCGCTCTCCCCCGTCCTTGTAGACGGTCACCACGCTGGACAACGGTGGCTTGAACAACCCAACGGTGCGACATGCCGAGAAGGAGAAGCTCCTCCCCACGCACTCGGCACATATGTCATCCATGGGGGCTCCGCAAAGCGGACAGGCGCGACCCTCGGTGATCAGCGGCAGCATGCTCGCACAAGAGTCACACAACACCGCGCCGGGTGCGTCACATGCGGCGCAGCGCGGCGGGAAGAGCAGTTCTACGATGCCGTCCAGCAACATCATGCCTCCAGCGACGGAGGCGGCTTAAGCGAGCAGCTGCATAAGCGGCACGGTCAACACCGACGCCACCGTCGTCACGAGGATCGCCGACGCGATGAAGTCGACGTCCAGTTTGAACCGCATACCGATCACAAGACTGAGCATCATCGACGGCATACCAGCTTGCAGCACGAGCAAGCGCACTGCATCGGAACCCGGCATGACCAGACCTCCGAGTGCCAACGCCAGCAGCGGCAGTACGAGCAGCTTGATGATGCTGACGGTGGCGACACCTCCCATTCGATCCCGCACGCTGTGCGGCTTAAGGGAGAGCCCCACCGACATCATGATGAGCGGCACGACTATCTTAGAGAGTGCGGTCAACCAATCACTTACCGCGATCGGAACAGCGACCGAACGCAGTGCGAGCGCCGCGAGGAGAGCGATGAACGGCGGGAACGTGAGCAGCTCCCTGAGCGGATTGATGCGACCCTCGTGCTCTCCCATCTGGCCAGCCACGAGAATACCGACCGTGAGGACCGCAGCAACCGTGCCGAAGACGTCGTAGAAGATGGCACGTACAAGACCCGTCTCTCCGAGAAGCGCCGTCGCGAGAGGATAGCCGATGTAACCAGTGTTGCCGAAGGCCGCGCACAGGATGAACGCGCCAGCGGTCGGCCCAGGCAACTTCAGCGCTCTGGCGAGCAACCATGCCACCGCTACCGCAGCAAGCGTTATCCCCCACGCCACCAAGGGGATCTCGACGAGATCGCCGCTCACCGGAGCAGGCTGGACAGTGGTGAAGATCAGCGCGGGAAGGCCGACGTAGATGAGTATGTTGTTTATCGGGCGAGTGTCATCGGCTTTCAAAAGCCCGATCGTGCGCAGGAACGTGCCGAGCGCGACCAGCGCCAACATCCCGACGATGACGCGCAGGAGTTCACCGATCGACACGTGACTCGCCTATCCCAGCTCGTGGATAGCGCCCGATCCTGAACAAAGACCGGCCAGCGACTCACTGTACGGCGCCCGTGCAACGCCACGCTCGGTGATGATCGCCGAGACATACTCGGCGGGGGTGACATCGAACGCCGGGTTGTAGACCTCGATGTTGGGTGGTGCGATGCGGAACCAACCGTCGAACTGGAAACCGCCGCCTTTGCGCGAGATCTCCATCTGGTGGCCCTTCTTCATGCCCAACGCATACGAACCTTCCTTGGTAAGGATGTCGAGCGCACTCGACTCCTGCGAACTTTGCGGCTCGATGATCCCCGAGACCGTGAAACCGGTCACTTCGCGAGAATCGCGTTCTTCGATGGTGATCTCATCGCCGGAGGCAAGCGTCAGGTCGACCGTGGAGGTCGGCGCTGCCACGTAGAACGGGATCCCGTGCTCCCTGGCAAGTACGGCGAGGCCATACGTCCCGATCTTGTTGGCCACATCGCCGTTGGACGCGATGCGATCGGCGCCCACGATCACTGCGTCCACCCAGCCACGCTGCATGATGCTTGCGGCCATGTTGTCGCAGATGAGCTTGAATGGCACGCCGGCCATGCGCAGCTCCCAGGCGGTAAGCCGTGCGCCTTGGAGTACCGGACGCGTCTCGTCGACCCACACCTGCGTGACCCTGCCCTCGGCATGCGCAGTGAAGATGACGCCGAGCGCCGTGCCGAAGTACGCGGTTGCGAGCGAGCCTGCATTGCAGTGTGTGAGAATACGCGAGTCTGCCTCGATCAGCTCGGCGCCGTTCGCGCCGATCGCGCGGTTGCGCTCCTCGTCCTCGGCCTGCACCGCCAACGCTTCTTGCACCATGAGATCGCGCAACTCGGCAAGGGAGACGTCCATGTTGTCGCGAACGAAGCGCTTCATGCGCTCGGCGCCCCAAGACAGGTTCACAGCAGTGGGACGGGTCGCGGCTATCTCGGCAGCGACCTCATCGAGGCGGGCCAGGAAGACATCGTAGTCATCGAGTTCGACACCCTCGGTCACCGCCCACAGCGCGATAGCAAGAACGGCAGCCACGCCCAGTGCAGGCGCGCCACGAACGGCCATGCCGGTGATGGCTGTGCACACACCGTCGTACGTGTTACAGGCGAGCAGATCACCTACGAGCGGGAGACGTGACTGATCGATGAGTACGACCTTGCCGTCCTCCCACCATATGGTGCGAGGGATGTCTGAGAGTGCCATGTCGCCCCTATCGGGTTCTAGACGGTGCCTTCCTGCCAGGACGCGAGGTACGTGCGCTGCTCATCGGTGAGCGTGTCCAGCTTGACGCCCATCGAGGCGAGTTTGAGCGCAGCGATCGCCTCGTCGATCTCAGCGGGAACAGGGTAGACACCCGGTTCCAGACCAGCGGCGTTGCGCACCATGTACTCGGCGGAAAGCGCCTGATTGGCGAAGGACATGTCCATGACCGAGGCGGGATGGCCCTCGGCGCACGAGAGGTTCACGAGGCGACCGTCGGCCAACAGGTAGATGTGACGTCCGTCCTCGAGCGTGAACTCCTCGACCAGCGGACGCACCTCGCGAACCGAGACGGCCTTCTCGCGCAGGTGAGGGATGTTGATCTCGCAGTTGAAGTGGCCGGAGTTGGCGATGATGGCGCCATCTTTCATGGCCGCGAACATGTCGGTGTCGATGACGTTGATGTCACCCGTGACCGTCACCCAGATGTCAGCATGGCCGGCGGCCTCTACGGCCGGCATCACGCGGTAGCCATCCATGACGGCCTCAAGCGCGCGCAGCGGGTCGACTTCGCACACGATCACGTTGCCGCCCAGGCCGTCGGCACGCATCGCGATACCTCGACCACACCAGCCGTACCCGGTCACAACCACGGTGCGGCCCGCGATGAGGCGGTTCGTGGCACGGATGATGCCGTCGATCGTCGACTGTCCGGTGCCGTAGCGGTTGTCGAAGAGGTGCTTCGTATTAGCGTCGTTGACCGAGACGATCGGGATCTTGAGCGCACCGTCGGCAGACATCGCGCGCAGACGGATGACGCCGGTCGTGGTCTCCTCGGTTCCGCCGATGACATCGGCAAGCGCCTCGGGGCGGTCCGCGTGAATGCGGCCGACGACGTCCGCGCCGTCATCCATCGTGATCTGCGGCTTATGATCGATCGCCGCATCGACATGCGCGTAGTACGTCTCGGTGTCCTCGCCCTTGATCGCGTAGGTGCGGATACCGTACTCGGACACGAGTGCCGCCGCGACGTCGTCTTGCGTGGAGAGCGGGTTGCTCGCACACAACACGATGTCCGCGCCACCGGCCTTGAGTGTGCGCATGAGGTTCGCGGTCTCCGTCGTCACGTGCAGACATGCGGAAACACGGACGCCTTCGAGAGGCTTCTCGATCTCAAAGCGCTTGCGAATACTCGCAAGCACGGGCATGTCCTGGTCTGCCCACTCGATGCGGGCCTTGCCCAAGGCAGCGAGGGAAGGGTCTTTGACGTGATGATCCATGGGGGTCCTTTCTTGACGATAACGAGGGCCGCCTTAGCGGCCGAGATCTTACAGCCTTCGCAGTATACCAAGGACCAGGGCCGTGAGCTGGCTCTCGGCCTTTTTTCCCGCCTCGAGCACTTCCGCGTGCGAAAGGTCCTCGCCTGCCGCGACGTTGGTGACCAGGGAAAGACCTAGTACGCGCAGGCCAAGCGCTCGGGCGGCTATGACTTCCGGAACGGTCGACATGCCGACGACATCCGCGCCAAGTGAGCGCAACATACGCACTTCGGCCGGGGTCTCATATGAGGGACCAAGGAGTCCGGCGTACACGCCCTCTTTGAGAGTGAGGTCCAGATTCGAGGCGACTGCATGCGCAATCTCTCGCAGCTCAGGATCGTAGGCATCGCGCATCGGAACAAACGGAGTGCCGCCTTCAGGTCCCGACCAACCAATGAGCGGATTGGTACCCATGAGGTTCATATGGTCGGTGATGAGAACGATGTCCCCGGTGCGCAGACCATCAGCTACGCCGCCTGCGGCGTTCGTCACGATGAGAGTCTCACAACCCAGTGCCACAGCGAGACGTGCCGGGTACGACGCATCCAGAGCGCTTACCCCCTGATACTGATGCGCACGACCCGCGAAGAGTATCACGGGGACTTCGGCGAGCCGTCCGACAGTCAACTGACCGGCGTGCCCTGCCACAGCTCCAACCTGAGGGAATCCCTCAAGTTCGGCATACGGGATCACGACTGAATCGGTCACCTCGTTCGCAAGACCCGATAGTCCTGAACCCAGAACGAACACCACGCGTGGTGCCGCGACCTCGGCGCGAAGCACTCGATCCACATCGCCTGCGGGCACATTGAGAGAGACCACGGACATCGCACCTCCTCAGCAGGAGCAACTCCCGCCTAGCCTAGCGTACAGGATGACTCGCACAAATCGGTTAGTCCCCTACAACGGCGTCGAGGAGACGTGCGATCTCCGCAACTTGCTTGCGTCGATCATATCGGGCGACGACATCGGCTATGGGAGCATGCTCACGTGTACCGCCGATCTTCTCAGCGGCCATGCGTTCAAGCGTGTTGGCAACTTCTTCAACGTCGGCATAGGGAACGGCAAACCCGGCATGCGCCTCACGGACTAGTGACGCGGCCGCTCCGTCAGATGGCCCCACAAGGAGCACCGGAAGTCCGATTCCGAGATACTCGAACAGTTTGCCCGTGTAGTTGGCCTCCGCACCCGGAATGTCCGCAAGCGCCACCAGGCCCGCATCGGCATGAGACACGATCTCGAGAGCCTCGGCATGCGACAGAAATCCGTGGTAAACGATGTGTGCGTCCAAACCGCGAGATTGGATAGCATCCCTGACGAAATCGGTCATCTGGCCCAGCACGTCGATCACCAGGTCAGCGGCGGCATCGTCCCAATGAACGACTCGCGCGACTCCATCGAAGAACGTCGTGGGGTCCGTACTACCGTAGAAGCGACCCATGAATGCGATTCTAAGGGGACCCGGCTGTGGGTTCCATCGAGGTAGGTCCAACGGGTCGAAGCCATTGGGCACAGTGACCACGTTCTTCCCGCCAAGTGACCGCACCTCCTCGGTGATCGGCTGCGAAACGGTGACGATCTGGTCCGCCGATTCGAATACCGTTGTGGCCAACGCCATGGAACGAGCGTCACGCCTCGGTGATGTCGGCCAGCGATATCCCGGATTCGTCCGCCATGGGTCGCGAACGTCCGCAACGAACGGGATTCTCAAGCGGCGGGCGACCTTCTCGCCAGCAACGAGCGCAGAATGCGGCGGCCCGGATGCAATGACAGCGTCGAAACCGACCCGTCGATGGAGTCTTGCCGCAGTACGCGGAACGCCTAGAGACCACAACCAGGCTGTATCGAGGAACAGCAACCGCATGAGCCGCGAGCTAAGCGGGGCGCCAGTCGCTGACGAGGGCGTGGACCGGCTAGAGGGAGCTGCCGACCGGTGACAGAGCGCCATCAGGGCCTTGACCGGCCGTATCGCGGCGGCTATCGCGGCGGCCACGCTCAGGTTGGGGCGACGTAGGACCGGAACGCCGCCGACCTCGCCGAGTAGACTCTCGTCTCTCGGCCGTCCACGCACCGGCGTAGCCGTGATCACATAGGGATTCCAACCGTTCGCCGGCAGATAGCGAACGAGTTTGGTCACACGCTGAACTCCGCCACCGGCGGACGGCGGGTATTCATACGCAATGACAAGCACATTCCTGACGGGAGCGGGCTTCACGGCTTCGATGGCAGTTCCATCTCCACGGGCGGCTGACGATCGCTGGCTCGACCAACGAACCACAGTCTACTGCATCATCACCGCGTCGAGCGCCTTCTGGCCCTGTTCAGAGACCGCGCCCGTGCCGCCAAGCAGCCAGAGCTTCGAGATGGACAGCTTCTTCTCTTGGAGGAATGCGACCGTGCCCAGAGGACATGTGTCGGTCGCTGTGAGGATGAGCGGGTTACCTCTGACGCCCGCGAGCATGCCACCGGTGAGTGCATCGGCATAGCCGAGACCGGTCGCGACGTAGATCTCGTTGTACGTCATCGTCTCGCCGTTCGTCACAAGTCCTGCGTAGCGAGCGATAGCCGCCGAGGTCTGATATCGGTCGGCGCCAGCCAAACGGGTGACGCTGCCACCGCTTACACCCGCGAGATACGCATCCGCGGTCGAGGCGATCACGGACGTACCGCCAGCTATGAGAACCGTCGCGGGACGGGCAGCGCGAAGGAATGCATCCGTGTGTGCGTTGGCGCCGCTCTTGGGGACGAGAAGGATCGGATACCCTTTCTGGTACGCCAGTGCCGAGGCGGACGCGGCATCCGCCCAGGAGGTTCCGCTGACGACAAAGACCTTCTCAGCGGGGGCGAGGGTTCGAGCCGTCTCCGCAGCCTGTCGCGCGGTGTCATAGCGATCGACACCCGCAAACCGTCTGATCGTTGCTCCCGGCACGATGGACTTGACAGCACTTTCCACAGCGGATGATATCGCCGATGTACCGCCCATGATGTAGACCGTCTGTGGCTTCAGGGACGCAAGTTCGCCCGCCACTACGGTCGGGAGAGCATTCTTCTGCGTGAGCAGGAGCGCTCCGTCCGCGGCCCCGGCGAGTCCCGATCCAGCAAGTGCATCCGGGAAGTTCTCGCCACTCGCTAGGACGACAGCCGGAGCGGTCGCTGGGAAGGCGAGCATCGCGGCCTGAACCGCGGTGTCGTACCGCGTGGGACCCTCAATACGCGTGATCGGGAATCCGGAGAAGTAGAAGCGGGTGGACCGTAGACCCAGCCTGCTGCGTACACTGTCCCCGGTTATCTTCGCGGCTGCGCCGTTGCTGAAATGGAATGTGACGTATCGAGCGTGTCCACTTAGCGCCCGCTCGACGACGATACCGGTGACCCAGGTGGGACTGGCAGGAACACCCGACAAGCCACGAAGCGCATTCGCGATCTCGAGACCTGAGAGTTTCCTTGGCGTCCATTCCGCGTACGGTGACCCCGCGAGATACTCGTACGTATCGGGCACACCGCGCGTGTAGTTGAGCGGCGATCCGCTTACCCACACGTCCTCGTTGTTGGCGGTATGACCACCTGAGCTCGAGAAGAAGAACGCCTGGGCGACCAGCGAGCCGGCTTTGATGACAAGACCGGCGGTGGCATCGACGGCGCTGTTGGTCGACGACATCTCACCCACCCAAACACCCACTGAGTTGTAGGCTCCGTAGCCCTGATACGCCTGGCTCATCGTTGTGCAATAGACGATGTCGTCCGAATCCGCATAGGCGTACGAACGCGCGGCCACCGCCTGTGCCTTGAGCGCCTCCGCTGGCCAGCCGGACGGCATCTCACGAGGTACAACGCCTTTCAGGTAATCGTCCATCGGTAGCACGTTGTAGAGCCGAAGCAGGCTCCCGCTGGCGGCCAGCTCAAGGGTGCCACGATACTTGCCGTTCGCAAAGTTGTAAAGGCCGGTCCCCTCCTTCACGGACAGAAGTGCGGGATCTCCTGACTCGGCCTTCACCAGCGCACCGGTCGTCAGAACCAACGGGGCAACAAGGTCGCCCCCGGTCACCGAAATCGTTGAGCCCGCGCCGGTGAACACATAGATGCCCGCCGCATGAACCGTACCGTTGATGCTCAGGGTCGTCCCGGGCTGACCGCTGGAGATGGTCCACGTCGGTCGCGTGTAGGAGAGGGTAGAACTAGCGGCTGGGTCCAGGATGACCGTGATGTCCCTTGCGGGCCACGCACCGATGGTCACATCTGTGTAGAAGTACTGCAGGATCCACCGGTAGTCCTTGCCGGCAAGCGCAGCGCCCTTGGCGCCATACTGGCTCATACCGATGCCGTGACCGTTGCCGCCTCCCGTAATGTTGAACGATGGGATGGCAGCAATAGACACATCGGCTGCGGCAATAGGAACGACTGCTCCTTGGAGGAGCATGAGCGCGGCAACGACAACGCCAAAAATTCGGACGTACAGGCTACGATTCACGGCATCTCTCCGTCTGGGCTACGACGTATCATCCTAAGTGAGTAGTGTACCACCCGTCGTATGTCGGCACCATAACGTCACCATAGGTCTCGGCACACGCCACGACGAGACGGCCGACCTCACGCCTCTTGAGGGATATCGGCATACGCGTCGACAAGCTTCACTACTGACGCACGCCAGTTCAAGCCCTCCTCGACGATACGCCGACCGCACTCCCCCATTGCATGTCGCAGATCATGGTCACTGCGGAGCGTGCACAGCGCGTCAGCCAGAGCCTCCGGATCGTCTGCGGGAACGGCGACACCCAGTCGGTTGACTGTGACATAGTCACCGATCCAAGTCCCTGAAGCCACGACGACGGGCAGGCCGCATGCCATCGCCTCCATCACCTTGACCGGAAACAACGTGCGCACGTTCCCCAACACAACGTCGTAGACGGCGTACACGACGTCGCATCGACCATAGAGTCCCGGCAGGTCGGTGTAGGCGAAGCGGCCCGAAACCTCGATGCGATCCATGGCCACAGCGCGTCGGGCGATCGCTTCCGCGGCCGTTCCGCCTCCCATCAGGAGCGCGTTCATCTCTGGGTCCGCGTGCACGACATCCATGAGCATGTCCAGCGCTTCCGGATACCGTTTCTGGCCGAAGTAGCCAACAGTGAACGGCTCATCCTCCGCACGCTCGTGCGGGTGGAAGAGGTCCGCATCGGGTGCGTTCTCGACCAGGACGACCTTGTCGGCGACACCGAGTGAAGCGTAGTAGTCGATCGTCCCGGGGTTAGCGACGAGAATGCGATCGGCCGCTTTGAGCGCGCGTCGCTCGATGAGGCGGACCGCGGCCCTGGCTAGCGCTCCGATGACACCTCTTTGCGGGACCATGTTGCTGTCCCGATACAGCTCGTGCATGTCCAGCACGAGTCGCGGCCTGTACGACGATCGCAGCATCCGGAGACCCGCTGGTGCAGTGTCGAGATCGTGGCAGTGTACGAGGTCGGGCCGAAGCTGAGCGACTCTCTCGGCCGCATTGCTCCAGTACTGCCGGAAGTAGCTGAGGCTGCGTACGCCGCCGCCGTAGGGAGCACGCGGACCGAGGCGCTCATAGGTCACGTCGCCTCGCTCCTCGGTAGCCGGCGCTTCGCCAGTGCGGTCCCACGCCAGCACGGTCACCTGATACCCCGCCTGAGACAGAGCTTCGGCCTCCTTGTTCACCCGCGGATCGGACACCGCGTCATTGGTGACCAGCATGACCACGGAAGCCATCACACATCACGCCCCGCAGGGTTGGCTGCCGCGACCCGATGGTATACCTCGCACAGTCGGACGGCGATCGCCTCCGGATTGAAGACTGCATGAGCCCGAGCGGAGATCGACGCCGGATCCAGCGAGTCGGCGCGGCGCCAGAGCGCTCGAATCCCCTCGGCAAGAGCCGTCTCGTCACCACCGGGAACCAGGACACCGTCCTCCGGACCCACGAGGTCCTCCGGCCCGCCCACTCGTGTTGCGACTACCGGCAGGCCGGTCGCCAACGCCTCGAGTATGGCGACGCCAAAACCCTCTCTCTTTGACGACGACACGAACATGTCCGCGTCACGAAGGCACGAGACGAGTTCATCGCCGCTTTGGCTGCCGAGAAGACGGACGTGCGCTTCAATCCCGAGTTCGCGCGCGCGCAGCCGCAGTGCTGCATGCTCAGGACCCGTACCCACGAGTATAAGCGACACGTCCACGCCCGATTCAGTGAGCCGGGCGACTGCCCCGAGCAAGACTTCGAATCCTTTCTCGGGGACCAGTCGACCTACGCTCACGAGTCGCAGCCCCTCGCTGCGCTGCCGGGTGAGCAGCCGGAACCGCGCCGTATCGAAGGTGTTGGGCACCACCGTGACACGCCGAGGATCGGCACCGGCGAGTGCCATGACGTCTCTAGCCAGCGATTTGCTCACGCAGACGACCGCGGCGGCAGAAGCGACCGTTCTCCGCACCTCGTTCGCCCACGATGTTCTGGTCAGGTTGGTGTACAGATCGGACCCGTGCACCGACAGCACCAGTGGGATGTCCGTTGATTCGCACAGTCGACGCGCCGCGGATCCGCTGGGATAGATGCCGTGCGCATGAACGAATGCGGGCGACAGATCGCCCGTCATCCGCCGGAACGCCGGAGCGGAGAACTCGGCCATCATCGGCGCGACGCAAGTGTAGAGCAGTCTTCGGGGCAACACTGGGTATCGGGGACGCTCCACGCGAATGCCCTCGAACGTGTCGCCGCCCTTCACGAATGGTCGCTTGAGGATCGGTGCGAGAACACGAGGGACCCACGGCGCGGGCGCAATGACACCCCACTCGACGCAGGAGCGCGTAGCCAACACCTGCTCGGCGACGAACGTGCCCCGCAGCGGCTCCACACTACTGGGGAACTGCTTTGAGAACGTGATCCCCGACAGTCGCTTGTCGGACGTCATTGCACAACCTCCGCCGGTGATTCTTTGAATCGAGCAGCTGCCACTGCCAGAGCGAGGCTGAACCATAGGTACTCGAAGTACAGATAGTACTGGAACAGGGATTGGGCAAGCACCGCAAGGAACGCCGCCACACCGATCGCCAGGTACGGATTCCAGCGCTTCCGACGTCTGCGCCAAAGCGTCCAGGCCAGGCCACCGACTATCGTCAGCTCCGCGAAAAGCGCGGGCAGACCCATCTCGGCCCAGAGCGCCAACGGCAACTCGTGCGGCTTGGTGATCGTGTCTACCGAGCCGGCCTGGCGATAGAGAGGGTAGGCTCGGTCGAAAGCGCCCAGACCGGTGCCGAACAGCCAGTTGTCGTGGATCATCTCGATCGTTGAGCCGATCTGGAGATACCGAATGTCGTTGTCCACGTCGGTCATCGACTGGAACCGCGACAGCGTCCCGCTCAAGGCGAGGACAGCCGTGAGAAGGACCAGCGCGACGAGAGCGATGATCGTGGCGCGCCGATTCCGGAATGCCACGGTAAGGAGAATGACGACCGCGCCGAGAATAGCACCCACCCAGCCCGATCGCGAGAATGTGAGCTGAAGACCGACCGCACAGATTCCGGCGGCTACAAGCCACGGCACGGCAGCCCGGAGCCGCCTTGCGTACACGGCCATGCCGAGTGCCACGATGATGGCGACCGAGAGGAACGTACCGAGGTAGTTGGGGTCGCCGAAGAAGGCTCTCGAGCGGAAGAAAACCCTCATACCGATCTGAACACTGCTACGCAGCGGAGCGAAGCCGAGTCCTGGGAACACATGCTGCACCATAGCGAGAAGCGCTGAAGCGGCGGCGGTGACCACCAGTACCGTCACAAGTCGTTTGGCCGTGCTCTCGCCAGGTGTGAGTGCCACGAATGCTGCGTAGAACAGTCCAAGGAACAGGAGGCGGACTGCCGAAACCGCTGTCGTGTCGGGGGCCAGAGATCCCGGCAGCGACCACACTGCCGAGACGATAAGCAACGCGACGCCGATGGTGACAGGCGAAACGCGATGTCGCACCCTGAACCGACCCGTCCGCCACGCGACTGCCCACGACACGAGCGTGAACAGGAGCGCGACGTGGAACCAAGTCACGGTGACCGGCTCGGTGATGATGCGCCCGGCAACGTCCAGCGGTAGCACCGCAAGCATGAGCAGCAGGCCGGCCTCCGGCGAGCGCACCGCGGTGGCCGCAGCACGCGCGGCTCTTGTCGCCCACAGCGAAAGGTGTGGCCTAACGCTCGTCATGATGCCCACCCATGTCAGCCGCTCGCATCAACATCGTCTCCCACCGGGCAAGGTTCACGGTCCGGTCGCACTTAGTCTCGACCATCGCGCGGTTCGCCGCGACGTGAGCACCTGTTGACGACCGGGACAGCCCCTCGCACAGCGCATCCATGAGTTTCTCACGGACAACCTCACTGAGGAGTATCCCTCGACTGTCGTCAATCCCTTCCCGCATCGCCCTCAAGTCAGTAGTAACAGGGAAAGCTCCACAAGCCATCGCCTCCTGCAAAGACAGGGCAAACGAATCGGTCGGGGGGATGGAGACCCAGACTGCGGCCCGCCGCAGCTCGATGGCGATCTGGCTCGGGCTCAGTCGCCCGGTGAACTCGACCCGGTCAGCCACGCCTTCGCGCAGGGCGACCGCTTCGAGCAGCTCGCGATCGCCGGGTTGGCCGTCACCGGCAAGCACCAACTTCGCTTCAGGGAAGCGCGCAATCACGCCAGGAAGCGCCTCGATGATCGCTGCCGTTCTATAGAACGGGCGCAAGCCGCGAGTACAGACCATCCGGTAAAGATCACGAGACTCGGGGCCTGTTCCCGAGAACACGGACAGGTCGATCCCGTAGTTGAACGTCTCAACGTCTTCGGGACGAGCACCCATCGACATCGCGATCTGGGCTATCTCCTCGCACGTCGCATGAATGAGCGCCGCGCACCGAACGGCGACCGGCATCAGACGACGCACGAACCAGGGACGGATCTCCAAGCGCAGGAGATCCGAACCCCAAAATGTGGGGACGACCGGTGCGCGAGAAAGCAGGGCGGCGTAGACACCGTCAGGGGTCATCTGTTGGACGCTGACCACATCGAAACCCCCTCGACGCAAAGCCTTCCGAACCCTGCAGACGCGCAGCAATATCCGAAAGCCGGAAGGCGCAAACTTGATGAGTCGCGAATGGCGGCCGAAGTTGATGACGCTGACATCAGCGTCCACAGACTCGGCGTTCGTAACCACGGTCACGTCGTGACCGTGGTCGACGAGATGGCGAACGTACGTGAGGAAGTGCACGTTGTTGGGCGCGATGCCAACGACCGCCACGCACAGACGAGGTTCTCCCGCAGCAGTCTGGCCAGCGTTTTCCGGTGATCTACCCATCCGCGTCCTCCCGTGTCGGAGAGGAGACCAGTCCATCGAACACTCGCGCAAGTGTGCCCGCTTGTACCCTGCGGTCGTACGCATCGATGACATCGCGCCGCGCAGCACTGCCGAGCACGCCTGATTCCTTCCGATCCGCAAGATCGACGAGCGCGGCGGAGATCGCGCCCACATCCGAGTACGAGACCACCAGCCCAGCTTCGGCGTTGCGCAGAAGATCCGAGGCCTGTCCCTCTTCGGGTCCAACGAACAGGATCGGCAGTCCGATTCCAAGGTACTCGTAGAGTTTCGCAGGCGTCGACGCACGTAGAGTGGGGAGATCAGCGTAGACGACGAGTCCGACATCCGACGTGGCAAGAAGTCCGAGTGCATCCTTGTGCGGGACGTAGGAGATGAGTTCGATCGCTTCCTCGAGGCCGAGTTCGGAGACGAGATCCTCGACGTACTTCGGCCAGGAGCCTACGACGCGCAACCGGATATCGCGCGGCCTGCCGTGTCGACCCTCCCGAATGGCCTTGAGCGCCTGGAAGACAGGAAGCGGACCGTTCACGATGTAGAACGTCCCCATGAACGTCACCAACAACGGACCCGAACCGGCGGGAGTCCACTCGAGCAAGTCTGCTCTATCGAAGCCGTTCGGTATCAGTCGAGGTACCGGACCGCCCATCTCAGCAATCTCGGTCTCCAGAGGGTGCGCTGTTGTCACTGCGGCAGCCGCCGTCAGCACATCGCGTTCGAGCGAATGCGAACGACGACGGTGCCACGCGGTGGGATACCAGGAGTTACCTGGGTTGTCCCTCCATGCATCGCGGAAGTCTGCAACGAACGGCACTTCGAGCGCATGGGCGATCCGCTTGCCCGCGATGAGCACGGAGAACGGAGGGCCCGAGGCGAACACGACATCCACATCGGCACTGCGCCCGAGGCGAACGCCGGCTCGGACTGCTGGCCGTATCCACAAGAACGCAAAGTCGGGCATCGTGAAGAAGCGTGTGAGGCGCTCGGTCCTTCCCCCGCGTCCAGTCGCCGCTACCACCTTCGCCTGCCGAAGGGAGGACGAATCACTCGTTCCGCCGCTCGACCCTAGACGCCGCGATCCGTGATGGATTTGACGCAGGAAAGCGAGCACTGCAGAGATCCATGCGTTCACCGGCCGTGCAGGTGTGCGCACGACCCTGACACCGGCGACCTCATCCGCGAGTGAGTAGTCTTCGGCACGACCCGGGACATGCTCGGCGGCGAGCACAACGGGATCCCACCCATACGTCGGGAGATAGCGAGCGAACTTCGCGAGCCGCTGTACTCCGGCACCGCCAGTGGGGGGAAACTCGTAGGTCACGAGCAGAACGGAGTACCGGTGGTTGGTCATGCGCTAGTCCTCCCGCGCGTAGACCTGCAGATCGAACAGCTGGCGGTAGATACCCCCCGAGCCGAGCAGGGATTCGTGCGTTCCGCGCTCGACGATGACACCCTCGTCCAGTACCACGATCTCGTCCGAACGCTGGACCGTCGAGAGCCGATGAGCGATCACGATGATCGTCTTCTCGCCATGCCACTGCACGAGTGCCCGCTGGATGTACTCCTCGGACTCGGAGTCAAGCGCACTCGTCGGTTCATCGAGAATGAGGATGTCGGGGTCTTGGAGGAATACGCGGGCGAGCGCAAGTCGCTGGCGTTGTCCACCCGAAAGTCGGACTCCGCGATCGCCGACCTTGGTCTCCAGCCCATTGGTGAGCTTGCTCACGAAATCGGCAGACCAGGATCTCTCCAGCGCAACCTTGATCTCGGCGTCATCAGGTACCCGCTCGAGACCGTAGGACAGGTTGTACCGGACGGTGTCGTTGAACAGCATGGCGTCTTGAGTCATGAATCCGATCGACCGGCGCAAGCTGACCAGATCGAACTCGGAGACCGGAACCCCATCGAACAGGACCTCTCCGTCGCTCGCTTCACGCAGACGGGGGATGAGATCGACGAGCGTGGACTTCCCGGCACCCGACTTTCCCACCAGTGCGATCTGCTGTCCGCGCGGTATTACCAGGTCGATACCGTCGAGTACCTGCTCTTCGACACCTTCATCGTTGTACGAGAAGCTGACTCCCTTGAGTTCGATCCCGTTCGCAAGACCCTCGAACGTCTTCGAACCGCTCCTGACGACACGCGAGGCGGCCGCCTTCTGGATCGTGTCGTGGACCATCTCCAGACTGTCGAGGTTCGATGACAGGACCTGACGGCCCATGCTCAGCTCCTTGGACTTCTGGTTGAGTCGTAGCAGGATGAACAGGAACAAGCCGAGGCTCGCCAGGCTGATGCTGAAGACCTGGACCCCAAGATAGACGATGACGAAGATTGCAAGCATCTGTGCCGGGTCCACGGTGACCTCGATAACGCCTCGCGAGATGGCGATCCTGACCTGAACATCTTCCAGGCGCCTCATTACACCGCCAACCCGCTCGGTCTCGGCATCCTCTTGCGCCAGCATCTTGATCAGCCTGACAGCATCGATGCGCTCGCCGATCACGGTGTACGCCTCGTTGTTGCGTTCTGCCGTCTCAAGTCCAAGGCGCCGAGACCGCTTGATGCTCCCCTTGACCATGAACGAGATGAAGAAGGTGGCCACAAGGGCGACCGCTGTGAGGCCCGGCTGCAGGAGAAGCAGAACGACGACATACATCCCGACAAGAACACTCAGTGAGATGAGTTGCACGAACTGGTAGATGGCCTGACCCCCGCGCTGCACCTGAGTGGTCAGGCAGCTCACGAGGTTCCCATGGCCCTGACGTACCACATGCGCAAGATCGCCGTGTACAAGCGCCGAGAAACCCTCGACGCGCAAGCGCGTGGAAGCTCGCTGCTGGATCCTTGCTCCGTAGTAGGCGTAGGCGAAGTACACGACCTGACGCACGAGCACCGGCACGAACGCCATGATCAGCAGGGTGAGTAGGCTGATCGGAATGCCGATGGCGTCGGTTATCCAGTAGAGCACCTGCCAAAGCGCGGAACCCTCTCCTGCCGCCTGCGCCCCAGTCTCGATGAACTGGAGAACAGGAGCGAGCATGCCGACACCCACGCCCTCGAAGAGCGCATACAATACGGCAAGCGCTACGAGCAGCGCGACCTCCCTGCGGCGCAATGACAGCATCGACAGGATGCGACGCGCCTCGGTCACACTAGCGCCTGGTCTCAAGCGACTCAAAGGGATTCCTTACACGTGGATGCCCTGACGGGCCTTGCCTTGAACCAGTGTATCGTAGCCGATGTCAATCGGCCTCAACAAACTCCGAGCACGGATGTTGCCTGACCGCTACTCGGCTTCCACGGTCTGCAGGATGGATGCTATCGAGTTCTCGACGTTCGCATCGATAGCTACCGGACCTCCGAGCACGTACGCTTCGATAACGCGTGTCGCCTTTGACAGAACGCGAGCCGAGGCCGCCGGCACGACATCGGGACGGGTGAGCACGATGACGCTGTTGAAACGCGCTGCAAGCAACCCGCCCGGCACCGCATCGGCGAACACTTCACCGGAGGCTATGACGGGACGGCCGAGGGTGTGCCCGACCGCGAGCGACTGCTCAACAACACGCTCGGCAGTCTCGTATCTGTTGGCGCCCCACCAGCGATCGACAGAGGGCACGAGGCGTACACATGCCGCCTCGACAGCGGGGCTCAGCGCATTCGGTCCACCGATGATGACTGCCGAGTCGGGTGCGAACGACGCGATGACGCCCTCTATGACTTGAGGTAGCGTGTCGGGCCGGCTCAGAAGGACAGGGTAGCCCTTGCGGGCCGCGTACGCCGACGATGAGAGTGCGTCTGCAAACCCGGCACCCGAGGCTACGACCACTCGCTCCGGCGTTCCCCGACGCTCGGCCAGCTGAACGGCGATCTTCGCCGATGTCTCGTAGCGGTCAACACCGGCTATCCGGTCGATCCCGGCGCTCGGGAGAATCTGCGCCAGCCGCGAGTTCACGGCCGGTGTGAGGCTCACCTCTCCACCAAGGATGATCACCCTGCTCGGCTTCAGTCTTCGTAGTTCAGACTCAAGCGCCGGAGGTACACGCGTTGGTTCGCACAACAGCACAGGTGCTCGATATGACTGGGCGAGCGGAACCCCGCACAACGCATCGGCATAGTCGCGTGCAGACGCGATGAGGACTGTGTCGCAACCCATAGGAAACGCCTCGCGAGATATCTTCGTAGCCGTCTGGACTCTGTCGTCCCCCGCAAGCCGAGTGATGTCCGGCGTGAACTCTCGCTGGATGAACCGATCGTCCACGTACAAGAAGAGCTTGTGTATGAAGCTTGAGGCGTCGTTGTTCCATTCGCAGAACACAAGTCCCACTTCGTCGCCATCTCCGCCGACGATTACCTGGGGGTTGTTGTATCGAGTCGCTGCGTCCATGGAGCGCTTGACAGTCTCCTCGAGACGCCAACCATCGACCCCGTTGTCCGATATCCAATGCTCTAGGTCGCCACCTCGCGCTGCGAGATTCTCCTCACCAGACATCGCCTGATCATCTGGAAGTCCCCCGGACACGACGTATGCATGGGCCGCCCCTGCGCTGTCGAAGGTGAGATCCGCGGCATCGAAGAGGTTGTCAGTCTGCACGATCTCGGAGCTGGCCCACAAACTCCCCGTCCAGCGCTGATAGCGCCACGAACACGGCCCGTCTGTCTCGGCTGTGCCAGACAGGTAGAGCAGTGCAGGATTCCCGTCCGGAGCCTCTCGCACTACCACCTGGTTTGAGTACTCGTCTGTTGTTTCAGCAATGCGCGCTTTGGCTTCCATCACGTCCGCGGTGCGCGTCGTGCCGATTGACTCACCGAGTATGTTGACCCACTCGCCTGCGGACGCTCGTTGTACATAGAAGAGGTCACGCCGTACAAACTGGTTGGTCAAGCTCTCTTCGAAGTCACGAAGAACGAAGCCGACTTGCAGGGTATCCGAGGAACCATGCTGGCTACTCGCGTACCAACCAGCATCTCCGGCTGTCGCATCGAGTACACACTCGCTCGCCGACCAGGTGGCCTCTGTTGACATCCTTGCAAGCTCCCAGTCACCTGCCCTCGGGTCAGCGTCGCTGGCACCGTGGTTTCGGTAGAAGAGCTCGATGCCGCCCTCAGGCAGCGCCCATGGCTGCGGGTAGGTGGCTCTGAGATCCGTGGCATCGCCCTCGAGGCGAATCATCCTCTCGCTCGTCCAGCCGTCTATGCGATGCGGAGCAATCGACCTTGCGTAGCGCAGGCTGGAGTTGTGTCCGCCGAAGAACACGTACAGGTAGCCGTACGTGTCGATCACCAGCGACGGTCCGCCGTGCATGTCGTCAGACAGCGGGTTGTTGCCCACGCGATATGTCGCCGACCATGCGTCGGCCGTATGGTCATAGGCCGTGATATATGGGTCGAGACCCGGCCCCTGGAAGACCACGTAGGTCAGGTTGTTGGCGGGATCGTGGACGGCCTCTGGATTGATGACCATGGCCTCGTACGTGCCATTGGACGACGCGTCCGCGGAGAAGAAGTCCGCGTACCAACCGTTTGCGACAACCCCGGTGGTGAGGACGAACGCCGCAATCATCAGAACTAGAATCGGCAGTCTGCGCACTGAAACCCATCCCCTGTCACGCTGATCGACGATGACCAGCATACTCTGATGACCGTTGGTCGACCCAGTCAGGGTATCACGCTGTCTCAGTCATCCGTTCATGCGCGCATAACTAGTAGTCCGTTCCTGAACAACGGTTACACATCAGACCAGCCCCAGATCGAACTTGTTCCAGCGGAACACGACGGGTGATGCGTTGAACTCGTCGATGCCCTGCAGGATGCGCGTTTTCAGCTCGTCGATCGAATCCAC
>JAUSOQ010000066.1 GCA_030655755.1 Coriobacteriia bacterium
TACGACCTGTTCGGTCTGGATGCCTACGCCCCGTCCCGCTGAAAGGCCGTGTTTAGGTAATACACGCGGCGGACTCTCGCACCACCACTGACCTGCTCATTTCCGCGCTCAAGAGAGCAGAGCCAGGAAAGTCGGGCTAGGCAACGGCTCGCCCCTTACAGAAGAAGGCCCGTCGCGAATGCGACGGGCCTTCTTCACATCGCGACTCCTATTCCGGGTTCGCCACGTCATCGCCGAGCGGGTTGTCCGAACAGCGGAGGATCCGATACCGCACCTCGATGTCGCCGGGCGTCTGTTCCTCCTCGGCACGTTGGACCGTGACCAGGACGGACCGCTGCCCACCGCTGTCCAGCGTCTCGACCACATACCACTCATTCGGCGGCACTCCGAGACTGAACTCCCACGACTCCAACCCGTCCTCGCGGCGATCGGCAACAAACGCTTCGAGGTCAAAGGCGGCACCCTCAGCCACGTAGTCGTCTGCTGCAGCCGCATCACCTGCCAAGACGGCGTCGTAGAAGGCCTCGATAACCGCCTGAGAATCTTCGTGTTCTACCTCGGCCCGACTCGCCGGCAACATCGGATTGAACGGCTGCAAGAACGAGCCCACCGTCATCGCCCCCAGCTCTATCATCATAAGTATCGCAATCATCGCCAGCGGAATGATCGGTGCAGCGAGGTACCACTTGGCGCGGGCGGTGATCTTTGCCGGTTCTCCTTCAGCGATATCGCTCGTGCGCATCACACGCACACCATCAGGAGTCAGGACCCTTGAGATCCCGGCCATGCGCATGCCCACACTCACGCTTCTAGAGCGTCGCAGCTGTATCCAGTAGAAGAACGCCCATGCCGCGCCGACCAGCAGGGCGAGGATCGCCCATCCCACTCCAGTCGTCATCGATACATACTCGGGCATCGCAGCAAGCTGTGCCCGTACTTCGTCGGTCATCCAGTAGCGCTCCTGGACCGCTCCGAGGACGAAGAACCACGCGGGGTTGAGTAGAAGAAGTGCGCCTCCTACCACGACATCCGCACACCATGCGGCGATCCTCCTGCCCACCGAGGCGTCTGGGACCGGCATACCCCCCTCGGGTCGAGTCCTCCGCTGTATGCTCTCCCGAGCCACCTGACTTGCTGGTCCCAGCCCGGCAATCGCCTGCTCGGGTGAGTCGCCTTCGGCGATGCGGTCGGTCAAATGTGAGCGGATCTCCTCCGCCACATCGTCGACATCGGGCCTCGGCACTCCGGTTAGCCCCTTGCGCAACTCCCGCACGTACCAATCGAGTGCTTCCCTCGTCACGCTAATCTCCCCCGTTTCTCGCTCATCACTCGAACACGAGAAGCGATCCGACGAGTCGACCGCTCATGAATAAACCGCGTACTTCGCCGAACTCGGTGTTCTGCCAGACACACACGGCTGCGTCCGGAACATCATTGCGCGAGAACCCGGGGGCCTCGTAGGACACCGGACCCAGCGCCGCAACGACGTCGGCATACGGCGTATCGGGCTGCACGACGTCAGTCTCTACCGTCGTCGCCGCAGCGCACTGGGAGTTCCACATCACCAGCGTCCATGCGTATGGCAACCAGATAGCTACGCTCAGCAGGAGCACCGTGACCAGCCCCATGCCGATCGCCAGCCGCACCCACTTGCGGTTGTCACGTCGGGCGCGTTCTGTGGTCCACGTCCCCGATCGTGTCTCTTCCATTCTGCTCACTCCCCCTCGAGTGATCTGACTGCCGAGTCGATCCGCTTCCACTCTTCCAGCGACCGCGCAAGGAACGCCGCCCCCGCCACAGTGACCGAGTAGTACTTGCGTGCGTTTCCGTCGGCAGGCTGCTGCCACTCGCTGACGAGCAGCCCGTCCACTTCGAGGCGACGGAGCACGGGGTAGACCGTACCCTCACCCGCCACGAACTCGCCGAGCTCCTCGAGACGCTTCACGATGGCGTAGCCGTAGAGGGGCTCGGTAGATAGCACCTGCAACACGAGCATCTGGATAACGCCCTTGCGCAGCTGGGCGCTGTAGCTGCCGAAGTCCCCTCCCATGGCTCCCCCCCTCGGGCCTCTTGCTGTCGTGAGTACTGTGCGTTGCTAGGTACCTCGTATTGTATAGTACCCTACTTCCGGCATGTCAAGCCTAACTCCTCACCACTTTCTGGCGTTGCCCGTACACCGGCACGAGCCTAGCATCGTAGACTGATACCAAGGGTATGTTCGGGGGAGCGCATATGCAGGAATCAAGACCACTGGGCGACGGTGACCGCCCGTCTGGGCTGGGTAGCGCTGGCAACCTCGCCCGCACTCTGATCATCGGGTGGGCGGCCGTGGGTGCATTGGCGCTAGCAACGTGGTTTGCCGATCCCAACTTTCAGCATGTGCTCATGTTCGCCTCGGGCGGACTGTGGGGACTGGGAGTCGTGTTCGTGTTCGCGCGCTCTCGGAAAGACACCGGGCGACACACCCCCGTGTGGGTCTTTGTACTCGCCGGTGTTCCCCTAGTGGCCTTCCTGGCGTTGTGTATCGCTCTGACCTGGGAGGTACTGTCGCCTATGGCGGTACCCCTCTCGACACCGTTCCGTCTGTTCGAGCTGTGGGCTGCTTTTGCACTGGGCCGACTCGGCAGCAAACGGATGGCCGAGCAAAACGCGACTGTAGTCTCGTAGCGCACGGCAGTCCTTCGTACAAAGCAAAGCCCCCGGCACGCCGGAGGCTCTCAGTGTGTGCATGGTGGGCCCGGATGGACTCGAACCATCGACCTCACGGTTATCAGCCGTGCGCTCTAACCAACTGAGCTACGGGCCCATGCGAAATGCTCCGATACCATAGCCCAGCACCGCGAGAGCGTCAAGAAACGCGGCGCGCTAGAGGGAGACCGCCGACACGGACAGGTAGCGGCGGCGCGGCCCGTCGAACTCACACAGGTAGACGCCCTGCCATGGCCCAAGCATCAGGTCGCCATCGGCTACGGGGATCATCACGCTCGAACCGATGAGGCTCGCTTTCATGTGCGCATCGGAATTGCCCTCACGGTGCCGCCATGGGCCCTTCCGTGGAACCAGACTCGCAAGTCCTTCAAGCAGATCCGCGGTAACGTCAGGATCCGCATTCTCGTTGATGGTGATGCCACAGGTCGTGTGTGGACAGAAGACCAGCACCCACCCCTCGGCCACGCCCGTGGCCTGCAGCGCCTGGTGTACTTGCTCCGTCACGTCAAGCGTCTGCTCCCGCTCGGCGGTATGCAGCTCGAACTTGATCATGACCCCTCCTCGGAAGAAACTTCCAGCCCCTCGACAGTATACTACCAGCCCACGGGTGGTACGGTACTACTGAGATCTCGAAAGGAGCGCGGGTGATCCAGGTACGTATCGTGAGCGTGAGCGCCGACGCCATCAGCGGCCAGCCGGTCGTGCTGTTGCGCCCACTGGATGATGCCAAGGCCGGAGGCGACACTCACGTGCTGCCTATTTGGATCGGCCACCCTGAGGCCACCGCGATCCTCATCGCGTTGCAAGGCGCGGAGTTTCCCCGACCGATGACACATGACCTGTTACTCAGCGCCATCAAGGCGACCGGCTTCAGCGTCACGCGCATCGAGGTCAACCGGCTCGACGGCGGTACCTACTACGCGACGATCACGTTGTACGGAGAGAATGGCGACCTTGCGATAGATGCACGCCCCTCGGACTCCCTTGCCCTCGCCGTGCGCGCGGGTTGCCCTATATACGTAGCAGAAAGCGTGCTGGCCGAGGCGAGCGTCGTCATCGAGAACGTCGATGAGGAAGAAGAGGTCGAGGAGTTTCGCAACTTCCTCGACCACGTAGACCCAAGCGACTTCATGTCCTGATGCAGCGCTCCTACTCGTAGCGTAGCGCTACGATCGGATCGAGCTTGCTCGCCTTGTACGCAGGGTAAACGCCGAAGAACACTCCAACGCCGAACGCGAAGAAGAACGCCATCGCCACAGCCCATAGCGTCACCTCGGAAGGAACCGGTGTGGATGCGCTCAGGGCTTCTGCGCCGCCCCATCCTATCGCGATGCCGAGCACGCCCCCCATGACGGACAGCGCCACGGCTTCGATGACGAATTGGCTCAAGATGTCGTAGGTGCGCGCGCCAACGGCCTTACGGATGCCGATCTCGCGCGTTCGCTCCTGCACCGAGACGAGCATGATGTTCATGATCCCGATGCCGCCGACAAGCAGCGATATCCCTGCGATCCCCGCAAGCATGTAAGTGAGTGTGCCTAGTAGATCAGAGAGGATGCCGAGCGTCTGCTCCTGGGAGAAGACCGTGATCTCGTCGCCGAAACGTGGCCTCATCACACGTAGGATATCGGCCTTCGCCCGGTCGATGCCCTCTGGGTCGGAGACCTTCACGATGATCGTCCCGATGTCATCGACACCTAGGACCCGCTGCGCGGTGGTTACCGGCATGTACACCTGCGCGTCCTGGTCTCCGCCAAGGCCGCCACCCTGAGCCTCGTAGTGCCCGATGACCGTGAACCGCTGACCTTGGATGGTGACCGACTTCCCTATCGGGTCTTGCCCGGGGAAGAGCTGTTTGACCACCGACGCTCCCAGCGCCACGACGCGGGACGCGGCCTGGACCTCACTGCGGCGATAATGTCTGCCGTCTATAAGGTTGGCCGAGAACACATCGCTCCCCTTCTCGGTCGCAGCAGCGACTATGACCCGCATACTGCGGTTACCCGATTTGATGGTCGCGCCGCCCTGGATGACGGGTACGACGGCATCGAGTCCACTCACGCGGCGCTCGATGTACTGCGCGTCATCGATGGTGAAGCGTCGGGACGGCGGCGCCGGCTGTCCGCCGCCGGCCGCATCGTACTGTCCGGGCAACACGAAGAGCAGGTTCGAGCCCAGGCCCTCGATCGACCCGGTGACCTCGTTTTGGACACCCGTACCGATACCGACCAGCAAGATCACTGCTGCGACGCCGATGATGACGCCGAGCATCGTGAGCAGACTGCGCGCCTTGTTGGCCGCGAGCGCGCGGAACGCGATCCTGATGCTCTCAAGGAAGTTCATCCGGCGACCTCCTCGGCAGGTAGATCGCGCAGCTCGGCTGCTGCCGGGATCCGGTCACGCACGATCTCCTCGGACTGGATACGCCCGTCTAAGATGCGCACGACTCTTTGTGAGTGGCGCGCGATGCGGTCGTCGTGCGTGACGACCACCACGGTGATTCCTTGCGCGTTAAGCTCCTGGAGCATCGCCATGACCTCGATGCCCGAGCGAGAGTCAAGGTTCCCGGTCGGCTCATCCGCCAATACGATGCTGGGATTGCTGACCAGCGCTCGCGCGACGGCGACCCGCTGCTGCTGACCACCTGATAGCTGACTACTGAAGTGGCCGAGACGGTCGCTGAGGCCCACGCGTTCAAGCGCGTTCTTCGCCCTGCGTGTTCGCTCGCCCGCCGACACGCCCGAGTAGATGAGGGGTAGTTCGACGTTGGCTTGAGCCGACGTCCTCGGCAAAAGATTGAAGGACTGGAACACAAAGCCGATGTAGCGGTTACGCAATTCGGCCAGCTGATTCGGTGACATCGTGCTGGCGTCTTCGCCCTCAAGGATCACTTGGCCTTTCGTCGGCGTGTCGAGTAGCCCGACGATGTGCATGAGCGTCGACTTACCGGAGCCGGACGGCCCCATGAGCGAGACCATCTCGCCCTCACGGACCGTGAGCGAGATGCCCCGTAAAGCATTCACCTCGATGCCCTCGAGGAAGTACGTCTTTGTGACATCGCGTGTCTCTAAGACGACACGTGGCGTAGCTGTCGATGCGTGTGACACCGACTACTGCACTTTCACTGACGCGCCGTCTTCAAGATCGGTAAGACCGCTGACAGCGACGTCGTCACCTACGGCGACACCTTTAAGGATCTGCGCACGCGTGTCGGTCAGCGTACCGGTCACGACGCTCACTCGCTCGGCCTTGCCGCCACGGATGAGGAAGACATAACTCCCGTCCGCATCATCGAGTACCGCTTCAATGGGTACGGCGATGGCGCTGTCGATCGAGCTGATCTCGATATCGACCGACCCGTTCATGCCGAGAAGCGCCTTGTCGCCCACGTCTTTCAAGCGCATGAGCACCGAGAATGCCGTCCCTCCGGTCGAGGTGAGAACAGCGGTCTTCTCGATGCGCTCGACCGTGGTCTCAAAGGTCTCTCCGGGTACTGCATCGAGTGTGACGGCGACCGACTGACCCTCCTCGACCTTCGATATGTCAGCTTCGTCGACCTGCGCACTGAAGAGCAACTGGTCAAAGTAGACGACACTGAACGGGGGGCTTGCCGGCGAGACCGAGGAGCCCACCGTCGGCTTGCCGGAAGCGGTGCCACCGAGCGCCGAAAGACCTCCGGTGGCCGAGTTGAACACGACCGTTCCGTCCATGGGCGCCCGGAGCTCAGCCTTACCGAGATTCTCTATCGCGAGGTCGAGGACGAGACGTGCTGTCTCGACCGCCGCGTCCGCCGCCGAACGCGCGGCACCGGTGCTGGAGGCCTTGGTAAGCTGCGACTGCTGTGCAAGCGCTGCCAGATAGCCTGCCCACGCCTGGTCTCTGGCAATCTTCGCCGCAGCTACTGCCGCATCGTTGTTCTGAGCCGCAACCAACTGCGCAAGGGTCGCCTGCGCGGACAGGAGGTCTGTGTATGCCTGATTACGCACGATGCCGAGCGCAACGAGGGCAGCCTCCGTGGTAGCGTCGCGAGGCGCGGGGTGCGCATCGATGAAGTCGTCGTAGGCCTGTACGGCAGCATCATACGTGGCTTGAGCCTGATCGATCTGCAGCTGCGCCTGATCGATGGCGGCCTGGGAGGGTACCGCACTCTTCGCGGCCTCATACTGCGCGTCAGCCGCCTCGTACGCGGCATATGCCGCGCTCACCGCTGCGGACGCTGCGCCATTGTCGGCCGAGGACGGGGCCGTCTTGTTAACAGCATCGGCCTGCGCGAGAGCTCCTTCGTACGCCGCCTGGGCCTGGGCGACCTGCAGCTCGAGCGAAGCAGTGTCAAGAACGGCGATGAGATCGCTCTTCTTGACGACCTGGCCCTCGGTCACCACGATGCTCGCCAGCGTGCCTGCGGTGGGCGGGTAGATGTCGCCTTGTTCGTCGGCCTCGACCTTGCCGGACGCAGTGACCGTCACCGAGAGCGCGCCTTCTGTCACCTGCTCGACACTCACCTCGACTCCGCTGCTTTGACTGCCGAGTGCGACCGCCACACTGGCTCCGACGACGACAACGACGACGGCCAGAACAGCAGCGATGACCTTACCTTTGGACACGACGCCCTCCTTAGAGACCCGCAGACTCACTCATCCGACTTGTACCCCACGACAAGAGCCGACGGGCGGCACATACACCCTCATCTGTCAGCGCTCCGATCCGAACAGCAACTCGGGTAGATCTGCGATGTGGTCGATCATGAAGTCAGGACCGGCCGCCTTCAGGCGCGCTGCATCCGAGACGCCCCACGTGATGGCGACGGTCAACGCACCTGCTGCGCGTCCTGCCTCGACGTCATGCGGGCTATCGCCCACATACGCGCACTTTGCAGCAGAGATACCGAGAAGCTCAGCCGCGCGCAGCACGGGGTACGGGTCCGGCTTGTGTCGAGTCACATCATCTGCCGTCACGACCACATCGAAGTACTCACCCAGCTCGAAGAGCTCGATCCCTCGCCGGGCCATCGGGGTGCCCTTGGACGTCACGATGCCCATAGGCACTCCTCGCCGTTGGATACCCGTAAGCACCTCGACGGTTCCAGGATAGAGCTTCGCCATCTTATCGTGACAGGCGTGGTTGAAGGCGCGGTACTCGACAAGGAGCTCCTCGGCCACCTGCTCGTCATCAGTGAACTCCCGCATCTGGGCTTTGAGCGGGATGCCCACGTTGTGCATCAAGACATGATCGGGTAGCGGTCTGCCGAGAACGACCTTGGTCGTATGCCGAAACGAGGCTAGGATGTGGTCGACGGTGTCGATGAGGGTACCGTCGAGATCGAAGAGCACGGCGGCGATGCCGTCGATCCTCGCGATCACATCATCTGCAACAAGGTCACGGTTCACGTCTACGAGGATAGCGCACTCAGGCAGACCCCGGAGGGCGGCCCTTCTGCCCCGCGTAAACCGCGTGAAATCACTCTTCGTCCTCAAAGTCCTCGGTAACAAGTTCCTCGGCTTCCGCCTCACGATCGCTCACGCCGGGTATTCGAGCCGCACCATCTTCCACCAAGACCTGTTGACCATCAGGAGCAACGCGCTTGCGCTTCTTCGCGGTCACGCGCGCGATCGCGGTGACGCTGTCCGCTTCGGACACATTCATGACCTTCACCCCCTGGGTCGAGCGGCCGAGTCTGCTGATGTCCTCGGCGTTAACACGGATCACCACGCCCTCCTCGGAGATCAACATCAGCTCATGCCCGGGCATGACGATCT
The DNA here is from genome assembly GCA_030655755.1 of Coriobacteriia bacterium. Lineage (GTDB taxonomy): Bacteria > Actinomycetota > Coriobacteriia > Anaerosomatales > Anaerosomataceae > UBA2279. The sequence continues at coordinate 8,466 of JAUSOQ010000066.1, forward strand.
TCATGCCCGCCAGCCGGCCCTTCTTGGAGGTGACTTGGATGGTCTTGACGCCCATGCCGCCACGCTTCTGTGTGGGATACTCACTCATGTTCGTACGCTTGCCGTAACCGCGCTCGGTCACCACGAACAGCTCAGAGTCCGGCGGCGCGATCTCCATACCCAGCACGTAGTCGCCCGTCTTGAGGTTCATACCTTTGACGCCCATCGTGTCGCGTCCCATCGGGCGGGCATCCTTCTCGTTCCACTTGATCGCCTTGCCTTCCGCTGAGACCATGACGACTTCTTGGTCATCGGTCACGCGGCGTACGGCGATCAGCTCGTCGTTGTCACGCAGGTTGATCGCGATGATGCCGTCGCGACGCGAGCGATTGTACACCTCAAGCGCGGTCTTTTTGACCAGACCATTGCGGGTCGCGAACAACAGGTACTCGTCTTCGGCGAATCCGCGTGTAGTGATGACGGCCGCGATGTTCTCGTCCTGCGCGAAGGGCAGCAGGTTCACGACCGCCGTACCGCGCGCATGCCGCGAACCAACCGGCAACTCGTGCACCTTCAGGCGATAGACTTTGCCCTTGGTCGAGAAGAACAGCACGTAATCGTGCGTCGAGCTGATGAACAGATGCTCGACGAAGTCGTTCTCCTTCAGGTTCACGCCCGCCTTACCTTTGCCGCCACGCTTCTGCTGACGGTAGGTCGCAACCGGCAGACGCTTCACGTAACCCGCCTGAGTGATCGTGACGACCATATCCTCTTCGGCGATAAGGTCTTCGACGTCGAGATCCCTGGCGGCACCGGCGATCTCGGTGCGTCGAGCGTTGGCGTGTTTGGCCCGGATCTCGGCCATCTCTTCCTTGATGATCTGCAGCACGAGATTGATGTCGCCGAGTACCTTCGTGTACCAGGCGATCTTCTCGCGCAGTTCTACGAGTTCGTCTTCGATCTTGTGACGCTCGAGTCCGGTCAAACGACGCAGGCGCATTTCCAAGATCGCGTCCGTTTGCGCCTCGGACAAGGCGAACCGCTCGATCAGACGACTTTTCGCCTCACTGTCGTCCTGGCTTGATTTGATGATCTGAATGACCTCGTCGATGTTCTCAAGGGCAATGATGTAGCCATCGAGGATGTGCGCCCTCTCCTCCGCCTTGCGCAGTTCATATTTGGTGCGGCGGGTAATGACATCCTTCTGATGCTCGATGTAGTAATGCAGCATCTGCCTGAGATTGAGTGTCTGGGGCACCCCGTCGACCAGCGCGATCATGATCACGCCGAACCCGGTCTCAAGCTGCGTGTGCTTGTAGAGCTTGTTCAACACCACCTGCGGGATAGCGGTCGTCTTCAGCTCGATGACGACCCTCATACCTTTGCGGTCGGACTCATCGCGCAGGTCCGAGATCTCCGTGAGCTTCTTCTCGCGCACCAGTTCGGCGACCTTGGCCACGAGCTTCGACTTGTTCACCGTGTAGGGGATCTCCGTGATGATGATCCTCATGCGGCCGGTCGACGTCTGTTCGATGTGCGCTTTTCCGCGAACTTTGATGCTTCCGCGGCCGGTTTCGTAGGCATTTTGAATGCCGTCGTGGCCCATGATGATCCCGCCGGTTGGGAAGTCAGGGCCGGGCATGATCTGAATGATCTCGTCCAGGGTGATCTCGGGATTGTCGATGAAAGCGGTCACCGCATCGATCGTCTCGCCGAGATTATGGGGCGGTATGTTCGTCGCCATGCCTACGGCGATGCCGGAGGAACCGTTCACGAGCAGGTTGGGGAAGCGCGCCGGGAGCACGAGTGGCTCAGTGAGCGACTCGTCATAGTTGGGACCGAAGTCTACTGTTTCTTTGTCGAGGTCGCGCAGCAGCTCGATCGCCATCCTGTGCAGGCGCGACTCTGTGTAGCGCATGGCGGCCGCGGAGTCACCGTCTACGGAACCGAAGTTGCCGTGGCCGTCGACGAGAGGAACCCGTAAGGAGAAGTCTTGCGCCATGCGCACCATCGTGTCGTAAACGGCAGAGTCACCGTGCGGGTGATACTTGCCGATGACTTCACCGACGGTCCATGCGGACTTCTTATACGGTCGTGTCGGCGTGAGCCCGGACTCGTTCATCGCGTACAAGATGCGGCGATGGACCGGCTTCAACCCATCGCGCACGTCAGGCAGCGCGCGCGCGACGATGACACTCATCGCGTACTCAAGGAATGAGTTCCTCAGCTCTTGCTCGATATCGATCAGTTGGACGCTGGACGCCACGATCGGTTCAGTCACAGTCTGTTCTCCTCGTCTGACCCACTGTCACAAGTTGTACTTACGCCACAGCACTACGCTGAACGCGATCATCATAAAGCCCCAGACCATCACGAGCAGGGACGCCATCATCTGCAGTGCGCCCGCTTCGGGCCCGGCTTTCCCGATCAAGATGCCGGCCCACACAACGAAACCGACTCCCATGATGGCCAGCAGGGCCGCCACCGTGTTCGCGGCGCCGTGATACGCCTGTACGACTCGCGGCTCCTCTTCCCGAAGTCCGGCCATCAGTTCTGCTAGTCGTGCCGCTGGAACCACATACTGCTTCTCTTCTTCCGGCCGAGAATCCCATGATGTGCTTTCTGCTACCGGTTCGGTTTGCCCTTCTTGCGCAGAAGCGTCGACCTGTTCCGTGCGCATCTCCACTAGCGCCCGGTTCAGTTCCGCTTCCTTCTCCCGCTCTTCTCGCTCGCGTTGAAGCCGTTCGAATGCGTCCTGTTCCCAGGGTGGCGGCTCGAACTCTCGTCTGTGCCGGCGCTCTTGTCCGCCATTCATCTTCAGAGCATCTCCTCGCCGCATCCCCCTCGGATGTCATCACACGTCCAAGAAACGCACGTTCTTGGCATGACGCTGGATGAACTCCCTGCGCGGTTCCACCTGGTCCCCCATCAGATCGGCGAACGCCTCCTCTGCCGCAAGGGCGTCGTCGAGCGTGACCTGCAGCAACGTCCGGCGCTCCGGATCCATCGTCGTCTCCCACAACTGCTCCGGGTTCATCTCGCCGAGACCTTTGTAGCGCTGGATGTTGTACTTCGTTCCCTCGGGCAGTTTTGCGAGCATCTGCTGGAGCTGCCTGTCGCTGTATGCGTACTCGTGCTTCTTGCCGATGGCGAGCTTGAAAAGCGGGGGCTGGGCGATGTAGATGTATCCTGCATCGATAAGCTCCCGCATATAGCGATAGAAGAACGTGAGGATCAAGCACCGTATGTGCGAGCCGTCGACATCTGCGTCGGTCATGATGATCGCCTTGTGATACCGGGCCTGCTCGAGGTCGAACTCCTCGGCGACACTCGTTCCAAGGGCGGTGATCATCGCCTGTATCTCCTCTGAGGCGAGAGCACGGTTGATGCCGGCCTTCTCGACGTTGAGGATCTTGCCCCGCAACGGAAGGATGGCCTGGAACGAGCGATCGCGGGCCTGTTTAGCTGAGCCGCCCGCAGAGTCACCCTCGACCAGATATATCTCTGTGAGGGAGGCCTCTTTGATAGAACAGTCTGCAAGCTTTCCGGGAAGCGTTGAACTCTCGAGAAGTCCTTTGCGCCGAGTAAGCTCTCGCGCTTTTCGGGCCGCCGCTCTCGCCTTGGCGGCCTGGGTAGACTTCATGATGATCGCGCGAGCCGGCTTCGGGTGTTCCTCGAGATACTCGGATAGATGTTGTGTTACCGCAGTTTGGACGAAGGAGCGCATCTCGGTGTTGCCAAGCTTCGTCTTCGTTTGTCCTTCGAACTGTGGTTCACGGAGTTTGACGGAGATGACCGCCGTCAGACCCTCACGGATGTCCTCCCCTGAAAGGTTGTCATCCTTCTCTTTAAGGATGTTCTGCCGTCTGGAATAGTCGTTGATCGTCCTGGTCAACGCGTTCTTGAATCCCTCGAGGTGTGTGCCGCCCTCGTGGGTGTTGATGTTGTTGGCGAACGCAAGCACCGCCTCCGAGTAGCCGGTATTCCACTGCATCGCAACTTCAACGACGCCCTCTGCGCCATCCACTTCAAAAGACACGACTTTGCTGTGGATCGACTCCTTCTTCTCGTTGAGATACTTCACGAAGTCGGTGATGCCGCCGCTATAGCGGAACTCGATCTTGCGTGGCTCCAACTCTCGTTCGTCGACCAGGGTGATCTTCAGGTTCTTGTTGAGAAAGGCCGTCTCTCGCATCCGGGAGGCTAGGGTATCCCAGGAGAACTCGAGTTCTTCGAAGATGTCGTCGTCGGGCCAGAAGGTGATGGTGGTGCCGGTGACCTTGCTGTTGCCGATCGCGTTCAGAGGACCGGTAGGTTTTCCGTACTCATATGTCTGAGACCAGATCTTCCCGTCGCGCCTGACCCCGACTTCCAGTTTCTTGGAGAGGGCATTGACTACCGACACTCCGACTCCATGAAGGCCGCCCGAGACCTTATACCCCTCTCCACCGAACTTGCCCCCGGCATGCAGAATAGTGAGGACGACTTCAACGGCGGGTTTACGATACTTCGGAACGTTGTCGACCGGGATCCCGCGGCCATTGTCCACAACGGTCACCGAGTTGTCCTGGTGGACCGTGATCTCAATGGAAGTACAAACGCCAGCCAGGGCTTCGTCAACGGAGTTGTCGACCACTTCATAGACAAGGTGGTGCAGACCCTTCGGCCCAGTCGATCCGATGTACATACTCGGGCGCTTACGAACGGCTTCGAGCCCCTCGAGAACCTGGATGTCTTTGCCGGAATATGAGCTTTTGGGCACTAAGAACTCCTTCTCATCGGCGCGCGGTGATGGATTTCGTATGGGGTGGTTCGCCCCACGAGATATTGTTGTTCGACCTCCTCAAGTGTACCACACGTGGTATCAGCTCGGGCTCGATCCAGTATCCCTGGGACCCCCTGTTGCCCTCTCAGCCTCTTTGGTGTCACGCACACCCTTTTTCCACTCCAGGTCCTTGATCATGACCCTGAGCGCTTTCTCTCGGAGCTCTGGCTCTCGGACCGCCTCCGCTATGTACCGCGCCTGGTCCAACTCCTCCGTTGAGAGCGCAACCGGCTTTGTTCTGTCCGGCTGATAGAACTCCTCGTCTTCTAGATGGAGAGCTTCCCGGTGGCGCTCTTCTTGCACCTTCTTGGACACAGCGAACCGTATGCCCCTTACAGAGTTCTGACCGATTCGTGAATTGATGCCCTCCCGTAGTCGCTCAGCCATGAGGGTCAGCTCATTCGCCCATGCGGGCGAGTCGACGAAGACGACAAGTTCTCCTTCTCGCATAGCGAAGCCTCTTGTGTGTTTGACTATCTCGCTACCGGCTACTTCCGGCCACACCTGTACGGCCTTTGACTCGTGCCGTTTCCCGTGCGGATCCAACTTCGCGAGGATGTCGCGACCAACATCACCGATCGACTCGGTCTTCCTTCGTCTCGCCATCATCAGCTCCCGGGAATCTCAATGACGCACGCATCCATAAGTAGCTCGGGATCGAAATATGCCGCGTTGGTGGTTGTCACGACCGCCTGCGCCCCACTCTGCATAAGCCCTGTGAGTGCGGCCCTTCGGGTGGAGTCGAGCTCCGACATGACGTCGTCGAGTAGTAGCACGGGCGTTCGATGGGCGATCTCTTCAATAACCCCGACCTCAGCCCACTTCCAGGCAAGAGCGATGGTCCGTTGTTGACCCTGTGATGCGAAGGTGCGAGCGTCTCTTCCCTCTACTTCAAACACGATGTCATCGCGGTGGGGACCCACCAGTGTGGTTTGTCTGGCCTTCTCATCACGTCGCCGGGAAGCTAACGCTTCACGAAAAAGGCTCTGTATATTCTCTTGTGTAAGCGTGGTCTTAAGTGTGGTGTCGCCGAGAATCGACGACTCATACCGAACACCTAATCCCTCTCCTCCCGCTAATCTTGCGTACAGGGGGATGGTAGTGGCCGCCACCCGTTTCAGCAGCCTCCATCTGTGGGAGCACAGCGACGATCCGAGGGCCACAAGGTGTTCGTCGAGCGCCGTGAGTATCTCTGGCTCGTAGCGGTTCTCTTTAAGCACGGCATTCCGTTGGCGCACTGTTCGTGCGTAGTCTCGCCTGATACTGCCATAGGTTTTAGAGAGCTGCTCTCCAAGATCATCGATGGCTGCTCGCCTGTTGTCCGCAGGCCCCTTAGGTAAAGCCAGGTTGTCGGGTGTGAAGATGACGCTCGGTATGAAACCAGTGATATCCGAGTGACGGCGCCTCGTCGCTCCGTTCAAACGATATGAGCGTGCTCCTTCTGCGGTGACCACCATGTCGGTGGCCGTGGTCGCGCCGTCGGCCTCAATGGTCAACCTTAAAGTCGCCGATTCACTCCCCCACCGCACGATATCTGCCCATTTTGGGTTTCTAAAAGAGCGGCCTGTGGTGAGTAGTTGTATGGCTTCTACCACATTCGTCTTCCCGGCAGCGTTGGGCCCCACTAAGACAGTGAGGCCCGGGCTGGGTTCTATAAACAGGTGTTTATAGTTCCTGAATCCGTCGAGTTCAAGCCTTGATATCAACACACGGTGTCGCTTCTCAGCCGAGCCGGACAGGCATAAGGAGATATGTGAAATCCTCGCCGTCCACCGACTTGATAATGCCTGGTTTCAGTGGGCTGACGATCTCAAGCGCGACCTTGTCTCCCTCTGCCACAGATATGCCATCGATGAGATAGGCGTGGTTGAAGGCTATCTCAACATCTTCACCAGTCGGGTGGATCTCAATATCTTCCTTCGCCTCGCCAACATCTTGGGTCTGTGCGCTTAAGGTCAGTTTATGGTCGGCGATATTCACGCTGACGCGAAGGGGGGCGTTGTGTTGTGCTAGTAGTGACACCCTCTTCACCGCCTCGATAAAACCCACCCTGTCGAGTACGGCCCTCGTTTGGTGTTCTTTAGGAATAAGTTGGCGGTAATTTGGGAACGCGCCTTCAATACGCCGAGAGATAAATACTGTCTCTCCGAAAGCGAAGATGACTTGGTTGTCTGATACGCCAAGCGAAACAGTCTCTGTGGAGGCGGTGAGCCGCGCCACGTCCTCGATTGCGCGGCCGGGGATCACTACCTCAAGTACACCAACAACACCATCAAGCGCGACTTCTCTCAAGCAGAGTCTGTAGGAATCAGTGGATACCATGCGAAGGATTCCTGCTTCGACAACGACAAGTACGCCCGTTAGGATCGGGCGGGTTTCATCCCCGCTGACTGCTTTTGAGACCTGATGCACCACTTGTGTGAAGACGTCGCCCGGCAACGAAACGGATTCTGTTGCGGATATGTCGGGGAATTTTGGAAAGTCTTCCGGGTTGAGAGTTTTGACGGTAAATACTGACTGCCCACATGTGATGGTTGTTGGTCCTCCGGTTTGAACGTCGATAGTCACTGCAGCCTCAGGAAGACTCCGCACGATGTCAGTTAGGAGTTTTCCGGGGAGGACGGTCTGGCCAGCCTTCTCTACTCGAGCCTTCAGTTTCGTTTTGATGGAAATCTCAAGATCCGTCGCCTGGAGGATCAATGTGTTATCGATCGACGAGATGTGTACTCCTGACAAGATCGGCAAGGTGGTTCGAGAGGATAGGCCTTTCGATACAGCTGAGAGTGCTTCTAGGAGTTCTCCCCGGGCAACAGAGACCTTCATTACTGTTCCTCTCTTTCAATAACTATCAGTAGTAGTAGTAATAGTGGTGTGGATGATGTTGATAAGTACTGTTTCCGCATGTCTCTTATGGTGTGTCTATTGTTAGTAGTCGGTTGAAGAACTGTCCCCTTTTATCCACATCTCCACAACACACTTGATCCATCCACAGGTTAAGGGTGTTATCCCCACCGTTATCCCCTACTCACCCACAGCCTTAATTACGCTGTTTCACCAGGTTTGTGAGCGTTTGAATCTGATTGTAGACTTCACGCTGTTCATTCATGAGTTTTTGAATCTTACTGGTGGCATGCATGACCGTAGTGTGGTCCCTACCCCCAAACTCACTACCTATCCTTGGAAGAGAGAGGTCGGTCAACTCCCGCGAGAGATACATAGCTATCTGCCGGGGATAGACGATCGCTTGTGACCTCTTGTTGCCGACAAGCTCGACTTTCGTGAGGCCATAGAACTTACAGACCTCCTGTTGGATCACTGAAACCGAAATAGGTTTCATCGTCCGTTCCGGGAAGATGTCTTTTAAAACGCTCCGGGCGAGATCGAGATCGATAGGGTGTCGAGTCAATGAACTGAATGCCACAACACGGATCAACGCACCTTCAAGCTCACGTATGTTCGAAGATATGCGGTCAGCTACGAATAAAAGGACCTCATTAGGGATAACAAGACTCTCAACTTCCGTTTTCCTGCGAAGGATAGCTATCCGGGTTTCAAGATCAGGCGGTTGGATATCAGTGATGAGACCCATCTCAAAACGACTCCGTAGGCGGTCCGCGACATCACCTATCTCTTTTGGTGGCCTATCCGAAGACAGAACGATCTGCCTGCCTGCCTGCTGCAGTGTATTGAAAGTGTGGAAAAACTCCTCCTGGGTCCCCTCCTTGCCGGCAAGGAACTGGATGTCATCAACCAAGAGGACATCGTTTGTGCGGTAGCTGCGACGAAAGCCCTCGATGCGACTCTTGTCTCGGTTGCCGATGGAATTGATGAAGTCGTTGGTGAATTGCTCTGTGGATACATACTTCACATTCATGTGGGGGAAGCTTGTTTTAACGTAGTGCCCGATGGCCTGCAGGAGGTGTGTCTTACCGAGGCCCACTCCCCCATATATAAAGAGTGGGTTGTAAGCGCCACCTGGTGTTTCTGCTACCGCTAAGGCAGCTGCGTGGGCAAACCGGTTCGACGAACCCATAACAAAAGAGTCGAAGGTGTACTTTGGATTGAAGTCACCATCCGTTACTTCCTTTGCGCGGGTCCTCTCTTTATGTTCAAGGTCGGATATCGCCGCGACGGGTTCTGGTTCTGCTGGCGCAGGGATCACCGACTCCCCCACAACCCTGAAAGACACAGACATCGCCTGGCCCGTGACTTGTGTCAGCGCGGACGAAAGTAGTCCTGAGTATCTAGACTCCAACCAGTCTCTTGCGAAGTCATTCTGTACCGAGACGACCATTATTTCGTCAACCATACCCAAGGGCGCCGTGTGTTCGAACCATGTCTTGAATGTAGGCGTGTTGAGCTCCTGCCGAACCACGTCAAGTGTGTCCTGCCAAACTTGTTGAACCTCCATTGCCACCCCTGATCTATCCACTGAAAAGCGCATCCAAGCAACGGACACCAGTTACAGTGAGTGTCCGCTTCCCGGTTTCATCTGAAGAGATGAGGCCCTCAACCTCAAGTGAAGCCAGGTCGCGATAGGCGGTTGAGAGGCCAACGCCAAGCTCCTTAGAAACGATCGTTGGACCAACCGATCCGAACTCCATCGTCAATGACAACACCTGTTTTTGCCTGGTGGACAAAGAGGGCACGGGGTCATCTGGTGTGTCAACAACCAACCCACTCGCGCTCTCCCTTGATAAACCAGCTGGCGCTGTTCGCAGGGTGACGACCGTCCCTCGTTCAAGGTTGTCCTCGATCACGATTGCTCCACCCGCGAACCCAAGACACTCCCGTGCTACAGGAAGGCCCGAGCCCACACCCTTGATGACTCGCTTCATGTCTTCGGTCGCAGTGGAAAAACCTGGCTGAAACGCTCTCTCTTTATCGTTGATGCCGGGACCCTGATCCGCAAACCGGATCGTGTTGCCACCATCAAGTACCGAAACGACCACTTCATAGAACCGGGCGTGTATTAAGTTCTCTACGATTTCTCGAATGACGACATAGGGCAGGTCGCCACCTGCCTCATGTGAGAGCTGGTACGCCCTGGAGGAAAGGGCCTCGATCAAGGCGCGCGGGTTATCGCCGAGAACCTCCTCGATTCGAGGAGGAGCAGTCAACGCATCATAAATGGCAATACGCACAGAAGAGGGCTCCGTGTTCACCCTTTGCTCAAGTGGGCGAGAGCGAGGCTCGTCCATCGTCTGAGAATCAAGAAGGGGCGTAGTCTGAGCGGGGGTGCTTCCAAAGAACGTCTTCATACTCACCCCCCTCACGTCTAAATCCTGAGCATCCACAGACTTATCAACAATCGACCTACGTTGGCTATCTGGACAAACCGCTGGTCGCAGGCGTATCTGCAACCCTCATTCTGCGCTCAAACCCTGCTTGGTGGAAGCGTGTCAACTGCAGTTTCCTGGTTTATCCACAGAACTTTCCACAACTGTGGATATCCTTTCACCCAAAAACCTCACTTGTTACATAAACGTGCTGGTGAGAGCGATTCAGAGCTGCCATAGGGCTTCCAGGAGCCTTCTCCCCGCACCTAAACAACCGGGAGTTGTGGACAGAGGTAGACTCATGTCGGCCACAATTGAAAAGGCTGTGGATAAATCAATCGCCAGCATAGCGTGTATCTACTAAGGAAGCTTACTGGGCGCCAAACGGGGCTTTTTCAAGGTAACCCAGAGATCCATAGGGGCCTATGAGGTAGTGCTGATTCTAGCAAACCCCCCAGGGCTGAACAACACGGGAGGTCCGGTTATCCACAGGCTCCCCAGGGGCGCATCCTGGGTTTTCCACATTATCCACAGATTCTTGACTTTTTTTCAGCACGACAATGGAAGGGGAGGGACGGTGTGTTGGCCGCCTGTGGAAACCCTACCGGGACGATTCGTTGACACTTGTTCTCTGCCACCGCTATAATCACCGGGCTTGGCGTCCGGGTGACGGGCGCCGTGGAACGGAGGAATGTAGTGAAGAGGACATACCAACCAAACAACCGGAAGCGTGCGAAGACTCATGGTTTCCGCAAGCGCATGTCGACCAAAGCCGGCCGCGCGATCATCGCAGCGCGGCGCCACAAGGGCCGCAAAGTTCTGTGCCCGAGCGCGGCGTAGGCTCGATCGGCCTTCGGGCCGAGGCTGACAACCGTGCGTACTATCACCGCTGCCACTGACGTTGACCGGCTCTTCCGAGAGGGTGCGCGGGCAGCGCGGCACAACATCGTAGTACTAAGCACGCCGACCCGTGAATCACGCGACCCGAGTAAGGGTCGCGTGATTTTCATTGCGGGGAAGAAGTTGGGTGGCGCGGTACAACGGAACCGCTCTAAGCGTGTGTTACGTGCAGCCTGCCGACGCCTTGGCGGTCCGTGGGCGGGCTTCGATGTCGCGCTGATCTCCCGCGCTTCCACAGCATCTGTGGTTGCGAAGGGACTAGATGAAGATCTGACCGCAGCTCTTCGGAAACTCGAGATCATCTCGTGAGGTGGATTCGGATTATCGCGACCCTCCCGATCAGGGTATATCAACGGCTGATCTCCCCACTCGTGCCGCCCACATGCCGGTTTCATCCTACCTGCTCGGCGTATGCCATTATGGCGATAGAGCGTCATGGCATATTCCGAGGAGGATGGCTCGCACTCAAGAGGGTCGGCCGCTGCCATCCCTGGAATCCAGGCGGCTACGATCCGGTGCCATAGCGCGAGCGGCTTCGGGCGCATATTATAAAGAGACATGAGAACGACAGGCGACCCCCTGGGGCTGAACCCCAGGAGTGGATTCTTCGAGTGAACCCTCGGCGCCGCACCCTATGAAGGAGGTAGTCCGCAGAGTGAACGCCCTGCTTGAGCCCATCGAGAAATTCCTATTCGAGGTGTTGCAGTACTTCTATGCCTGGGTCGGTGACTACGGTATCGCCATCATCCTGCTCACGGTGGCCATAAGGGTTGTCCTCTTCCCGATCACACAGAAGCAGACGAAATCCACGTTCGAGCTCCAGCGTATTCAGCCGAAGATCAAGGCCCTGCAAGAAAAGCACAAAGGCAACAAAGAGAAACTGCAAGAGGAGACGCTGAAGTTCTACAAGGAGAACAAGGTCAACCCGCTCGGCGGGTGCCTGCCCTTGTTGCTACAGATGCCGATCTTCTTCGCGCTATTCAGAATGCTAGGGTCGATCACGAAGGACAAGAAGCCGGTCCCAGGGCTGCTCCTGGCGTATGTTGCTTCGCTGCCGGCGGCGCAAGCAGAGGCGGCCAGAAGATTCTGGATAATTCTACCAGATATTACCAAGTCCCCCAGGGATGTATTCGCGAGCGGGGGTCTGGTTGCGGCTCTCCCTTACATCATCTTTGTGGTTCTTTTCGGTCTCAGTATCGTGGTTCCCCAGCTTATACAACCAGGCGAGCGCCAGCAGAAGATGATCGGTATCTACATGGGTGTCGCGATGCTGTATTTCGGCTGGATCACCCCCGCTGGCGTCTTGATCTACTGGGTGACGCAGGCCGTTTTCGCTGTCGCCCAGCAGATACTCACGATGCGTTACTACAAGACACACGAGTCCGGGGCGTGACCGGATCGGGTCATGGTCAGGGCGGGAACCACCTCTTGTCAAGGAGACACGCAGATGATCAATAAGATTGAGAAAGAGGGACCCTCTGTTGCAGAGGCGCTGGACGCGGCGCTAGAAGAGATGGGCGTCCAGCAGGATATGGTGGAGTACGAGATTCTTGACGCACCCGGCAAGCGTATGTTCGGTATGAAGTCCGACAAGCCGGCACGCGTCGAGGTCTGGCTCAAGCCTGGAGCCGCCAAGACCATAGAGCCCCCAGACTTGGATGACGAGGGTAGCGGTCCCGCCATAGAGATTCTCGAGGATGAGCCCGAGGAATTCACAGATGAGGAACTCGACACCATCGCTGACACGGCGGTGGGAGTCATCAACGACATCGTGCGCTGCTACAGCTTAGAGCCGAGCGTTGAGGAGTACGAAGGTGACGGCGGCGAGATCATTCTGGATATAATGGGAGACGAGCTCGGAATTCTCATTGGTCGTCATGGTAAGACACTAGACTCCCTACAGGTAATCGTCTCTGCGATCACCAACCGCCGTATTGAGCGTAGGTATCCGATCATGGTGGATGTGTCTGGTTACAAACATCGCCGTAGGATGAAGGTGGAGGAAATCGCGCGCCGTGCAGCGGAACGAGCAGCTCGGCAGGGCCGGCCCGTCGAACTCCGACCGATGACTGGCTTCGAACGCAAGGTCGTCCATGTGGCTCTCCGCGACGACCGGAGAGTAGTGACCGCAAGCGACGGAGAGGAGCCCTTCCGTCGCGTGGTCGTCTCTCCGAAGTAGCGCTCAGGAGACGATTGTTGAGAGGGGAGCCCATGGGCTCCCCTCTCTGTTTTTCTGGACACAAGCCATAAGGATCTCGGTAAGCCGGGTTCACGATCGAGGTAGGATGCCGAAAGACTCCAAGAACCGCGGAACGGGAGTGTCTTCGGAGGAGATGAAAAGACGGCTTGTCCCGTCGTCTGGTTTTAACGAGCGGATCAGCCGTACTCGACCAAGGCGGCGCCTGCTCTCCTCAAATCTACCGGCAGATCCGTCGTTCATCTCCAACAGGAGGCGTCGCATAAGTTATTCCCGTGTGTTTGGTAAATTTATCGCGAGATCTGACTGAGCCACTCGAATCACAGAGTTCAGGCAGCTTATCCCGAGAATGATGGTGACGACACCTTTAACTCGAAGATGGCCTGGTACTCCAGGAGCAAGGTTTTAGAGAAGGGCGGTTCGTCGGTCGTCTCTAGCGACGTTTCCGGTTCACGACTCACGGAGCGCTTGCGGTGTGTTGGCCGCAGAGTCAGAATGTTTCACGTGAAACCACCGGACGATGTTTCACGTGAAACCACCGCACGGGAGTTGATTCAAGATGTCCGAGGGTCTCATTAATCCAGAAGTCAACCGCCAGGTGCTGAGAACTGCCCTGGTCGCGGCAGGAGTAACGGCTACCGACGACCAGATCGGAACGCTGGCGGCTCATGCTGAGGCCGTGCTCCAAAGAAACCGTGTGTTGAACCTTACCCGAATCACGTTGCCGGCTGACGTCATAAGGCTACACATCGTCGACTCCGCCACAGCTCTAGCGTTCGTCGATACGGCTCCCGGTGGTGCTGTAGCTGATCTCGGGTCAGGGGCCGGATACCCAGGTCTCGTGCTGGCTGTTCTAAGTGACAGAGACTTCACGCTCGTGGAGTCGGTCAAGAAGAAGGCCGCATTCCTTCGGGAGGTGAGCCAGGACCTGCGGATAGACGTATCGATCGTCGATCGTAGGGCGGAAGAGTTGGCGCTTGACGGGAGAGGCATGTTCGCCGCAGTTACGGCCCGGGCGCTCTCTAGTCTACCTTCATTGGTGGAACTGGCAGCCCCGCTGCTTGCGAAGAACGGTATCCTGGTCGCGCTGAAGGGCGCTCCGACTGCCGAAGAGGTGCGTGCGGGAGAAAGAGCAGCAAGACTATGCGGACTGGTGCCAGAGGAAGTGCACAGGGTGGTGCTTCCTGGAGGCAGCGAGGTACGAACCATACTCACCTATCGAGTGGATTGCGCTGCGCTAGTGCGCCTACCCCGCAGGCCTGGCATGGCACAGAGGCAGCCGCTGGCGTGATTCGCGCTTTCACGACGTGCTGGTCTTGCCTATACTGAAGCAGATACAGGCATACGGAGGAGGAGCGGTGGATCAGGGTCAGGAACTCGGAGCCAAAGGAGCGAGAGTCTTCGCTGTGGTGAACCAGAAGGGCGGAGTGGGGAAGAGTACCACTGCAGTCAATCTGGCAGCCGGCCTCGGAGAGTTGGGCTCCAAAGTACTGCTCGTCGACCTCGATCCACAAGGAAACGCCACCTCCGGCTATGGTCTGGACAAGAATCAGCGGCCGGAGTGTATCTACAACGCACTCCTTGGAGACACACCCATCGAGGAGTTGATCGAGCCCGTTGAAGTCGAGCACGTGTTCATAGTGCCATCGACGATCCAACTTGCGGGTGCCGAGATCGAACTTGTATCCGCGTTCAGCCGCGAAGCGAAGTTGAAGAGCATCTTGGCGCCGATCCTTGACGACTTCGACTATGTGATCATCGACTGTCCCCCATCTCTTGGGCTTCTGACGGTCAACGCGCTGACTGCAGCGCAGGGCGTGATCATCCCGGTGCAGTGCGAGTACTACGCACTGGAGGGCCTCTCCAAACTGCTTGAGAGCGTCAAGTTGGTCAAGACACACCTGAACGCGTCTCTTGAGGTCTTCGGCGTACTGATGACCATGTATGATGCTCGGACACGGCTGTCCTCGCAGGTCGTCGCGGAAGTCAGGGACTTCTTCGGCGAGACGGTTTTTGACACCATCATTCCGAGAAGCGTGCGCCTTTCCGAGGCCCCGAGCTTCGGGCAACCAATCACCATCTATAATCCGTCGGGACGGGGCGCTGAGGCGTACCGCAGTCTAGCGAAGGAAGTGATCGGCCGTGTCTAAGCTAGGATTAGGCAGGGGTCTATCCGCTCTGATTCCCGGAGCGGGGCAGGAGGTTGGCGGCGAGCTGCACGAACTCCCGATCGGCTCCATCACCCCTAACCCCAATCAACCCCGCACCGCGATGGATGAGGAGCATATCGCCGAGCTGAGCGATTCAGTGAAGAAAGTCGGCATCCTTCAGCCGATAATCGTGCGACCTGTCAGTGATGGCTATCAGATAATCGCCGGCGAGAGACGATGGAGAGCAGCCAAAGCGGCGGGGCTCGAGATAGTGCCTGTGCGCATCATGGCGTCTTCGGAAACCGAGGCGCTCGCTATCGCGCTGATAGAGAACCTGCAACGGCAGGATCTGAACCCGATCGAAGAGGCGCGAGGGTACAGGAAGCTTCTGACAGAATATGACATGACCCAATCGGAATTGGCCGACAAGGTCTCGAAATCACGCTCGGCAGTGACGAACACGCTTCGCCTCCTCGATCTGCCAGAGGAGGTGCAGGAGCTTTGTTACGATGGCAAGTTGAGCTCAGGACATGCTCGCGCGATCCTGGCCGTTCCGGACGAAGGGCTACGCATCAGACTCGCCATCAAGCTCGCAGAAGAGGGTCTTTCGGTACGCGAAGCGGAGAACCTTGCCCGGCTGTATGCGGCCGGGCAGACGGCCGACAGACCACCTAGACCTGTCACGCCGAAGTCGTACAAGGTCGTAGCGCGCAAGCTGCGGCGCCTCTTGGACACGACGGTTCGCGTTCGGCAGACTGCCAAGAAAGGGAAGATCGAGATCGACTTCCAAAGCGAACAGGAACTTGAACGGATCTTCCGCCTGCTCACAGAGGGCGAGGCGGTATCTGGGAGGGATGACGCATGAGGAACCGGAGAATGGAATATTTTACCATAGGCTTGATAGTCGGTGCGGTGGGTGGGATCGTAGCCGGTCTGCTGTTCGCGCCTGAAAGCGGCGCGCAGATGAGGCGGCGACTCGCCAATGAGGCTCTTCATGTTGCGGACGTTGCGCGCACTATCGCCGAACGCGCGGAACAGACCGCTGAGATGGTCGGTGAACGCGTGGACCATTATCTCGGGCGGGACGAACAGGTTGCATGGCAAAAGGTGCGAGAGATCCGCGAGGGGGTACAACGCTACTCTCGTACGGTGATGTCTTCGTGATGTCATACCGGGGAGCTACGATCCTCCCATCATAAGAGGGGGAGTCGTGGGCCTGTACGTCGTTACGGGAGCAGCCAACGCGGGGAAGACGGGTGCGATCCACACCGCCGTCCGTACGGCCACGAGTCATCGGGAGACAGCCGTTCTTCTGTTGCCGTCGGTGCCGGACGTCCGCCGGGCGCAGAAGGAGCTCTCGATCGAATGCGCGGTCGGTCTGTCCGTAAGTGCGTTCGACCCGTTTCTCGACATGTTGTGGAACCAGCTCTGCGAGGGCCGTTCGATCGTCAGTCGGACGCAGCGGCCTTTGCTCATACACAAGGCGGTGGCTCGCGCCCGGCTGGATGTACTCGGCGAGTCGTCGCAGCGGCCAGGCTTTGCGCGTCTCTTAGAGGATCTGGTGGTTCGTGCCGCCGAGGGCGATGCACTGCGGGGTCTTCCGGTATCAGAATCGGGTGCGGGTGGAGAGATTCTGAGAATCCTGGCCGCGTACGCTGTGTTGCTCTCGGAAGAGAACCTCATCGAGCAGGCGGAGGCACACGGAGTGGTCTCGGCGCGAGTCGACGAGATCGAACTGCCGTCCGTCATTGCCGTGAACCGGTTTGGCAGCCTCACTCTGCAGCAGGAGCGCTTCTTGTGCGCCGCCGCCCCATACAGTGAGGTCTGGATAGGGCTGACGTGGGTGAAGGATGCTCCCGCGACTACATCTGCCGAGGCATTGGTGCACAGACTCGCCAGGATCGGGACGCTTATGGCGGTGCCCCTTTCACCTCCCGCCGAAGATACGCCCGTCGAGCTTACGATGCTTGAGCGGGCATACCTCATGCTGGAGAGCGGGCCCGAGCACGCGGTCACGCCATCAGGGGCGGTGATCCTCTCCGAGGCGTGGGGAGCGGAGGCGGAGGCGGCACGCATCGCGCGTGAAGTCCAGGACGCCCTAGCGGATGGCGTCGTGCCCGGTGAGGTCGCCGTGGTATTCCGCGACCCACTGCGTCACGTCGATGGGATACGTTCGGCTTTCAAAGACGTGGGCATCGCGGCAGAGTATGACCTGTACATGCTGGTCTCTTCCACAGGTTACGGCCGCGCACTCGGGCAACTGCTGTCCTTCTTCTGCGTCGGCGGTGAGCGTCGTGACCTGATCGGGTTCTTGAGGACGCCCTATGTCGATGTAGCGCACGATCGACTCGATGAGTTCGACGCCCGTATGCGGCGGGCCCGAGTATCAGAGACAGGCAAGCTGCTCGCCAGCGCGCGACAGGTGGACCCAAGAGTCGCAGAGACGCTTCAACGAGCCGAGAGGCTGTGCGGCAGGAAGGTCACCACAAAGACGCTCCCGGAGTGGCGCAGATTGATGATCGACATGATCAGCGTCGCGTATGGGCAAGCCCCGCACCTCGATGCGAGTGGCCTGATCGATGCGAGGGCGATGGGTCTGGTGTTCGACGCGATCACCGAGATGGCGTCTATTGAAACCGCGGAGTTCCGTGCTCGGGACATACTCGCATGGTTGAAAGACGCCCATGTGGCGGTCTTCTCCCAGGAGCGCATCGATAGCGTGCAGGTTCTGGGGGCGGAACGCATGAGAGGACGCCGCTTCTCTCGTGTCATCTTGGGTGGGCTGACCGCCACCGAGTTCCCAAGTCTGCCGTTGGAAGATGCTCTGACGGCCACGGTCGTCTCGTCGAAGCTTCGGCGCCATGACATCGATGTATCGCCTCGCGTCGACATCGATGCGGAGAGATTGCTCTTCTACCAAGTGATCACACGGGCACGCCATAAGCTTGTATTGAGCCGCTGCGTGTCTGACGAGGAAGGACGCCCCCTGCGTCCATCCCCGCTTCTCGAGGAACTACTCGATCTCTATCGGGATGCGGCGAAAGGGGAGGACGCCTGGTATGGCGCCGCTTTGCCCGTGAGGGTCGTCACGCTGTCGGATCTGGCCACGAGCATTGACGCTCCAACAACAGAACGCCGCAGGCTAAGGCAAGTGTTGGCAGAAAATGGCAAGTCGAATGATGTGTCGATCGAACCTCGCGTGCTCCTCGCACGATGGCGGAATCGCGCCAGAGCCGCCTGTCTCGGCGATGCGATCGCGGAGGGTCTTGCCGCTCAAACGGTGTACTCCGTGAGCGACATCGAACTGTATCTCGCATGCCCGTACCGGTGGTACGTCGATAGAGTGTTACGACCCGAGTCACTCGATGCCGGACTAGACGCCAGTGTGACCGGACGCGCGGCGCACGAGATCATGAGCCGCTTCTACAGAAGCTACGAAGAGCAGACCGGAGAGCGACGCATCACGCCCGCGACCCTACAGACTGCACTGAGCATCCACGCAGTCGTTGCCGACGAGGTACGGGCGTCGGTTCGCGCGGTAGGACTGGCCGAGGAGAGCAAGGTTCGCAAGCTCGTGCGTGCGACCCGCCGTCTTGTCGAGGAGGACGCCTCGCTGCTGGAGGACTTCGTGCCGACCGCGCACGAGTGGAGCTTCGGACTTGGCGATGATGAGCCCGAGGACCTCGGTACGTTCGCTTTGCGCGGACGTGTCGATCGCATCGACGTAGGCTCCGGGGGGTTCATCATCACGGACTACAAATCGGGGAGTGTCTCAGGCAAGCAGATGGCAAGGTTCGCTGACGAGGGCCTGGTGCAACTGCCCCTGTATGCGGAGGTTGTTCGGCGGCGTCTCGATTTTGGAAGGCCTGTGGGAGGTTTCTATCGTTCGATTCTGAGTATCGGTAAGCCGCGAGGGTTCTTCCGCGAGGAGGAGCTGGACGTCAGCCGGTTCTCAAGGACGGACCGCTGTTCGGAGGAACAGGTCTTAGAACTCATCGCCGATGCGGTCGCTCGTGCTTCCGTAGCGGTCGAAGGCATGCGGGCAGGGCGGATCGACCAGAACCCGAACCAAAAGCGTTGCCCGACGTACTGCTCTGCTCGGGTCTACTGCGAGGGGAGGGGCTGATGTACCTGAGCGATGAACAGCGTGCCGCAGTGGACGCAGGCCCTGTCGATCTGTTCATCGGAGCGGGCGCCGGCTCGGGTAAGACGCGCGTACTCACCGCTCGTTTCGTACACGCCGTTCTGGGTCTGTCGCCGTACCCTGAGACGCCCGCGCGATCGATCCTCACCGTCACGTTCACGGAGCGTGCCGCCGGCGAGCTTGCCGAGCGGATCAGGGGGAGCCTGGTGGCTGAGGGCTCGACCGAACGAGCATGTCACGTGGAGGATGCATGGATCTCCACGATCCACGGCATGTGTAGCAGGATCTTGCGACAGTATGCGTTCGATGCCGGACTCGATCCGCGTTTTGCGGTCGCGAACGAGGTCGAGGCGGGCATGCTTGCTCACGACGCGCTGGAGGCGGCCATCCGCAACTCGATCGCCGTTGGTGACGAGGACGTTGGACAGCTCCTTGACGCGATGGGCTTCTCGGCGATCATGACGACGGTGAGCGATCTCCATGCGAACATCCGCTCAATGGGGCGGTCGCTCCAAGAGGTCTTGCTGATGACGCGGGAGGATGTGCGTGCGCGCATCGATGCAGTGGTTGCGGGACTCGAGCGCGTGAGGGAGCGCATGGCTTCAACGTGTCGCACGGGGCTCAAGACCGTCTCAGACAATCTGGAGCTTCTTGAGCAAGCGGAGAACGTGGGACGCGCGATCGTCGCGAGCGGTCTTCTCGGCGACGCGGGTCCTCTCTGCGAACTTGCGCTTGCGAAGCGTATCGGCGGAGACGAGCTCCACAACGGACTGGTCGAAGAGGCGAACACGTTTATCGAGCAGCTCACGATGCTTGACGCACAACGCATAGTGCGGCCGTACGAGGAGGCATTACTGCGCCTTCTCGTTGCGTTTCACGACGCATACGCGGCGCTTAAGGCCGAGCGCAGCCTGCTGGACTTCGAGGACTTGCAGGTCCTCGTGGCCGACCTGCTCGAGAAGCGCCCGGATATCGCACGGGAGTATCGTCAGCGTTTCCGCATGATCATGATCGACGAGTTCCAGGACACCAACGAGCTACAGCTCAAGATAGCCGGGTATCTCTCGGAGGAGAACCTTTGCACGGTGGGGGATGATAAACAATCCATCTACTCGTTCAGGCACGCGGACGTGAAGGTCTTCAGGGGCAGGGAGAGTACGACCAAGCGCGTGGAGCGTTTGGCGGACAACTACCGGTCGCACCCGGAGCTGTTGGCGTTCTTCAACGGTCTGTTCGGCGCGGAAGCGTTCTTTGGCGCGGGGCTCATGCACTTGAAGCCCGGCGATCGTGAGCCGGCGGCGAACGGCTGGCCGGAGACCCGGGAGCGCGCGCGCGTCGTCTTCGTAGACGTTGAGAAGGGTTGCGGCTTGTCAGGAGCAGAGGCCGAGGCGGTGACGATCGCCGAGGAGTTCGCAATCCTGCGCGACCAAGGGGTCGCTCAAGGCGACATGGTCCTGCTGCTTCGAAAGATGAGTGGAGCCGTAGAGCTGTTCGAGCGTGAGTTGAAGCGCCGTGGCTTCGACGTGTTCATCGCATCGGGCGGGATCTACTTCGACACGCCGGAAGTCGGCGAGCTCACCGCGCTACTGAGGCTCGCCGACAACGCGTTCGATGACGAAGCGGCCGTCACGGTGCTCGCGGGCCGTTTCACCCGTGCGAGTGATGAGAGCCTGTTCCGCCTTCGTGAGGCGGCGGGACGTGGCAGCCTATGGGGGGCGGCATGTCGTGCGACGGATCTGGTGATCGCCGATGCGGACAAGCGTGTGATTGCTCAGACGGTCCACGTCGTCGAACGGATGCGGTCAGCGAGGGGTTCGGTGCCGCTGAGAGAGCTGCTCCTGGAGGCCTGTGAGTGGCTGGACTACGATCTGACGCTGTTCGCCGGAGGCGAGAACGGTTCGCGTGCGTGGGCGAACGTCTTAAAGCTCGCGCGCATGGCCGAGGAGTTCGAGGACTCGGCCCACGGTGATATCGGTTCGTTCTTGGACTACCTCTCGCTTCGCGATGAGCATGTCGCCTCCGAGCAACAGGCGACAGTAGCGGGCGAGCGTGCCAAAGCCGTACGCATCATGAGTATCCATGCCGCCAAAGGACTCGAGTTTCCCGTGGTGGGAGTGGCGTCGTTCTCAGGTACGGCGCCAGGCCCTCGGAGCACTCTCGTTGGTCGGTCGGGGGAGTCGCTTCTTCTTGGCATGAAGCTGCCACTGCCGGAGGGCTCCCGGCGCACCTCGGCCGATACGACCGCACACGCTCTTCTTGCAAAGGACGTGAAGACGACCGATGCCGAGGAGATCAAACGACTGCTGTACGTGGCATGTACGCGTGCCGAACACGGACTTGTGTTGTGCATACGCGACGATCTCACCAAGCCGTCCACTGGAGGTTCGCTACCGGCCCTCGTGCGTCAGGCGCTTGGCTTCGAGGAGTGTGGGCCACAAGTCGACCAGCATGTGACTCTCGCCAACGGAGCCCAGGTGGACGTGCGTGTCACAAAGCCCCAAGCGGATGCTCGGGCCATTGGAACGCCAGATACCGCGCGCGTATGTGAAGAGCCGCCGCCCCTGCCGGAGGCGCCTGAACCGATTGCGGTCAGCTCGACTGCGCCAACCATCATCTCCTACAGCGGACTCGGCCTTTACGCGAAATGCCCGTACCGTTTCTACGCCAAGAAGATCGCCGGTTTCCCGCTGCCGATACGGCAGAGCGGGTCCCGCGGCACGGACCCGCGCGATTTCGGGAACGCTGTGCACGAGGCCTTACGGGAGGCGTGCGGCGCCACCGTTCCGGATGAGGCGCGGCTGGCTTCGATCGCCCACGCCCATGGTGTTAAAGACGATGCGATAGGTCGACTGAAGCGTTCGGTCGCGGCGTTCACATCATCCACGCTCGCCGCCGAGGTCCGATCAGCCGAACGGGTCCTCACCGAATGCTCCATAAACGCGCTCGTGAACGGGACCGTTCTGGTCGGCTCCATCGATCTGCTCGCGTGGAGCGGTGAGACCGCGCTCGTGGTCGACTATAAGACCGGCAGCAGTGAACTCCCTGCCGAGGAAGCCCGCAGTCGCTATGAACTGCAGGCGTCATGCTACGCGCTTGCCGTGCTGCGGACAGGGGCCGGGCGGGCCAGGGTCGTGTTCTTCGAGTCAGAGCGCGGTGGTCGACAGACCGAGTTCCTCTACGAGTCGAACGACGCCCACTTCGTGGAGATGCGCCTGGGGGGCATGCTCGATACTATGGCTGCGGGGGAGTTCTCGCCCCTGGCGTCTTACGATGCCTCCGTCTGCGACGATTGCGCAGCGTTCGGGGCGTTGTGCCCGGTCACTCGGCGTGACGCTGACTGAGCTGCCCGCACGCGGCATCGATATCGACGCCGCGTGCGGTGCGTACGGAGGTCTCGATACCCGAGACCCCAAGGCGGTCCGCAAACTCGCGTATGCGGCGATCGGTGGGCCTGGTGATGCCCGTGCCGGGCACAGGGTTCACGGGGATCAGGTTCACATGGCACATCAGGCCGCGCGTGAAGCCGATCAGCGCATCGAGCTCCCTGTCACTATCGTTCACACCGTCGACCAAGGCGTACTCCAGAGTCACCCGACGCCCGGAGGTCTCCGTGTAGAAGCGCAATGCTTCACGCAGGGCAGGTAGCGTAAAGCCGCGCACGCCAGGCATCAAGTGGTCGCGCGTCTCTTGCACGGCCGAGTGCAGCGAGATCGCGAGCGTGAACTGTTCGGGTTCCTCGGCGAAACGGCGTATCCCCGAAAGCAGCCCGCACGTGGACACCGTGATATGACGCGCACCGATGCCCAGGCCGTCAGGGGAGTTCATCAGGCGAAGCGCTTCAAGAGTCGCGTCGTAGTCAGCGAACGGCTCACCTTGACCCATTGCCACGACGTTGGTGACGCGTTCCCCGAAGTCCTCACTCACAAGTCTTACCTGGTCGATCATCTCGCCGATCATAAGATCACGAACGAGGCCGCCCACTCCGGTCGCGCAGAAGCTGCAGCCCATCGCACATCCCGCTTGCGTGGAGAAACAGACGGTCAGTCTACCGGCAGCCGGGATGCCGACCGACTCGACTGCGACGCCGTCGGCAAAACGCCACAGGTACTTGCGTGTGCCGTCCGCCGAGACCTGCCGGTCGACCAAAGAGGGCGTGTCGAGGGTGAAACGCGCGGCGAGCCTGTCACGGAACTCGGCGGAGAGGTCGGTCATCTCCCCGAAAGAGACAGCGCCTCTCCCGTAAAGCCAGCGCACAAGCTGCCGCAAGCGATAGGATGGCTGCCCCATCTCGCTGAGGGCAGTTGCCAAATCCTCACGATTGAGCGTCTTTATGTCGGCGTGATCGTCCAATCAGTCCTCAAGGGCCTTCTTGTACTCATCGCGGTGCTGTCTCTCAAAGCCGCCCACCGCGCGGAAGTACTGAGCCACTTGTGGGTAGCCTTCCTCTTCGGCGATATCAGCGAACCCGGGATACATGTCGACGGTCTCGTAGTTCTCGCCTTCCCAAGAGGCTTGGAGGTTGTCCTCCGTGGCGCCGAACGCGCTCATGTAGGCGAGGTGGCCGAGAGCATGTGCGGTTTCTTCTTCTGCGGCACGCTCGAACGCGGCGGCTGCGGCATCGTCGCCCTCGAGCTTCGCGATGCGCTTGAACAGCGTGTAGCGGCGGTTGGCCTGTGATTCGCCCGCGAACGCGGCGTTCAGGTTCTTAAGAGTCTTGGTGCCGGTGAGGTCACCGGGGCCGTCATAGGGGAGGAAGAACGACTGCGGCGCACCACAGACAGGACACTTCTCGGGCGCAGGGCCGACGTGGTAGTAACCACAGGCCTTGCAACGGTACGTCTCCACCACGGTGTCTCCTTTCATTGGGGGTCGCCCTTGGAGGGGTCGTTGTATTCTACCCGTCCGCCGGTGGAGCATACCCCCCGTCGGCAGCGCTGTGCCAGCGGGTTGGGGTAGGAAACACGGTGAACCTACTAGCGGGCGCAGGCGTTGCTGAAGACAAAGGAGTATCCGATGAGACGTGCTCTGCTCGCGTTGTTCACGCTCGACGAGGCGGACAAGGCGACCGACGGAGCGCTGGTTGCCTTCTGCGAGTCTTGTCACACTCCCATCGCCGTGATGGCCGGGGAGTTGCCGGACAGGGAGTTCGGCGCGCTGCTCGTGTGGCGTGCCCGCAGTCGCGCGTAGTGTCTTCGGGATTCTGCGGCAATGATGAGGGCGCGTCCCGGCAGACGCGCCCTCCATGTGACTCTGTACCCGCAGCGTCCTACAAGTCGTCGGGTTTCACGCCGAGGATCATCTTGAGTTCGGTGGTCTTGCCGTCGCGGTAGAACTTCACGAGCACCTCATCGCCGACTGAGCGACGCTTGACGGCAAGGATCAGGTCGTCCATCGAACGGATCTTCCCATCATCAAGCTGCACGATGATGTCATCGGGCTTCAGGCCGGCAGCCGCCGCGCCCGTATCGGGTGTGATCTCCACGACGAGCGCGCCTTCGGTCACGGGTAGATTCTCTTCCTCGGCGAGCTGTTCGTTGATCGTCTGGCCGATGATACCGAGGAATGGATGCTCGGCCTTGCCGCCTGCGATCAGTTGGTCTGCGACTCGGGTCACCGTGTTGATCGGGACGGCGAAACCGACGCCGTCAGCGCCACCGGTCTCCGAGAAGATGGCGGTTGGAATGCCGATGAGCCTGCCGGTGCGGTCGATCAGCGCGCCGCCGGAGTTCCCCGGGTTGATCGATGCATCGGTCTGGATGACGTCCACGAGCGGATAGCGCGTGCCGTCACCGATGGAATCCGGGAGCGACCTGTGTATGGCCGAGATGACGCCGGCTGTCACCGAGTGCTGCAGACCGAAGGGGGAGCCTATGGCGACGGTCATCTGACCTACCTGGAGGTCTTCGGAGTCACCGAGGGCGATCGCCGGCAGCTCGACATCGATTTTCACGACCGCGATGTCGGACTCAGGGTCGGCGCCAACGAGCACAGCATCGTGCTTCTCGCCCGAGGCGTCGGTCACCACGATGCGCGTGGCATCTGCGGCGACGTGGTCGTTGGTCACGATATAGGAGCCGCCGTCGCCTGTCGCCTTGTAGACGACGCCTGAGCCGCTGCCCATCATCGGAACGGAGGGGTGCGTCTCGGGCAGGTCGGTCGCGGCGCCTTCGCCGGTGACGTCGATGTTGACGACGCTGGGGAGCGCCTTGGCCGCCGCGGCCACGACGACCTCGTCGGTACCCGTCTTGACCTCGATCTCCCGTGCTGGTGTCTTGCCGAGGAGGTCGGGCGCGAAGTAGTACGCTCCAAGACCGGCCGCGCCTCCGGCGATGACGGCGACGAGAAGGCTTGCGATGATGATGCCCACCAGGCTGCCGCGAGGTTTGATGGGTGTGGGTGCGATGGGTTCCGGTATCGGTGGCACCGCCGGAGGGATGACGGGCGCAACGGGTGTCACATCAGTGCTTGCGGGCTCTACGTTGTCGTTCTCGTGCTCTTCCATGGTTCACCTCTCGATACGAACCGCCCGAAGGCGGGAGTTCCTACAGCGTATAGTACGCTCCCACACGAACCCGATGTGCCTTCTGAGCGTTTCACACGAAAGCTCCACAACCTATCCATGTCTCGTCCGTGTTGGACGCACCGCACACCCTCGACTAGACTTTCTCGAGAAAGACGACACGGGGGAGAAGCGCTATGAACGACGAAGTGGGACAGGCAGCAGAACCGACGGTGGGGCCTGAGCGTCTTGAGCAAGCCGGGACCATCGAGGCTCTTGCCGTCACCGAATCTGGTGGCGTCAGCTGGTCCCCGTTCCTTGCCTATCTTGCAGTCTGGGTGGCGCTATGCGTTGCGGTAGTGTCCCTGCTGCGGCCTGCCGCACTCGACGGCGGCGCCCGGTGGGTTCCCGAGTACCTCTATGCGGTCTATGCGGGCATCGGCATGATGGCGACCGGTCCACTGCTCGCCCTCGTCACCTGGGTTGCCACGCGAGCCCGGCGTGAGCCTGAAGCCCGTCGGGGTCTGTTCGTCTCGGCGTTCGTGAAGGGTGCGGTCGTGACGTTTTCGGGTGCCGTGCTCTGGATCGTCTCCTTGTACGTGCTGGACCTGTTCGCGTCAGGTATCCTCGTCTGATGGGTGCCGGTGCAGGTGCTTGATCGGAGGTCGGCTGTGACGTCTGGTAGTCTCGAAAGCCGCAGAGTCGCGGTGCTGATGGGTGGTCGCTCCGCCGAGCGCGAGGTCTCCTTGCACACAGGCGAACAGGTGGCTGCCGCGCTGTCGTCTTTCGGCCACATCGTGGAGACGATCGACACTGCCGAACCCACGTTCATCGCCTCGCTCCAGCAGACCGCTTTCGACGTTGCTTTCATCTGCCTGCATGGTCGCTTTGGCGAGGATGGCACGATGCAGGGCCTGCTCGAGCTTCTCGAGATCCCCTATGTCGGGTCCGGTGTCCTGGCCAGCGCTCTGGCGATGGACAAGGTGATGTCGAAGCATTTCTTCATCCTTGCCGAGATACCCACACCGGAGTACATCGTCCTACACGCGAACGAGTCCTACGATCTCGAAGGCATCGTGCGTGCGGTGGGTCCCAAGTCGGTCGTCAAGCCCGCCAACGAAGGCTCCTCTTTCGGCATGTCCATCGTACATGCGCCGGCCGAGCTGCCCGCAGCGATCGAGATGGCCTTCGCCTACGATTCCCACGTGCTCGTGGAACGCTTCATCCCCGGGGTAGAAGTGACGGTCGGTGTTCTCGGCAATGACGAGCTCACGGCACTGCCGACGCTCGAGATCGTGCCCGAGCACGAGTTCTACGACTATGAGTCGAAGTACATTCCCGGCATGAGCCAGCACATCATCCCTGCTCGAGTGAGCACAAAGGTGGCCGAGGAGTGCCAGCGGATCTCAGTGGAGGCACACAAGGTGCTTGGCTGTCGCGGCATGTCCCGCGCGGACACCATCGTGGGCGAGGACGGGACCGTGTACCTGCTCGAGGTGAACACGATCCCGGGCATGACCTCAACGAGCCTGCTGCCTGACGCCGCCCGCGCTGCGGGCATCGAGTTCCCAGAGCTTTGCGAACGGCTCGTGAGTCTCGCCCTCGAAGCCTAGCTCGCGTCCGGCGGTACCAGCGGCAGCCTGATCACGAATCGGGCGCCGCCGCCGCTGCTCTCTTCCACACAGGCGCTTCCACCGTGGCTCTCGGCAATGGTCTTCACGATGTAGAGGCCGAGCCCGGCACCGCCACTCGACTCATCGTCCAGCCGGGCGTAACGCTCGAAGATGAGTTCGCGGTACTCCTCGGGCACTCCGCTACCGCCGTCTTCCACGATCAGCAGCGCGTGCTGTGGACCAGCGTCGACCAGCAGCGAGATCATGGTGCCCTCCGGTGTGTGCTGGATCGCATTCATTAGCACGTTCGTGAGCGCCTGACGCAATCGGCCCGCATCCGCGAGTACAGACACGTCGACACGCTGTTCGATGACCAGCTCATGCTCCGCATGTGTTGGGAGCGAGGAGGCGACATCGGCGGCCAGCTCGCCGAGCGACACCGATGTCCAGCGCACTGGCATGAGGTTCTTCTCGACACGGGCCGTATCGAGCAGGTCTTCGAGCATCTCGGCCATACGAGATGTTGCCGCGCGGGCCTTCCCCGCGATCTCGATGCGCCGTTCGTCAGAGATGTCGCCCCCGAGCATCTCCAAGAAACCGGAGACGACGGTGAGAGGCGCGCGCAGGTCGTGTGAAACGATCGACACGACTTCAGCGCGGAGTTGTTCGAGCGTGCGACGCTCGGTCACATCGCGAATCGTCAGCAGCGAGAGTCCGAAGTCGTCCTGCGGGTGTGTGACCGCGCACTCCACCCACTGCTCCTCACCGTTCTCGGCGAGGCAGCGTACGAGCAGGATCTCGTCGCCGCTGCGTGACAGCAGCATCTCAGCGCTGAGCGGTTCGCCGGTTTCGGTCGTGATGTCGAATGCCGAGAGTGCCGCAGACAGCGGCTCACCCAACAGTGAGCCAAGGGGCCGTTGAAGAAACGACACGGCTGCGGGGTTGGCGATCTCGATGACGTCCTCACATAGCAGTAGTTTGACCTCTGAGGACGCGTTGACCACGGAGCGGAAGGTCTGCTCCGAACCGAGGGCCCGTTCGGTGACATCGCGCAGGTCCGCCTGGCGTAGTGACAATTGCTGCAACAGCTGCTCGACGGTCTCGCCGAGCTCCCGGAGTTCAAGCGGGAGGTCGGACTCCGGAAACGCGATGACCTCACGCGCACGTCCCTCGATTGCGGCCATGCCCTGTTCGCGGATATAGCCGACGAAGCGTTCGACCGGAATACGGATGCCGCGGGCGAGCGTGAGACCGAGTAAGAGTCCGGCGGCGAGGGCGAGGCCGCCGAGACCTAGAGGAACGAGAGCGTCGGTCATCATGTCGGAACCGCTCGGCCACAGACGGAAGCCCATCACGAGCGCGGTGACGAGGTAGACGATGATGAACAGCAGCACAAACGCGAGCGCCAGAGATGCGCTGAAGCGCCCCCTGAGCGTGGCAGGCCACATTCGTGCTCGACGATCCCCGTGCACATGCGCTCCCGGGTGTCGTGTGCGCCGACGGGCGGCGCACTTCGCAGGACAGTCGGCATCGTATCACGTCTCAGGTGAGGCCGCCTTGCTGGCGCGCATGAAGTAGACTTCAAGGAGTTGGCCTGTCTACCGGCCAATCGACCGTCATCACCGACCCTGCAGGATGGAGAACGCAATGCGAAGCGTCCCGCGCTGCATGAGCACGCAGCATCCCGACAACGTGACCGTGCCCTTCTTCTCGTCCTCATCCGTGCTTGCGGGGGAGGACGAGGTCCGGGAGGCGTACTACGCGTTCTCCCACCTTGGCTGTGATGAACAGATGTGGGACGTCGAGGGCAAGGAGATCGACACCTACGTGGTCAAGAAGCTGCTCTCCCTGTACGAGCAGTACTTCACACAGAATATCCTTGGGGAGGATGTTCGACTCACCCTGCGGGTGCCAAACCCGACTGTCGAGACGACTGAGGCCAAGGTCCTGCTTGAGACGCTGGAGAGCATACCGCGCTCCTTTGATGCCGCGCGGCTCTTCTACGGACGCGATGTCTCCCCCATATTCGAGGTCATCTTGCCCATGACCACATCGGCGCGATGCCTTGATCGCATCTACCACTACTACCGGGACTTCATCGTCGGTCGCCAGACACAGCGGCTCAGCGAGAACGACATCACGATCGCCGATTGGATCGGGACCTTCTGCCCCGATCACATCGAGGTCATCCCACTTTTCGAGGACCTGCCAAGCATGCTGGCTGCGGCGGACATCGTGGAAGACTACCTTGCCGACAAGGACGTCGCGGATCAGCGGGTCTTCCTCGCTCGCTCCGACACCGCGATGAACTACGGGCTGGCGTCGGCTGCGCTGTCCAACAAGATTGCGCTCTATGAACTGGATCAGCTTGCCGACCGTCTAGGAGTGCGGATACATCCGATTCTAGGAATGGGCTCGGCGCCGTTCCGTGGCGGGCTGAGCCCGCAAACCACAGAGCGCGTGGGACGCGAATACCCCAGCGTGGTGACGTTCACCATCCAATCCGCGTTCAAGTACGACCATCCCCCTGACGATGTTCGCTCCGCGATCGCCGCACTCGAGTCGCGAGAGATTGGTCGTGCGACGCCCGTAGACGTTGAGCAAGCGCTTCCGCTCATGAAGCGCTACAGCGCGGTGTATCGGCAGCGCATCGTCGACTTGGCTGACGCGATCAACGGCATGGCTCGCTACGTGCCGCCTCGCAGGGCACGCAAGCTCCATGTGGGTCTGTTCGGCTACGCGAGACAGGTCGACGGCATCACGCTGCCCCGGGCGATCTCGTTCACGTGCGCGATGTACTCCCTTGGGCTTCCACCAGAGCTGCTCGCCCTTGAATCTCTCACACCAGGCGACCTCGATTTCCTGCGCGAGGTCTACCCGTCATTCGACTCCAAGATCGTCGACGCTCTGGCGTTTTGCGATATGGATGGACCACTGATGACCGGTGACCTAAGGTCGGCCATCGGTCGTGCCGGGTACGAGTGGGTCCCGAACGAGGAGTACCTTGGCCTTGTGCAACGAATCCGAGAGATCGGGCCGGCCTCGCAGGACTCACGGTTGCCCGATCTCGTCCTGCGTGCCGCACTCTTCCGTCGATTCTTGGGATGAGAGACCGGTACGAGCCCTAGGCCGTCTCGGCCAAAGGAGTCGCGGCCTCCCGACGTCGCTTGAAGAGTTTTTCAATCTCGACCGCGATGAAGACGATGCTCGAGATGCCAAGCGCCACCACCAGTTCAGTGAGTGTGAGCGCCTGAGTCTTGAAGACCGGCTGAAGGAACGGCACGTAGATGACGGCCATCTGCAGCGCGAAGGTGAGCGCCACAGCGCCCAACAGCGGTTTGTTGGAAAGCAGCCCCTGCCGGAACAGTGACTCCCGATCCGACCGCACCGCCATAGCGTGACCCATCTGGCTCAAGCAGAGCACGGTGAACACCATCGTCTGCCAGTGCATGTCGCCAAACGAGATCGCGTACGCCTGGGTAAGGAGAGAGGCCCCGCCCATGAGCAGGCCCACCCAGAGGAGGTGGATGCCGAGCCCGTCGGCGAAGATGCTCTCTTTGGGCGCGCGCGGCGCGCGCTGCATGATGTTCTTCTCGTGCGGTTCGGAGGCGAGCGCCAGACCCGGCAGGCCGTCGGTCACCAGGTTGATCCACAGGATGTGGATCGGCAGCAGTGGCACGGGGAGCCCGACCAGCGGTGCGAGCAGTATCGTCCAGATCTCACCGGAATTCGACGTCATGGTGTACTTGATGAACTTGCGGATGTTGTCGAATATGCGCCTGCCCTCGCGCATGGAACCGACAATGGAGGAGAAGTTGTCGTCGAGAAGGACCATGTCCGCGGCTTCCTTGGCGACGTCCGTCCCCGTGATGCCCATAGCGACGCCGATGTCTGCGCGAGCCAGCGCCGGTGCATCGTTCACGCCGTCCCCGGTCATTGCCACGTACTCGCCGCGGTCCTGGAGCGCACGCACGATCTTGAGCTTCTGCTCCGGAGCGACGCGCGCGTAGACGCGGATGTCCTCCACGCGCTGTTCGAAGTGGTGCAGGTCCAGATCGTCCAGCTCGGCACCGGTCATCATCTGCTCAGGACTGTCAGCGATGCCGAGGCGGCGCGCGATGGCAAGCGCTGTCGCGGGATGGTCGCCGGTGATCATGACCGGCACGATGCCGGCGGTCTTGCAGGTGTCGACCGCTTGAGCGGCCTCGGCTCTGGGCGGGTCCACGAGCCCCGTGTAGCCGATGATCGTGAGGTTGCGCTCGAGTTCGTCGTAGTTGCCGTCGGCGGGAAGCGAGTTCAGCCGGCGCATTCCGAAACCGAGCACACGCAAACCCTCAGCAGACCACTCTCCCACGAGGCGGTCGCCTGCGGTGCGGTCGAATGCGGACTCCGTGCCGTCCGCGCTGATGACGCCTATCGAGCGCTCCATGATCGTCTCGGCAGCGCCCTTAGTGAAGCTCGCGTAGCCTCCGCCAGGCAGGGCGTGCACGGTGGTCATGAGCTTGCGCTCGGAGTCGAAGGGTATCTCTGCCCAGCGCGGGAAGTCCTCGTCTAGCGCTGTGGGGTCGAAACCCGACTCGGCGGCGATGCGGTAGAAGGCTATCTCGGTGGGGTCGCCGATGAGGGATTCTCTGTCACCGGTGACGTCGTTAGAGATGGCGAGCGCGCGGCCGAGCCAGGTCCAGCCCTCGCTGTCGGCTCCCAGCGTGCCCACCGAAGCGTCGCCTGCCGCCACGTGTTCGACCGTCATCTGGTTGAGGGTCAAGGTGCCGGTCTTGTCCGTGCAGATGTAGGTGACCGAGCCGAGAGTCTCTACTGCGGGGAGCTTGCGGACGAGGGTGTGAGTCTTGACGAGCTTGCGCGCGCCAAGCGCCAGCGTGATCGTAGCAACCGCCGGCAACGCCTCAGGGACTGCTGCAACCGCAAGGCTCACGGCGGTCAGGAACATCACGAGCGGGTCCTCGCCACGCATGATGCCGACGGCGAAGACGATGGCGCACAGCGCGATGGCAGCGACGCCGAGTCCCTTGCCGAACTGCGCGAGCCGCTTCTGCAGCGGCGTCTTCACGTCGCCGGTCGTGCCAAGCAGGTGTGCGATCTTGCCGAGTTCGGTCAGAAGTCCAACTGCGGTAACGATGCCGACGCCGCGTCCGTAGACGATCTGCGTGCCCTTGTACGCCATGCTCGTGCGGTCGCCAAGCGGCACGTCGGCTTCATCGACGGCATCGATGTACTTCTCAACAGGGAGGGACTCGCCCGTGAGTGCGGCCTCGGCCGCGCGCAGGCCCGCGGACTCGATAAGCCGCAGGTCGGCGGGAACCACGCGACCCGCGTCGAGAAGGACGACGTCGCCCACCGTCAGCCGCGAGGCGGAGATCTCGAACACGCGCCCGTCACGCCGGACGGTGGCGGTCTCGCCGGCCATCTGCCGCAGGGCTTCCATAGCGCGCTCGGCGCGATACTCCTGCACCACGCCTATGACGGCGTTCAGTACGACGATAACGAGTATTGCGATGGTGTCCGCGATCTCACCGAGCATTCCCGAGATGACTGCCGCACCAAGCAGCAACAGAATCAGGAAGTCCTTGAACTGGTCGAGCACCATAGCCGGGAGCGTGCGTGGCTCGCCCTCAGGGAGCACATTGGAGCCGATCTCGGTGAGGCGACGCTCGGCTTCGGCATCGCTCAGGCCGTTGGGAGTGGTCTTAAGATGCGAGAGCACGTCCTCGGGAGCGACGGTGTGTGCGGCCGGGAGTGCGAACAACGCCGGGAGGGTACTCGGGGAAGCGGGGGCGGGACGCGACATGGATTCTCCTATGCGTGAGGTCAAGACACCGCGACTGCCGAAGGTCTCACACTCGGGGCGTCTCGACGGCAGAACCAGGGCGAACGCAGCCTTGATGACGGCCTGCCTTCCGGCACGTTCCCGGCAGCACCGTCTTCGAGCGAGACTATACTTGAGAACGCCTGAGAACGCACGCCGACGCGGAGGTCGGGCGAGGCGGTCACGGTCTCGGTGTCGAGGTGGGCACGGGGCCGGGGCTACTCTCCTTCTCTGGCCAGGCGCGCACTGAACTCGCGTCCGCTCGGTGTCGCGGCCAGGCCCCCCAGCGCGGTCTCTCGAAGTGAAGGGGGGATGCTCCTGCCCACATGTCCCATCGCGTCTATGACCTCGTCAAGCGGGATGGGGAAGCATAGTCCCGCGAGCGCCATCTCCGCCGAGGAAAGCGCGATCGCTGTGCCGGTGGCGTTCCGGGCGACGCACGGGACCTCGACGAGGCCGCCGACAGGGTCACACACAAGACCCAGAAGCCCCTGCAGCGCGAAGGCCGCCGCATGTCCAGCCTGCTCGGGCGTGCCGCCGGCGAGTTCGACTGCCGCCACGGCGCCCATAGCCGCTGCCGAGCCGATCTCGGCCTGGCAGCCGCCGGTCGCACCCGAGAGAGTAGCGCGAGCCGCGATGACTCCGCCCACGGCTGCGGCCGCGAACAGTGCGAGTACGGTGTCGTCGTGCGATGCGCCCAAAGCGCGTGCGACGGGCACGAGCACTGCGGGCAGGACTCCTGAAGCTCCGCCGGTAGGGGCGGCGACCACGCGACCCATGCGAGCGCCATCTCCGCGACCGCCAGCGCTGCAGCGAGGGCGTCGTGCATACGGCCGTCGATGATACGCGGCGCTGCGGAGTGAAGGGCGGCGGCTTGCCCGCCGGTGAGTCCGGATCGGGAGAGTTCGGTCTCGGCCAATCCACGCTCGACGGCCTCTTGCATGACGATGAGCGTCTGCGACATACGTTCGACGATCGCGGCAGGGTCGCCGCCGGTATCGTCGGCTTCACGTGCGAGCGCCGCTTGTCCGAGGGATCCATGCAACACCGCGGCTTGAAGCAGTTCGGCGAAGCTTGCGTACGCCATGAGGTCCTCCTTCGTTCCCGCTGTATGGATTGTACGACAGCGGATCTCCCATGCGTGCGGTGTATGCTGGCTTGCGCGAGGGGGTATCCTATGTGGGCGAGAAGAGAGATGCGGGTGCAGGCGCGTGTCGATCGCCGAAGAAAGAGTACGACTAAATGATAGGGCTATAGGAGGCAATCATGCACATCATAGCGGTCATGAGCGGCAAGGGTGGAGTGGGCAAGTCATTCGTGGCCACTGGTCTGGCTGCGGCGCTGCATCGCCGCACAGGCGCGACAGCGGTTCTTGATGCAGACATCACGGGCGCTTCGGTCCCGCATCTCCTCGGGGTGCCGCGCGGCGCTCGTGTCGATGCCGTAGGGCACCTCATTCCTGGCGTCAGCCCCGACGGCATCCGGGTCGCTTCGATGAGCCTCATGCTCCCGGCCGACGATAAGGCCATCATCTGGCGCGGCCCGCTGATCTCCAGCGCCATCAGTCAGCTCTTCAACGACACGGACTGGGGTGACGCCGAGTACCTGGTCGTGGACATGCCCCCCGGCACGTCGGACGCCGCGTTGACGGTCCTGCAGACGCTCAAGCCGAACGGTATCGTGGTGGTGACGACACCGCAGGACATGGTGACCAACGTGGCGAAGCGATCGCAGGACATGGCGCTCAAGTCCGAGGTCGACGTGTTCGGTCTTGTCATGAACATGGCGTACGCAGTCTGTCCGCACTGCAACGAGCGCATCGAGGTGTTCGGGCCGGTCGACGTTGCCGTTGAAGGCGACATGCCGAGACTGGCGACACTACCGCTGACACCGTCGTGGGCGGCGCTTGCCGATGAAGGGCGAGCGGGCGAAGTGGCCACCGAGGAGTTCGATTCGATGGCGGATGTGCTTCTTGCGAAGCTGGAGACAGCCGAAGCCGCGTCCTAGACCGCGGGCACCTGTCGGACGCTGCTGACGCCGTCGATGGCGGCCACCGACGCAGCCACCTCGTCAGGCACCGGATGATCGGTCGCGATGAGCATCAACGCGCGGGCGCCGCGGCGCTCGCGCGACACCTGCATACCCGCGATGTTGATGACATCGGCCGCGAGGCGCGCCGTCACGGCCGCGACGGCGCCCGGCTGATCGTGGTGCACGACAAGAAGTACCGGCAGCTCGCCGGTGATCTCGACCGGGAAGTCGTCGATGAGCTTGACGACGACATCGCCGCCGCCGAGGGATGAGCCGCGGACGAGCATCTCGTTCCCCTCGGCATCCGTCATCTCGAGTTGTGCGGTATTGGGGTGAACTTCCCCGAGGTCGGCTTCGTCAAAGGATATGTCGAGACCTTGAGCCTTGGCCAAAGAGAACGCGTCGCGGATCCGCGGATCGTCGGGTGCGTACCCGAGCAGCCCCGCGACGAGTGCGAGATCGGTGCCGTGCCCGCGGCCGGTCGTTGCGAACGAGCCGTGCAACAGGATGTGTGCCGAGCGAGGTGTCTGGCCGAGGATGGCGCGAGCCAGCCCGCCGAGACGGGCGGCGCCCGCCGTGTGGCTCGAAGAAGGCCCGATCATGACGGGCCCGATGATCTCGAAGAGACTGCGTTGGCGTGTCATGTGCTGAGTGTATAGCAACGTACCCTCACCAGGGTCGCGGTTGAGCGCGAAGCTGACGCGGAGTATGCTCTTCGAGCGCGTAAGCGCTGTTCAGGCAAGCGAGATGAGAGGAACACCCATGTCCGAAACGACAGTCGCTCACAACAAGACGGTTCCGATGTTGCTCGGTGTCGTGGCAGTGCTACTGCTCGCGATCATCGTGGTGCTCGTGGTGGGCAATGGCAAGGATGATAGCGCTTCGACGACTGACACGAGCGCGGCGGACACGAACGTGAGCGCCCCGGTGAGCCAGCCCGGCATGGGCGCCTCCACCGGCGTCGAGTTCGATCCGGCCACAGCGACCAAGGTAGCCGAGGGTGTGACTCCCGAGGAGCATGTGACCGCATACTACCAGGCCATTCTCGACAAGGAGTTCGACAAGGCCTTCACGATGCAGCCGGCGACAAGCCAGATGGGCAACACCGCCGCGGACTTCGAGGCCACGCAGCTCGGCTACGGCATGGTCTCCTTCACCATCGAGGAGGCTACCGAGAGCGGCGACACCGCCCTCGTCACCGTGAGGCAGGACCTTGGCGCCAACGGTATGTGGGCGGCACAGTGGACCCTCGTGCAGTACGAAGGTGGCTGGGTCGTGCAGTCCCGTGCGGTAGGTATGGCGCAGTAGTCGTACTCGCACAGAAGCTTCTGAAGAGCACGGCGTCCCGAGAGTCGGGGCGCCGTGCTAGTCTTTCGGCATGGCAACTGACGCGCTTTCGCGCTTCCTCGTCCCGGGCACGGACCCGGACATCTCGGCCGCTTATGCGACCTTCGCGGAGCATGCGCGCACGGCGGTCTTCGGGTTCGAGGACGAACTTGCCTTCATCGACCTGGAGACCACGGGATTCGATCGTTTTCGCGACGAGATCATCGAGGTCGCGGTCGTCGTGATGCGCGGCATTGAGGAGGTCGAACGCTACACGACGCTCGTGAAGCCGAAGCGTGCGATTCCCAAGGAGACGACGCAGCTCACCGGCATCGATGACGCGATGGTGGTCGAGGCGCCTCCTATCGAGAGCGTCGTCACGCAGCTGGTGAAGGTGGTCGGCAAGCGAGATATGGTGGCGCATAACGCCAGCTTCGACCGCGAGTTCCTCGAGGTCGCCGGCGCCGGCCCCACGCGTCTGCGCGGGCACTGGCTGGACTCGCTCCCGCTCTCGCGCATCGCGCTCCCGCGATTGCGTAGCCACCGGCTGACCGATCTCGTTGCCGCCTTCGGCATCGACGGCGGCAGCTGTCATCGCGCGTGCGACGACACCGACGCGCTGGTGGGCGTTTGGCGCGTGTTGCTCACTGCGCTGGACGCGCAGCCCGATGCGGTGCTCGGTGAGCTCGCGCGCATCCTGGGCGCCAAGACGCCGCTCGGCGGGGTGATCGCGCATCTGTCTGCGGCACGGAAGCCCAAGGGCGCGTTCGACCTCAAACAGCTCCGGCAGGAACGGCTGCGACACGAGAAGCATGAAGCGATGGCGGATGCCGCCGAGCTCGACCTGGTGTGTCCGCCTGCGGAGGAGGTGCTCGCCGAGTTCTCGGCCAAGGGTGTCGTCGGCCAGATGTATCCGGGATACGAGCAACGTGGTGAGCAGGCACAGATGGCCGAGGCGGTGCTGGCCGCTTTCAGTGGCTCGACGCACCTGGCGGTCGAAGCGGGCACGGGTGTGGGGAAGTCGGTCGCGTACCTGGTGCCGGCTGCGCGTTTCTCGCTTGCCAACCATGTCGCAGTCGGTGTGGCGACCAAGACGAACACGCTCATGGACCAGCTCGTCTACGGCGAGTTACCCGCGCTGGCCGAGGCACTCGGGGGCTCCCTACGCTACGTCGCGCTCAAAGGCTACGAGCACTACATCTGCCTGCGCAAGCTGCAACGGGTGCTCGATAGTGACGCTGCCAACGATGAGTTGCGTGAAGCACTCGCGATGCTCGTCGCCTGGACGGCGCAGAGCTCGTGGGGCGACGCCGACGCCGTGAACTTGCACTGGCCTCCCGGACTCAAGCGTGCGCTTACCGCCTCGGCGGCGGACTGCACCAAGAAGCGCTGCCGCTACTGGCCGCAGCTGTGCTACCTGCACGGACAGCGCAGGCGCGCGGCGCAGGCACACATCGTCGTCACCAACCACGCGCTGCTCTTCTGCGACCTTACCGCTGATGGTGGTATCCTGCCGCCGATCCGCCACTGGGTGATCGACGAAGCGCACGGCGCCGAGGACGAGGCGCGCAAGCAACTCTCGTTCGGCACCTCGCATCAAGCACTGGCGGGACTGCTCTCGGGCATGCACACTAAGGGCCGTGGCGGCTATCTCGACGCGCTGCGAGCGCGAGTCGCGCTCGAGCCTGACGTGAGTGCGACGCATCTAGCCGAGACGATCGACTCGATGCGCGAGACCGTTGAGCTGGCCAGCACGCTTGCGGAGTCTTTCTTCGATTTCCTCAAAGATCTCAGTGCCCAGGGCGAAGGCGACTACGATCGCGTCGAGCTGCGCGTCACCCCGCAGATGCGCGAGACCGGCGCGTGGGGCACCGCCGCAGGCGTGGGTCGCTCGCTCGCGAAGCGGCTCGAGGAAATCTTGCGCGCCGGCCGTTCGGTGGTGACCGGGCTCGAGGAGCTCGGCGAGGGCTTCACCGAGCAGCGCTACGACCTGGCGGGACAGCTCTCGGGCATCGCACAGCAGCTCGACGGTCTCGTGCTCGTGCTCGAAGGCGAGGACGGGGGCCGCGTCTACAGCGTGACCGCCGACCGGCGTCGCGATCAGCGAACAGAGGCGCTCTCGGCGGCGTGCCTCGACGTAGGTGAAGTGCTTGCCGAGGAGCTCTACCCCAAGCTGCGTTCGGTCGTCTACACCTCGGCCACCATCGCTACCGGTGACGACTTCGGTCACTTCCTGCGGGCGGTGGGACTCGATCGTGTCGAGGAGGAGCACCGGCGTACGCTGCGCCTCGCGTCCAGCTATGACTTCGAGCGACAGATGGCGGTCTTCGTGCCGAGCGACCTGCCTGAGCCCGGTGCGCATGGCTATCTTGACGCTCTCGAGAAGCTGCTCTTTGGCGTGCATACCGCAATGGGCGGCTCGGTGCTCACGCTGTTCACCAACCGACGGGACATGACCGAACTCTATCGGCGCCTGGTCGACCCGCTGGAGCGGGAAGGACTTCGTCTGCTGGTGCAGAGCTCCAGTGCGTCTCGCAAGCGACTGCGCGACGAGTTCCTCGCCGACGAGAAGCTCTCGCTGTTCGCGACGAAGTCGTTTTGGGAGGGCTTCGACGCGAAGGGTGACACGCTGCGCTGCGTTGTCGTGCCGAGGCTGCCCTTCGGTCCCGTGCGCAACCCGCTCTACGAGGAGCGCCGCGATCGCGACGGGCGGGCGTGGGACCACTACTACCTGCCCGAGGCGGTCCTTGAGCTCAAGCAGGCGGCCGGCCGGCTTATCCGTTCGGGTACTGACACCGGGTGTCTGGTGCTCGCCGACGCGCGGCTCGTGAGCGGCAAGCGCTACGCGCGCCAGTTCCTCGAGGCGCTTCCGGTGAGCGACGTTGAGACGCTGCTGAGCGCGGACGTCATCGAGGAGATCAGGCGGCGGTTCGGGGAGCGGTAGGATTGACGTGGCTTTCCAGTGGTCATACTCTTGGTATGAACACTGGTATGACCACGGAGGCGCATCATGACCGCGAAGGTCACTATTTCTTTGCCCGATGAGCTCCTCGCACGGCTTGATGCTGAGGCGAATGAGCTCGGCGTGGCACGCAGCGAACTCGTGCAGGAGTCGCTCGCGAGTTACCTCGGCAAGACTGCGAGTGAGCGGCACGAGGAAGAGCGGCGTGCGCGTATGCTCGGGGCGCTCGAGGGTATGCGGACGTTCGCAGTCGGTCGGAAGGTCTACGATGACCGACCCGGTCTGGAGATCCTGCGTGAGGTGCGCGAGACTGACGATTCGGCGCCGCTACGTGGTATCGAGACGGAATCCGAATGAGCGAGTGCCCTCTGGTCGTGCTCGACGCATCTGTCGGCGTGAAGTGGTTCAAACCGGAAGCGGGTCGTGCATCGGCCCTCAGGCTGGTGGAACGCGCGATCACGGGTGAGATAGCGTTAGCGGCTCCCACGCACTTCGTGCATGAGGTGCTCTCGGTCGTGCGTCGACACTACTCGGCGGAAGACATCATGCCGGCGTGGGAGTGTATCGCTGCCGCCGGTGTCTTGATTGTCCCGCTGAACACCGAGGTCATCCGCGAGGCCGCAGTGCAGTGCGACGCGCTCGGCTGCTCGTTCTACGACGCGCTCGCTCCGGCGTGTGCGTCACTGCTGGGTGCGACGTTCGCAAGCGCAGACGTCAAAGCACACGGCGCCTACCCTGACGTGCTGCTGATCGAGGAGTAGGAGGAGTCTACTCGTCCAGCTCCGCCAGCATCTTCTCAGCGAGTGAGCGTACGGCGTCGCGCATCTCCGCTGGCCCGGTGACTTCGGCGCTTCCCATAGCAGCCGCCACACGTCGCGCGAGCCAGCCGGTCGTCGCGTAGGGAACCTTCGCGTCAGCACCGCCGTCCGCGAGTTCGATGCTCGCCCCCGGCCAGTCGCGCCCTTCGACGTCGGTCGCGTCATCGAAGCGCACCTGCGCCGTCCCGGACGCAGGCCCGGGTGCGAAAGGCGTCCCCTCGGCAGACGCCATCGCGGGACGCTCGAAGCGCTCGCCGGTCGGCGCAGCGTCGCGGATGCGGTCCAGGCGGAACGTGCGCTGTTCGGCCACACTCTCGTCGAACGCGAGTACGTACCACGCACCGCGGCTGTTGAACACGCGATACGGCTGCACCCTGCGCATACGTGTACTCCCGCTCGATGCTGAGAAGTACGTGATGTCGACGCTTTCTGCCGAGTCGGTGGCGGCGACGATCGTGGCGTACACGTCACCCATGCCCTCTGCTGTGGTGGCCGTGCGGATCCGCCGCGCGAGTCCGTCGGCGTCCACTTCTGCCGAGGCGACACCGGCGATCTTCGCGAGCAGGGAATCACCGGGTACGAAGCCGGCGGTCTCCAGCGCCGCAACCAACGCGCGCGCCTCGGCGGGCGCAAGGCGCACCCGGCGGTCGAGCGCCGGCAAGGCCATACCCACGACGACGGTCTCGCCGTCGATGAAGACGTCCACGAGGTCGTAGGGATCGAACGGCGGCACGCCGCACATGGAAAGCGTCGTGATGTCGGCGGCGAGTTCGGAGGGGTCCGCACCCACCGATGCGGCGAGCGAGGCGAGCGGTATCTCAGCGCCAGGTCGCAGGCTTGGCAGGATGGCGAGCAGGCGGCGGGCGCGCTCGGCGGCGGTCGTCTTAGGCGCCATGACGGGCCACCACCTTCCACAGTCCCTCGGTAAGCGTTGCGCGTAGCTCCGGGGGCGAGACCGGCATGATGCCGGGACCGTTCAGGGCGATCCAGCGGGCGAGTCGCGGCAGGTCACGGGCGGTGACTCGCCACAGGACGCTGCTGTCTTCCTGCGGTTCCAGCGTCCCCTGCCCGCCCGTGAGGCGCGGTGTGCGCCAGGCGTCTTCTGCCGAGAAGCGCAGCTCACAGTCGACTGGCACCACGCCGTACTGGAACGGCAGCAGCATGTACTCGGCCACAGAGAAGCCAGCAGGGACCTCGAAGTCGGTGGACTTGGGCTGCTTGGTGTTGACGCTCACGTCGCGCATCCGGCGTACGGCGTAGACGCGCACGTCGTCACGCTCGGTGTCCCTACCGACGACGTACCATCGGCCGTCCCGGAAGAAGATGCCGTAGGGCTCGACTTCGTGCGAGCGGGGCTCCCCGGCAGCGTTCGTGTAGCCGAAGCTCGCTCGCTTGCGGGCGGCGACCGCCTCGGCGAGCAGGGCGGCGATGGCGCCCTGTGTGTCGGGCATCTCATCGGTCAACGAACTTGCGATCGTGCTCTCACCGGGTCTGCCGCCCAGCTTCGCTATCGCTATCGCGAGGTCGGCGCCGAAGGGGAAGCCGGGGTCACTCGCGAGCGCGGCAGCGACGGCACGTAGCGCCGCCCGTTCGGACTCGTCAAGCTCGAGGTCGTGTGCGTAGGTGGCTTCAGCATCGAGCCGGTATGCGGGCGCGCCTTCGGTGTCGGTCACCTCGAGCGCCAGTCCGCAAGCGCGTAACTGCTTCTTGTCGCGTTCGAACATGCGCAGGAACGTATCCTCGTCCTGGTCTTCAGGGTAGCCGAAGACCTCTGCGTGGATCGTCTCGGCAGAGATCGGCGTACGCGTTGAAGCAAGGAAGAGTGCGAGATTGACCAGGCGTTCGGTGGCGTCTGACATGCGGCCTCCTATCGGTGTCTGCACGATTCTACCGCTCATGAGCCGTAGGAGAAAAAGAAACGAGGTACGCTGGGGGAGCGCACCTCGTTAACACAGGCTGGCGATACCCACCCATGAGGGGGGAGGAGCAGGAGGGTCGCACTGGCCTTATCGGAATCATAGCAATACGTATGCCAGAAGGGAATCTGTAAGCATGTGAAGAGCCTATGAATGTACATCCGCTTGCTCTTCCCGAGCACGGGGGCTACAAATGGATGGAACATTCGGTCGGTGGGGGGACCTACGAACACGATGGAGCATCGCAGAGTCATCAAACGTGTGTCGGCACCTGCAGAACAAGGGGTTCCCGCAGTCCTTCAGCGCGCAGCCGAACGCCTTCAAGCGGTACTGGAGGCCGATGTCGTCTTCGCGAGTGTGGTGGGCGAGAACGACACGCTACACTGTCTGGGGATCACTCCTGCCGAGAAAGTCCGCTTCGCGCCGGTG
Source organism: Coriobacteriia bacterium (assembly GCA_030655755.1). Taxonomy (GTDB): domain Bacteria; phylum Actinomycetota; class Coriobacteriia; order Anaerosomatales; family Anaerosomataceae; genus UBA2279. Next base: position 51,358 of record JAUSOQ010000066.1, read on the forward strand.
TCACTTGGTGCGTTCCCTGATCGTGTGGCGATGCTCGATGATGAGCGTCTGTCGCAGTTCGACCGCTCCTATGTTCGGCCTGTAGGCAGCTTGGTCGTGACCGTTCCGGTTCGCGGAGGTGACGGCTGTCGTGCGCTTGTGACCGCAGTGGTGGGCGAAGCGCCCGATGAGCAGACCCTTCGCTTTCTCGATGCGTGGGCCGGGCTTTTAGGCGAGCGTATCGATGGCGAGCGTACACGCGAGGCGCTTGATGTCCGGGCCGCCACCATCGGGCGGTTGCGCGAGGTATTGGATGTCGCGCTCGGCACCACCTCTGAGGCCGTCGCCGCCATCGATCTGGATGGTCGGATCATTCGCTGGAATCCTGGGTGCGAGCGGCTCTACGGGTGGAGCGTCGAGGAGGCGCTAGGTACGACATTGCCGATGGTCGATCCGGTGCGTTACGCGGCCATGATCTCGCTGGTACGTCAGATCGCGGCTAACGGCACGATCGGCCGCATTCCCGGTCTGACGCACCGTACCGCCGCCGGCAGGATCCTGCAGGTACACGCGACCATGATGCCGTTGTTCGATGAGGACGGCGATGTATACGGGGTCGTCGCCGTCCTGCATGACGAGGTCTCGTCGCTACACCACTCCGATGCAACGCCGCCAGCGGTCACCGAGGCCGCGCTTGCGCGGCTCACCGCCCCTGTCACCGCAGTCTCCGGCTTCGTGCAGTTGTTGCGGCGCGAGGATGCACTGCACGACCCAGCCGTCAGGGAGGGCGTGTTGCGCGGCCTGGAGCGTCGCTGTCGCGAGATAGCCGACATATCCGATGAGCTTCGATTGGCAACGCGTCTGCTCGAGTCCGATCCCGACCTTCGCTTGAGTGCAGGAGATCCGTGCCGCGCGGTGCACCGTGCGCTCGAACGGGTGTCGGAGATCGGCGGCAGGAACGTCACGACCGATATGACCGAGGGACTCACCGTGAATGCCGACCAGGACTGCCTCGAGGGAGCTGTCACCGGCCTGCTGCGCGGCCTACTGCGCTCCAATGCCGAGGACATCTCTATCACGGTTGTCGTCCGGCCGGAGGGAGACGGTGTCGCGCTCGTGTTCGGCGCGAATGCCGTCGAGAGTGTCGGCGTGTCACAGCATCCTGAGTCGGGCTTGGGAATACACCTTGCACGGCTCTGTGCACAGGTGCATGGTGGCCGGTTCGCCGTGCGGTGCGAGCGCGACGCGACAGAGATACGGCTGTTCATGCCCGCTGGCATGCCAGCGAACTAAGGGGGCGCCATGGACGTGCAGAGTGAAGACATCACTCAGGGACGCAACGATGACACTTTCGAGAAGGCCCCGCGCCGCAAGAGCGGACGGGTGTGGATCGCGATCGTCGCGGTACTCGTTCTCGCGCTCATCGGTGCAGCCGTCTATCTGGGATTGCAGCAGATGGGCAGGCAGCGCGCCGCCGAGAGCGACCTGGATGAAGCGGTCACGATACTCACGGGAGTCGAGGACGCCGTCATCGCGGTCGACGAGGTCGTGCAGGCCGAGATCGTTCCCGGGCTAGAGGCCACGGCCACGGCGGCGCTCGATATGCTTCCACAGGCGCGCAAGGACCTGGCGGAGGCGATCGAGCTGCTTACCGGGGCTCGCGTCGACCTCCGCGAGGACGATCAGGTGCTCGCGCAAGCGTTGCAGACGGCGGCTGAAGCGCGGAGCGACATGCTTCAAGAGGCCGAGCCGATCCTCTCGGCGAACAAGGCCGCTGCCGAAGCGCTGCAACTATCGACCGACGCGTGGGCGCTGGTGGCCGAGGCGGAGAAGCTCAGCCAGGACGCTGTGGCGCAGTACAACAAGCACACCAAAGACAGCGTCACGCAGTCGACCGAGTTCTCGAAGCAAGCGGTACAGAAGCTTACGACCGCACGCTCGGCCATGGCGACCGCAACCGTTGCGTTTCCCGATGCGAAGCTGCAGCAGTTCGTCGACTACATCGATGCGCGTCAGAAGTTGCTCGAGAGTTCGATGAGTATCGATGCGACGTGGCTTGCCGGGAAGCTCGAGGAGGCGAACGGGATGCTCGCTGCGTACGCCACGCAGGAGACGGCGCTCATCGAGCAGGGTAAGACGCTCCCGGCTTCGCCATCGATCGCGATCGCCGATGCCTATGAGGCGCTTGCCGCCGAGGCCACCGACCGTTACTTCATGGCTCGCGATAGAGCGCGTGCGGCCGATGACCGCGTTCGTGAGCTGGAGACCACGCCGACAGGGGAGTGACCGAGGAGACCAAGCGGATGGACGAGCGTTTCGCAGAGCGTATGCGTGACCGTGAGGTCATCAAAGACACCCGTCTGCTTGGCGATTTCACCGCTATCTATTGCCGGGGCAGGCACAAGGACGCGGCGCGTGCGTCGCTTGCCAGCGAAGGTGCCGAGCTCGGCGTGTACGGCAACAGACCGCCGGTCGTCTGCGAGCAGTGCGCGGAGCTTCTTCGCTACGCCGAGAAGCGTCGCGCCTTCTGTCCGAAGGACCCGAAGCCGTTCTGCAGCAACTGCGACACGCACTGCTACAGGCCGGATATGCGCGAATACATGCGCGACGTCATGCGCTACGCGGGTCCGCGCTCGATGCTGCACGGTCATGCGATCGACGGCATCAGGCATTTGATCGAGGGTCGCAAACACAAGAAAGAACGGCATCGCACCGAGGGTGCGTAGCGCGGTAGGTGTCCGGTCGCGGTATGATAGCGACGAGGCGCAAAGCGCGCCGAATGGCCGCCGTCCCTCCCTAGGAGGAGCGATGACGCAGTTCTCCGAACATCTTCATCAACTGGCCGAGGTGATCGGCCCTCGTCCGGCCACCACTGATGCTGAGGTGCAGGCTGCCGACTACATCGAAGGAGTCTTCGATGCTCGTGGGCTGCCGGTCGAGCGCCAGGAGTTTGATTGTCCGCGCACCTACTCGTGGGCGTTCATCGCATACCATGCGCTCACGATAGGGGCGGCGGTGCTCGCCAAATGGTTCGCATGGCCAGCGCTGGCCATTGCTGTCGTGGTCGCTTTCGTGATGTGGTCCGACCTCGACACACGCTGGGGTCTATCGCGCCTCATGCCGAAGGGCCCGAGTCAGAACATCATCGCACGCCATGTGCCCAGGGTTCGCCGAAACGAGCGGTTGCGCAAGGTGGTCGTCGTTGCGCACTACGATTCGGCCAAGGCATCGCTCGCCTTCAGTCCGGGACTCGTGAAGAGCTTCGGTATGACGTTTGGCCTGATGAAGTGGCTGACGTTTCTGACGCCGGTCGCGATCCTCGTTGTCGCCCTGCCCTGGACACAGGACTGGCGTCCGTACACCTGGTACGCAGCACTTGCGGTCTGCGCCTACCTGCTCGTTCCGCTGCTCATCGATCTGCACCGCGAGTTGTTCATGCACGCCACCGACGGTGCGAACGACAATGCGTCGGGTGTTGCGGCGATGCTCGGCATCATGGAACAGACCGTGCCGGAGCCGGACCAAAGGGTCATGGTCACCCAGCCGATCCGTCGCACTGCCGAGGCTGCCTATGAGGCAGATGTCGTCTTGGAGGACGCGCTGCTCACCTACACTCCCGTCAACGATGATGTCCGGGCTGCGGAACCGCTCGCTCCAACGCGTGTGGCTCTGGAGACCTTCGACGATCTTGGCTGGGAGACAACAGCCATGCCGGCGGTCCAGCAGCGCTCGACCTTCAGCCTAGAGGAGCCCACTTCCGCCGCTCCTACGGACGATGATCCGGAGTCTGCCCCGGTGGCAATGTCGTATGAAGAACCCCACGAGGAGCCTAAGAAGAAGCGGCTTTGGGGTCGCAAGAGCGAGAAGAGCGAGCGGCACGGTGTGCGCGATTGGCTCGGCCTTGGCGGCGGGTTCGATGCGCGCAAGGAAGGGAAGAACATCGGCACGTGGGACGCCCTCGCTGATGAGGACGACGGGGACGGCTTCGGCTTCAAGGGCGGCGCCTCCACCCCGCTCGAGTTCGATGATCCCGGTTTCGCCGCAGAAGAAGCTTCGCGGATCCGGCGTCGCGTCACAGGTGGCGTCGACCGTGCGCTTTCTGAGAAGGAGATATGGTTCGTGGCGACCGGTGCAGAGGAGGCGGGCACGTGGGGCATGCAGGCGTTTCTCGCTGCGTATGCCGATGAGCTGCGCGATGCGCTCATCATCAACCTCGACAACCTCGGCGCCGGTTCATTGTACTGGATCACTTCCGAGGGTATGGCTCGTCGCTATCACTGCGATCGCAGACTTGCCTCTTCGGCCAGGAGGGTAGCCCACGAGAACGAGATGTTGGTGCGCGGCAGGGAGTATCGGGGGCCGTCCACGGACGCCACGCCCGCACTCGCTCGCCGCTTCAAAGCGATGAGCATCATGGCGTTCGATATCAACGGTCGTCTGCCGCACTGGCATTGGCACACTGACACCGTGGACAATGTCACCGAGTCCAACATCGAGCTCGCGGCTGACTTCGTGACCAAGCTCATCCGGGAACTGTAGGCCGTCGCGCGGGGTAGAGGTCCGCAGTGCGCGTGGTACACTCGGCACTCAGGGGGCGCGCTGTGGCGCGCTCGTACTGATTCGGAGGTCCTTGTTGAACCAGAGCCGGATCGCCAAGACGCTCGCCCGAACCGCTATTGTCTCGTGGCGTGATCAACCCACGCAATATGACATCGAGGCGTTGCGTGCCAATCTGGAGCGCGTGGGACTCGTCATCCGCGTTCGCTGGGTCATCGTCGCTACACTCGCGATGTTCTCGGTCGTTGCGGCGCTTGTCTATGGGTCGAGCGTGGCGTTTGATCAGCTCGTACGGAACATGACGATCCCGGTTATCGCGCTGCTCTTCGTGCTCATGTACAACGGCTTCTACAAGATCACCCTGCGCAAGGCTGGCAACGTCGCCTTCCTCAACCAGGGGCAACTCATCTTCGACATCATCGTCACCACTGTGCTCGTCTACTACAGCGGCGGTGTCTACTCGTGGTTCAGCTCGATGTATCTGCTGTTCATCCTCGAGGGCGCGTTCATCCTTCCGAAGCGCCATCATGTGTGGCTGCTCGTTTGCGCCTCAGCATTCTTTTACGGGCTCGTTCTTGGTGCCGAGTACTGGGGCTGGATCCCGCACGTGGCGATGCCGTTCGTTGACAACGCTTTGTTCTCGAACTCCACCTATGTGCTCGTGCGCTACCTGTGGAAGGTCACCCTCTACGCGGGTACCGGCATGATCGGCATGCTGATGATGAAGCGCATCCATGCGCGCGAGCAGGAGCTCCGGGAGTCCTCGTTCGTGGATGAGACGACGGGGCTCTACAACCGCCAGTACTTCCATCGCGTGCTTAACGCAGAGGCCGATCGTGCGCGTCGCGATCGCGGTTCTCTCGGACTCATCCTTGCCGACATCTATCAGTTCGGCGAGTTCAATCGCGTGTTCGGTATGGAGGTGGGCGATGAGATCCTTTCAGCGATCGCCGATGAGATCAAGGACGTGCTTCACGAAGGTCGTACCGAAGACGGCTACGAGGTGAACGTCGCGTGTCGCGTCGGTGGCGAGGAACTCGCGATCATCGTGCCCGAGGCATTCCGCCACAACGATGATGCGGATCAGGCCCAAGACCACGTTCGAGCGCTAGCGGAACGAGTGCGTGAACGTGTCGAGAACTTTCGTCTGCGGGGGCTGGGTGTGACGTTGAGCCTTGGCGTCGCCGTCGCTCCCGACAACGGAGAGAGCGCTTCTTGCCTTCTGGATGCGGCCGACAACGCCCTCTATGCTGCGTCTGAAGCCGGAGGCAATCAGGTGGCGGTCGCCTGGGAGATCGACGCCGAAGGTCTTGAAGGGCGGGTGTGACCCCTGGATCGCCCGCGTTTTGCCTCGACAGTAGTGGTCGCAGTCCTTTCCGCCGTCACTGCACTCGGTCTCTCTGCGTGGATCATGACCACCCCCTGGTTCACGAGGCTTGCTGCGCCGGGACAGGTCGACAGCGTGCGAGCCGGTCTCACGCAGGAACGCATGGTCGAGTTGGCCGAGGAGGTCCGGGTCTTCGTCACCGACGGCGATGCGCCGGCGCTGCCCATGGTCGTGGACGGCAGACCGGCTTTCGACGACACCGCGGTGTCGCACCTCGTGGATGTGCGCAACGTAGTGATAGCGAGTAGGTGGGTGACGCTCGTCGCTGCAGCACTGCTGCTCGCTGCCGGGCTTTACTCGACTTTTCTAGGACGTCGTGCTGAATACGTTGCGGGTTTGAAATGGGGAGGACTATCGCTGCTCGGCGGTATAGGTATGTTGCTGTTGACCGGGCTTTTCGATTTTGACAGTCTCTTCGTTGCCTTCCATGGCTTGTTCTTTCAGCCAGGTACCTGGACGTTTCCTGCCGACTCGTTGCTCATCCTCGTGTTCCCAACAGACTTCTGGATCCTCGCCGGAGCGATCACTGGTGTTGTTGCGGCGGCAATGGGACTCGCGCTCGTGCTTGTGAGCAGGGCTTCATGTACTGGAACCAATGTTCACAAATGAGCAAGAAGTGTACACTTGCTCCAGGAAGTCTCGACTAGGGGGTAAACTCCCGCAATGCGGGAGTCAGTCTGATTCAACCAGGCGAGGAGGTGAGCCGACACATGGCAGGTAAAGAAGGTTACTGTGTCAAGTGCAAGAGCAAGCGCGAGATGAAGGACGCCCAGGCGATCACGATGAAGAATGGGCGGCCCGCCACACAGGGCATCTGCCCTGTATGCGGGACCAAGATCTTCAAGATCGGCAAGTAATCCGTCTTCGGACGGAGCAAGACGCAGGCGGGCATCGTCCATCCCGGACGGCGCCCGTTTGCGTTGGGGTATTGACGCGAGCGGGTACCAGGAATAGGTTTCGTAGAATGTCGCCAAGGGGTTTTCGGCCGGACAGTGCCAATACGGAGGGTATCCTCTTAGTATGAATATCATCGTTGTTGGTTGCGGTCGCGTGGGCTCACAGCTTGCGACCATGCTGTCGATCGAAGGCCACAACGTCGTGGTCATCGACCGTGATGAGAAAGCGTTTCGTCGCCTCGGCAGCACGTTCAACGGCGTCACCATCAAAGGCTTGGGCTTTGACGAGGAGATCCTCGAGCAGGCCGGCATCCGTGAGGCCGATGCGTTCGCCGCAGTCACCAACCTCGACAACACCAACCTCATGGCCGCCGAGGTCGCCCGCAAGCTCTTCGGCGTCAAACATGCTGTCGCCCGTCTCTACAACCCGCTGCGTGAGCGAACATATCAGCAGCTCAACCTCGACTACGTGTGCGGCACGACGCTCGTGGCTGAGACGCTCATGGACAAGATACGCTCGGGGCATGGGCATCATCTCCAGGCGATCGATGACCTCGAGGTCATCGAGTTCAAGGCCGGCGCCGATATCGAAGGGCGCAAGCTCCGCGACATCGAGGTCGACAACCGTTTCCGCGTCTTCACGGTCACGCGTGGCCCGATGTCGTTCATCCCTGACGCCAACACGATCATGCGGGAAGGCGATATCATCTTTGCTTCGGTCAAAGGTGAGGCCTACCCCAAGATCGAGAAGTACATGGAGGACTAGACCGTGTACATCGTGGTCAATGGCGGCGGAAAAGTCGCATCATATCTTGCCAAGACGCTCCTCGAGCGCAAGCATCAGGTCGCCCTCATCGAGAAACGGGAAGACGTCGCCCACAAACTGGCCAGCGAGCTTCTGGGCGCTCCTCTCATCGTGCATGGCGACGGCTGTGACGTTGCTTATCAGGAGGACGCCGGGGTGGGCCGTGCGGATGTGTTCGTCGCCGCGACCGGTGACGACGACGACAACCTCGTCTCATGCCAGCTCGCCAAGGTCGCCTTCGGCGTGCCCCGCGCGGTCGCGCGCGTGAACAACCCGAAGAACGAGCACATCTTCAATGCCTTGGGCATCGAGGCCATCTCCTCGACCACGATCATCTCGCGCATGATCGAAGAAGAGGCGACAGTGGGTGATATCCACACGCTGAGCGCACTCCGTAAAGGCGACATGGCGATCGTGGAAGTCACGCTTCCGGTCGATCGCTGCGTGGTCTGTGGGAAGAAGGTCGCCGAGCTCTCGCTGCCAGGCGACTGTATCCTCGTCGCTCTCTTGCGCGGCGAAGAGGTCGTCACTGTTCACGGCGATACCGAGATGCAACCGGGAGATACGGTCATCGCATTCACAAGCGTGGAGCACGAGAAGACGCTGAAGAAAGCGTTGACGGGGGAGTAGTGTCGTGAAGGTGAAGATGGACCCGGGGAAGGTCTGTCGCTATGCGACTGCGATCCTCCTCGAGACCGCCTACGTGTTGATCATCGCCGGTCTCGCGCTGCTGGTCGCCGTCATCGTACAGATCGTCATGCGATGATCCTGCGCCCGCGCAAAGACGACCACCTGATCGTTGGCAAGTACGTGGGTAAGATCGTGGTCGGCATCGGCTTGCTGATGGCGATCCCGTTGCTGACATCGCTTGTCTTCGGTGAGTGGGACACGGCCCTCGATTTCGTGATCGGTATGGGGGCGTGTTTCACCTCAGGCTACGGTCTGCAGGTGCTGTGTCGTACCGAGAAGGACCTCAGGTTGGCACATGGCCTGGTGGTCGCATCTGGATCATGGATCGCTGCGACACTGCTCGGGGCGATCCCACACTGGCTCTCGGGGCACGAGGGCAGCTATCTGAACGCGATGTTCGACCTGATGAGCGGCTATACGACCACGGGACTCTATCTCATCCAGGATCTCGACCACATCTCGTATGGGCTCAACATGTGGCGGCATCTCCTTACGTATGCAGGCGGCCAAGGCATCGTGGTCATCGCGCTGACGTTTCTCGTCAAGGGAACAGCCGGCGCCTACAGGATGTACGTGGGCGAGGGCAAAGACGAGCGTCTGCTGCCGAACGTGATCGAAACGGCGAGGGCCATCTGGCTCGTCAGTCTCACGTGGCTTGGCATTGGCACCGCTGCCCTGACGGTGACCGGTCTCGCCCTGGGTCAGGGTCCGGTGCGGGCTTTCCTTCAGGGGCTGTGGGTCTTCATGGGTGCGTGGAGTACGGGTGGTTTCGCGCCGCAGTCATACAACACCATGTGGTTCCATTCGCCCATCTACGAGATCATCTGCATCGTCATCTTCGTTGCGGGCTCATTCAACTTCGCGCTGCACTGGGCGCTGTGGCTGGGTGACCGAAAAGAACTCAGGCGCAACATAGAGATCATGAGCTTCACCGTGACCGCTTTGATCACCGTGTCGATCGCGACGTTCGGGCTGTCGCATCTTGGCGTGTACCCGGACGCGGTGAACCTGTTCCGTAAGACGTTCTACCAGGTGATCTCGGCTCATACCACAACGGGCTTCTCGACCATCTACTCACGTGCCTTCGTCACACAGTGGGGGCCGGTCGCCATGCTTGCCACCATGCTTGCCATGGCTATCGGTGGCTCGGCATGTTCCACTGCAGGTGGCATCAAAGGTATCCGCATCGGCGTGCTTACCAAAGCGTATCTGCAAGATGTGCGTAGCATGATCTCGCCCGATAGCGCGGTTGTCGTGGAACGGTATCATCACATCCGTGACATGGTCTTAGAAGACCGAGTCGTACGCACAGCGCTCATGATCACGCTTGCCTACGTGACGGCGTACGCGGTGCTGACCGTACTCGGCGTGCTGCTCGGCTATGGCTTCACGCAGGCTGCGTTCGAGGGTGTCTCGGCAGCATCGAACACCGGTCTTTCATGCGGCATAACTGCACCCGACATGCCGAACCTGCTCAAGTGGGCGTACATCGTCGCAATGTGGATGGGTCGGCTCGAGTTCATGTCTGTGCTCGCACTCGCCGGTCATTTCTACGCCATCGTAAGGGGAAAATGATGCGCCGGACGCTGGTCGCATACGCGCTCCTGGTGACGCTGCTCCTTGCGCCTTCGGTGGCGCTGGCCGAAGAACACTTCGTGGCGCCACACGTCCCCATCTCCGAGAACGCGCTCACGAGCGCCGAACTCGTCGATCTCCCCGACATGTTCGATGGTTCGGTCGTCATCTTCAGAGGAGAGGCGATCGGCGAGGCGATGGTGCGCGGTAACTGGGCATGGCTGCACCTCAATGATGACGCGTACATGGAGCGAAACATCGAGGAGGGTGCGCCTCTCGCCGGGCTGAACTCGGGCATGCCGATATGGGTACCGGCGAGCGAGGCGGCAAAGGTCAGCGTGTTCGGTGACTACCGCCACGGGGGTGACATCGTGGAAGTGCGCGGCGTGTTCAATGCGGCGTGTCCCGAGCACGGCGGAGATATGGATATCCATGCGGTACATGTCGAGGTGATACGTCGCGGGCGAGAGGTCAGCGATCCCGTGTCGTCGAACAAGCTCGTGTGGGCGGTCGTCGTCTCTCTGGCCGCTGCCGGCGCATTCGTGGCCAATCGCAATCTCTACAGGATCCGCGAGTCGCGCCGAAGCTAGGCGATTTGCCGCCACGTCGACCGGTGTTACAATACGCGACGCGCTGTATAAGCGGGCGTAGCTCAGTTGGTAGAGCGAAAGCTTCCCAAGCTTTAGGTCGCGGGTTCGAGTCCCGTCGCCCGCTCCATAGGATTCGCCCGGAGGCCGCTGAGAGCGGTCTCTGCCGCATTCATCGCCGAGTATCGTCGCGTTCCAGCCGCTCATCGACTTGTTCTGGAGTGTGTGGACGAATGTCGCTACACTAGCGAACACAGGTTCGATTCCGCTGCCCTCACTCTCCCCGGCGGACGTTGGGAGGAGTCATCATGGGGCGGCGTTGTTGTCTCGGCATCTTTGCGCTCGGCACGGCCATCGCACTGTCAACACCCGGGGTAGCGCTCGGTGTGCAGGGTGAGATCCTGCTCTGCTACGGGGCGGGCTATGACATCGGTGGAACGCAGCGAACGCACCATGGTGTGGACATCGCGGCACCGGTCGGTGAACCGGTACTCAGCTTTGCCGAAGGCGAAGTAAGCTTCGCCGGACGTATCCCGTCAGATGATGGCGGGAGCGTGTTCGCAGTGACCGTTCGTACCGCGGATGGGCTGCTCGTGACGGTGCATCCCCTATCCGAGTCCTGGGTGAGTCAGGGCGAGAGGGTATCCGTCGGTGATGCCCTCGGTGCGACCTCCCCGTCCGGGGATGCGTCTGTGGGCGAACCGCATGTGCATCTCAGCGTGCGCAAGGGAGAGGCGTATCTCGACCCGTCCTTCCTGCTCTCCCAACCGATTCTCGGACCGGAAGAACCGGTCGGCTCGCAGTCGGGGCCGCAGTGGGATTCGTCACCGGTGCCCGAGAGCAGCTCCGGCGAGACAGCGCTCAGCGCGGGAACGTCGATCCAGACGCCGGTCGTGAAGGTCGCGCAGACTCCGGTGGCTCCGGCCGTAGCGCCTGTCGCCGAGACGCCCAGTGTGCAGCTCTCGGCTGATCCGCACTACCCGACCCAGACCGATCCGGTCGCCGAGACGAGTATGGAGGACATGGAGAGACATAGGACGCCGCAGACAAGAGCCTCCAGCTCACCGGTGATGCGGTGGCTCTCTGCGCTTCCCGAGGGAGATGCTGCGACCCGCGGCCTTGCGGCAGCAGCGGGTGTCATAGGATTTGCCGCCACCGCCACCCTGGTCGGACGTAGGACCGTGGCCGTGTCGGAGGTCGACTAGTGATCCAATCATGTCAGGAAACCGCAGCGTGTCAGAGGCGTGGGATAAGCGTTGTAGGTGCGGTCGGTCTCTGATACACTGCGGGGGCTTCATTTCCTGCTCCGGGCAGACGCCTTCAGTGTCCCGGGGCCGCTGTAGCCCAAGGGAGGTGAACAAATGAAGGCTTATGAACTTATGCTCATCATCAATCCCACCCTCGGCGACGAGGCGCGAGAGGCCGTACTCGAGAAGACTCGAGGCGTCATCATCGCTGACGGTATCGTCGATTCAGAGGATGCATGGGGCAAGCGCCGCCTGGCTTTTGAGATCGATGGCCAAACGGATGGCGACTATCACGTCATGCAGTTTCACTCGACTACGGCTGTCGTTGCCGAGCTCGACCGCGTCCTGCATATTACCGATCAGGTCGTCCGATTCATGATCGTGCGGCGCGACGACATCAAAGAGTAGCGCTGGAACCCGACCGATCAGGACGGGCGAGTGACGACGGCCTTACATGGCCGCAGAGACGAGGTAGGAACCATGGGCATCAACCGGGTAGTGATCACCGGCAATCTGACGAGAGACCCTGAGCTGCGCTCCACCAGCGGAGGTATGAGCGTGCTCAAGCTCGGTGTGGCGGTCAATGACCGTCGCAAGAACCAGCAGACCGGCGAGTGGGAGGACATCCCGAACTTCGTGGATGTCACCATCTTCGGTGCGCGCGGTGAGGCGCTGTCGCGCTTCTTGAGCAAGGGGTCAAAAGTCGCGATCGAGGGCAAACTTCGCTGGAGCCAGTGGGAGAACCCGCAGGGCGAGAAGCGCAGCAAGCTCGAGGTCGTTGCCGATGAGATCGAGTTTCTTTCCTCCCGTGATGGCGGCTCCGGCGGCGGCAATAGCGCGCCCGTTGTGAGTCCCGACGGAGGAGACGACCTGAGTGGCGAAGAGATCCCGTTCTAGTTCTGCCTGCTTAGAACAATCAGTCGACGGCGGTACCCTCCCGCCGGTCGGCAGGCCTGAGGTCCTCGATAGGACCCGAAGGGAGGTAAGAAGTGAGCGATTATGCACGACGCCCGAAGCGTAAGTACTGCGTGTTCTGCAAGGATCACGCTGAGTACATCGACTATAAGGACGTCAACACACTGCGCAAGTTCATGACGGACCGCGGCAAGATCAAGCCGCGCCGTGTCTCCGGCAACTGCGCACAGCATCAGCACCAGATCTCCACATGTGTGAAGCGTGCCCGTGAGATGGCACTCGTGCCCTACGCTGTGCCGGTCATCAGCGGTAAGGTTGACGGAAAGCGCGGCCGTTAGGTCGTCTACCGGCTCGAGCGGCGACAATGCCGTTCGCTGCCGACCGGATGATGGACGCGGGGCTTTCCCGTGGCTCGCTGGGTCGCTTGTGATGACCCGGTCGCGGGCTTAGAGTGGGAACCACCTCACGTCCGGAAGCCGGCCGAGAGGAAACGAACAAGGAGTAACGATGAAGGTCATCCTGACACAGGACGTGAAAGGACGAGGTCAAGAAGGTGACGTTATCGACGTTGCCCGAGGCTTCGCCGTGAACTTCCTGATGCCGCGCAAGATCGCCATTGAGGCGACGTCCGGCAATATCAAGCAGCTTGAAGCGCGCATGGGTAACATCAAGAAGCGCGAGTCGGTTCGCCGCGGTGATGCTGAGAGCATCGCCGCTGCTGTCGAAGGCAAGAAGGTCATCGTCACCGCCAAGGCGGGCGACGGAGGAAAGCTCTACGGTTCGATTACTTCTGCGATGATCGCGGACGCGGTCTCCGAGCAGCTTGGCGTCGAGGTAGACCGCAGGAAGCTCGATGTGCACGCTCACATCAAGACCCTGGGTGAACACGAGGTCCAGCTGAACGTGTACTACGACGTGAAAGCCAACCTGACCGTCAAGGTCGTGGCTGATGGCACTGTTGAGGCGCCCGTCGAAGAACCTGTGGTCGAGGTCGTCGAGATCGTCGAGGTTGAAGAATCGCCCGTTGCCGAAGAGGCCGAAGAGGCCGCCGAGGATGTCGACGAGCGGGAATAACGCGCCGGACGGTCTGCCGGAGGCGACCGCCCAAGCGGGCGGCGCCCTCGGCGGTCCACGGGGAGCATGAATGGCAGAGAGCGCGGAGCGTAGGCTGGCAGAGCGCGTGCCGCCGCACAATCTTGAAGCCGAGCAGTCTCTGCTCGGCTCGATGTTCCTGTCTACCGAGGCGGTCGAGAGCTGCCTGGGTATGGTGAGCGCCGATGACTTCTATCGCTCCGCACATGCACGCATCTTCGAAGCGATAAGCGAACTCAACGGCCGAGGCGAGCCGATCGACCAGATAACGGTGGCCGACCGTCTTGAGGCTACCGCCCGGCTTGATGCGGCGGGCGGCAAGCCGTATCTGCTCGACATCACGAGCATGGTCCCCACTGCCGCGAACGCCGCCTATTACGCCGAGATCGTGAAGCGCACTTCGATGCTGCGTCAGCTTATCGGTGCTGCGAACAAGATCGCGACCATATCCTACGAGAACCCGGATGACATCGACCGGGTGGTCGAGGACTCCGAGCGTGCGGTCTTCGAGGTCACCAACAAGCGGGTCTCGAGCAACTTCCGTGGTCTGGAAGAGCTCATGAAGACGGGCTTCGACCAGATCGAGCAGCTCTACGATCGCAAGGCACACATCACCGGCGTCCCCACCGGCTTCCCGGACCTGGACAAGATACTGGCGGGTCTTCATCGCGGCGATCTGATCATCGTTGCCGCGCGCCCTTCCGTCGGGAAGACGGCATTCGCTTTGAACGTCGCCGTCAATGCTGCGAAGGCAGGGCATTCTGTCGCGGTCTTCAGTCTCGAGATGTCAGCCGAGCAGCTCGTTCAGCGCATCTTGTGTTCCGAGGCACGCATCGACAGTCAACGCCTGCGCACCGGCTATCTCAAAGACAGCGACTGGCCGCAGATCATGCAGGCTATGGGTCGTCTCGCGAGTACGTCGCTATGGGTAGACGACACGCCGGCCATCTCCATCCTGGAGGTACGCGCCAAGGCGCGCAGACTGCTGCGAGACAAGGGCAACGGGCTCATCATCGTGGACTATCTGCAGCTGATGCAGCCGCAGAACCGTCGGTCCGAGAACCGCCAGGTCGAGATCGCCGAGATCAGCCGTGGCCTGAAGATCCTTGCCAAGGAACTCGATGTGCCGATCATCGCTCTTTCGCAGCTCTCACGTGCGGTCGAGCAGCGTGCGGGCAAGCGGCCACAACTCTCCGATCTGCGCGAGTCAGGCGCTATCGAGCAAGATGCCGATGTGGTCATGTTCATCGATCGGAACACCGACTCGCGAGGCGAGGAAGCGGACGGTCGGCCGAGTAAGGGTGAGGCGGAGATCATCGTCGCCAAACACCGCAACGGTCCTACCGACAACTGTCACCTTGCGTTCCTGCCGCAGTACACGAAGTTCGTACCGATGGCGCGCGACGCGACGTAGGGCCTACTCGGCGGGAAACTCCTTCGGTACCCGGCCTATCGCCCTGATCGAGCAGCGAGAGACCCGGTTGAGCCCGAGCGCATCGGCGTGTTCGCGCACCGTTTTGCGACCCACTCCCGGGTTCAGATAGACGTCGAAGATCGCTCGGCCATACTGGTGTTCCAGCACCGCCAGCGCATCAAGCGCACTCAGGGCCGCTTGTTCCTTGAGGTAGAGCGAGGCACGATCCGGCAGGCCCGGCAGCCTGTCGACCAAGGTGTAGACCTGCCATCCCTCGATCTCGCCGCCCTTCGGATTGACGGGCCAGATCTCCCAGCCCTCGGCGGCGTACGCTCGCACTGCCTTGTTCCCGAACTTGGCACGATCGGCTGAAGCTCCGATGATCGCGATCGCACGCTTGCGCGCAAGCGGAGCAGCGACATGTGGCACGAGTGGATCACCGTCGGGCATCGGAGCGAGCGGCGCAGCGCTCATACGCGCATCATCTTCTCGAACTCGTCCGGGGTTCCATCCAACCATCGCGCGCTCCCCCACCTGGATGACCAGGACTCCCTTGGGTGCCATCGCCGTTCTCCTCTCGCAGGTGCGAAGCGCGGCAGTAGGCCTGCGCCATCTGTTACCTCCCCGCGACCATGCCGAGAGAAACAGCCCTACCTTCGGGTACACTCATGGCTGGCGGGCGAGTTCGGTCGTTCGAGGAGGCTTCATGAGCAAGGAACGCTACGACGTCGTCATCGTCGGTGCGGGACCGGCGGGTATCTTTGCCGCGATCGAGCTCATCCGGGCGCGCAAGGACCTGCATATTCTGCTGGCCGAGCGCGGCAAGCCCATCCCGAAGCGACACTGTCCTGCCCGGCAGACGCGCTGCATCGGCTGCGAGACGTGTGCGATCATGACCGGCTGGGGCGGTGCGGGCGCATTCTCCGACGGCAAGCTCACCCTCACCACCGAGGTCGGCGGGTGGCTCGGCGAATACGTCGGCACCGAAGCGCTTGAGCGGCTGGTCGACGATGCGGACCGGGTGTGGCTCGAGTTCGGCGCTACCACCGAGGTGCATGCACCGGACGCGGAGACTGTGGAGCGCCTCTCGCGAGAGGCCACGCTTGCCGAGATGCGCCTCATCCCGATGCGTATCCGGCACATAGGTACGGAGCGTTCACCGCAGGTTCTGCAGGCGATGCACGACTATCTCGTGGAGCAGGGTGTCGACGTGCGTACGGGCACGCGTGCTGTGCGTATCCTCTCCGAGGGCGGCCACGTCACGGGCGTTGAACTCGAAGGTGGACAGGTAGTGCTGGCCGATGCGGTCATCGCGGCACCCGGCCGCGACGGCGCAGACTGGCTGGCGGAACAGGCGCGCGAACTCGGCATCGGACTTGTCAGCAACGCCGTCGACATCGGCGTACGCGTGGAGGTGCCCGCGCCGGTCATGGAGCGGCTGACAGAGCCTCTCTACGAAGCGAAGCTCATCTACTACTCGAAGCGGTTCGGCGACCAGGTGCGGACGTTTTGCATGAACCCGTACGGCGAAGTCACCACGGAGAGCTACGGCGACATCGTCACGGTGAACGGACATTCATTCGCCGAGAAACGTACGGCCAACACCAACTTCGCCGTCCTGGTGAGCCAGAGCTTCACGCATCCATTCCATGAGCCGATCACCTACGGCTCGTCGATCGCGCGTCTAGCCAATCTGCTCGGCGAAGGCATCATCGTGCAGCGCCTCGGTGACCTGCGTGCCGGCCGACGCTCTACCGCCAAACGGATCGAGCAGTCGGTGGTCACGCCGACGATGCCGCAGGCCACACCGGGCGACCTGAGCTTCGTGCTGCCCTACCGGCACCTGGTCGACATCCTCGAGTTCCTCGACGCCATGGACACGTTGGCTCCGGGAGTGGCCGGAGACGGCACGCTGCTCTACGGCATCGAGGTGAAGTTCTACTCGTCTCGCCTGGAGCTTGACGCGACGTTGCAGACGCAGGTCGCTGGTTTGTACGCGATCGGCGATGGCGCTGGTGTCACGCGTGGGCTGGTGCAGTCGAGCGCGAGCGGTCTGGTTGCGGCCCGCTCGGTGATACACGGGGGTATCGGGTGACTAGCGCGTCGCCCAGCCCATCACGCGCATGAAAGTCTCGGTGAGCGGCATCGGTTCGTCATCGAACACGAACGCTGTGATGAACTGCCCAACGAACACACTGATGAGCGCCCGCACTCGTTCGGCAGTCTCCTCCGCGCTTGCGTCGATCCCGTAATACGCGTCAACCGCAGGGACAAGGCGCTCGAGTCGTGCGAAGATCGGGTCGCTCACATTCTGGCGGTAGGCGGTACGGAACGCCTGGTTGTGCAGGGAGGCCACTATGACGGTTCGTATGACCGGCAGGTATGTGCGAGCGGCTCTGGTGCGATTCGTGAAGACTGCCTCGAGCGTCTCGGCTATGTTCCCGGGTGTCGCGCTGTCCAACAGGGGTCCTACCTCGGTCTGGACACGCGTGCCCACGCCGGCGATGAGTGCGAGGAAGAGGTCCTCCTTGCTCGTGAAGTGTCGATAGAGTGCCGGCTCGGTGACACCCACGCGTTCAGCGATCTCACGCATGCTTCCGGCGTCGTATCCCTTGTCGGCGAAGATCGCTACCGCTGCATCCAATATCTCGCCTTTGCGACCGGGCATCACGTCAGTGAAGAATCGCAGTTCCGGGAGGGGTCGCACCACTCAGATCACACTCCTCTCGCGTTGCTCACGTGTCACAAGGTGCACGAACACGTCTTCGATCGACGGCTCGACACGGCTGGCATGCGCCCCGGCAGCGCCAGCGCGGGCGAGCGCCACGTCCAGCAGCGCAGCCGCGCCATCTGCCTCGCCCATGTTCACGTGCAGCAGCGCGCCACTCATGTACACTTCGCGTACGTCGGCGTCATTCTCGAGCGCGGCGAGGACCGCTTCTGTGTCGGCGACCTCCACCTCGAAGATGCGGTCGCGCATCTCTCTCGAGCGGAGCTCATCGGGCGTGCCGATGGCGACGATGTCGCCGCGGTAGATGAACGCAAGTCTCGAGCAGTTGGCGGCTTCGTCCATGTAGTGCGTAGTGACGAAGAGAGTCACGCCGCTTGCGGCTAGTTCGTAGAGCAACTCCCAGAAGTCCTTCCGCGCGAGTGGGTCGACACCCGAGGTCGGCTCGTCGAGGAAGACCAGTTCCGGTTCGTGGATGGTCGCGCACCCAAGAGCGAGGCGCTGCTTCCAGCCGACCGAGAGGTTCTCGGTGAGCTCGTTCTCCCGTCCGATGAGGTCCGCCATCTTGAGGATGTGTGCGCGTCTGGCCGTGAACCGCGACCCGTCCAGGCCGTACACTCCTCCGTAGAAGCGCAAGTTCTCGTCCACGGTGAGGTCCTCGAACAGCGAGAACTTCTGCGACATGTAGCCGATGCGCGCGCGGACCGCTTCGGCTTCGGCAGCTACATCGAGACCAAGCACCCGGGCGCCACCCGAGCTCGGTGCGATGGTGCCGCATAACATGCGGATCGTCGTGGTCTTTCCACTGCCGTTCGGACCGAGGAACCCGAAGATCTCGCCCGTGCCGACCTCGAAGGACACGCCGCCCACGGCGGTGAAATCACCGAAGCGCTTGGTGAGGCTCTGGACTGAGATAGCCACGCCTGGTGCGGCCGGGGCTGGCGGCTTAAGGATGTGCTTGCGGGTGATGAGCGCCATCGTTGTCTCCTAGTCCGCCAGTTGTTTCCGGAATCGCGAGACCCCAAAGCCGAACATGACGACAGCGAAGGCCGCCATCGCTACGAACTGTGGCCAGAGCGCCTCAAAGCCAGCACCCTTCATAGCGTTGCTCCGTGCGATCACGAGTATGTAGCGCATTGGAATAAGGTAGGTGAGCGGTACGATGCTGGCCGGCATCGACTCGATGGGGAAGATGAAGCCTGAAAGCACCATCGTGGGGATAAGGATGAACATCGTAGTCTGCTGCGCTTGATGTCGCGTGTGCGAGATCATCGAGATGATGAGTCCCTGACCGATGCCCGCGAGCATGAACAGCAGCAGTCCGAGGGTCATTACCCAGACCGAACCGTAGAACGGCACGCGGAACCAGAACACCCCGACCATCATGACCGACAGGGTCTGGATGATGGCGATTCCCACGTACGGCACTACCTTTCCGATGACGTACTCAGCGCGTCCGATGGGTGTCACGAAAAGTTGCTCCAGTGTGCCACGTTCGCGTTCGCGCACCACCGCCTGGCTCATGATCGATGAGACCGAAAGCATGAGGACCATCGTCACGAGTCCGGGGATCATCGCATTCACGCTCCGCAGTGCCGGATTGAAGAGCACGCGGACGCGCGCATCGATACCGGGGCCATCGGGCATGGCGCCGAGCGCGGTGAGTCGCTCGCGTTCGAACGAGGCGACCACCTGTGCCGCGTAACCGCTGGCCACCGATGCGGTCTTACTGTCCGATCCGTCCACGACTATCTCCAGCGCCACCTTCTCGCCGCCGGCAAGGTCGCGCTCCATCCCCGGCGGCAGCAGCACGGCCACGGCCGCGTCGCCTGCGTCCATGACAGGGCGGATGGCGCCCTCGGAGTCAAGTCTGTCCACGATGCGGAAGTAGCCGGACGACGAGAACGCTTCGGTGATCGCGCGCGAGGTGGCGGTATGGTCCTGGTCCACGATGACGGTGCGCAGGTTGGTGACGTCTGCACCTACCACGTAGCCGAACATGACGAGCTGCATCACCGGCATCACGAAGATAAGCGGCAGCATCATCTTATCCCGCAACAGCTGCAGGACCTCTTTCCACATGAGGAGTCTGATGCGACGGGGGTTCACGAGAGCCTCCTCGAGTAGGCGAGTGAGGCGATGGTTAGTGAGACGAGTGTGTAGAGCCCGAGAGCGATGAGTTGTGGAAGCACCGTCGCGACATCGGCACCCTTGAGGAAGACCGAGCGCGCGATGACCATCATGTAGCGTCCCGGGAAGAGGTATGAGATGAACTGCAGGGCAGGAGGGATGCTTTCCAGCGGGAACGCGAAGCCGGAGAGCATGAAGCCCGGCAAGAAGCTGATGAGGAGCCCCGCCATGTTGGCCACCTCTACCGAGGATGCTCTGACCGAGATGAGTAGCCCGATCGCGAGTGAGGAGAACACGAAGAGCACGCTCCCCAGCGCGAGCGCGAGAACACTCCCGCGAAGTGGCACGCCGAACAGGAGCACACCTACCGCCACGATCACTGCTGTCTCCACGAACGCGAGGAGCACCCAGGGCAGCACCTTGCCCACCATGAGCTCGGCGCGACGGATCGGCGAGACCGTGAGCTGCTCGAACGTCCCCTGGTCGCGTTCCTTGACGAGAGAGACCGCCGTCTGTTGGATGGTCACGATCATGATGATGACCACCATGAGTCCGGGGATGAGGAAGTCTGCCGAGCGACGGTCGGGGTTGTACCATGTGCGGATCTGCGGTGATAGACCGCCGACTGCGCTCATGTCCAGACCCTGGTTCTCGGCCCAACTCACAAGGACGTGCCTATCTTCAGTAGAGGAGAGCGCGACCGCATAGGCCCGGCCCAGTTGTGCAGAGTTGGGTTCACTTCCGTCGATGAGTATCGCGACCTCGGCCTTGTGGCCCTCGGCGATCGCATCGGCGAACCCGGGTCGTATGATGAGCGCCACTTTTGCCTGACTGGTGTCGAAGGCGTTATCAGCTTCGGTGTCGCTTTCAATGTGGTCGACGACGCGGAAGAACTCGGAATGCTCGAATGCAGCCAGGTACTCGCGTGAGGCGGTCGTGCGGTCCTGATCGAGGATCACGGTGGGTACATTGCCCACGTCGAACGAGATCGCGTAGCTGAAGAGCAGCAGCTGGATGACCGGCATCAAGAGCACGCTCATGAGCGTGCGCGGGTCACGCCGGATGTGGATGAACTCCTTGCGCGTGATGGCGATAACGCGGCGTAGCGCGGCTCTCATGCGCCCGCCTCCCCTGCGCGTGCCTGCGCGATCACGTAGGCGAACGCGTTTTCCATGCTCACGCGGTCAGCGCAGGTCTCTTCACGTACGCGCTGTTTGAGGTGTCGTGGCGTGTCGTGGAGCAACACCCGCCCACTGTCGAGGAACACGACTTCAGTGCAGCGTTCGGCTTCATCCATGTACGGTGTGGCAACGAGTACGGTGATTCCCTGGCGATGAAGCCCTGCGATGATGCGCCAGAACTCGCGGCGAGCCACCGGGTCGACGCCGGTCGTGGGTTCATCCAGCAGTAGTAGGTCAGGCTCGTGCATGAGTGTCACGGCAAGTGCGAGTTTCTGCTTCATTCCTCCGGAGAGGTATTGTGCCTGTCGTGAGGCGAACTCGGTCAAGCCGCTGAATTCCAGGAGGCGAGCAGCACGGGCACCCATCTCGTGCCGTGGCGTGCCACGAAGAGCGGCGAAGAAATCGAGATTCTCGCGTACAGTGAGATCGGGGTACAGGCTGAACGTCTGCGACATGTATCCGATGCGCGGTTTGATGGCGTTCGGGTCGTGTGCGGCCGAATGCCCGAACACGAATGCGTCACCGTCGCTCGGCGCCAGTACGGTTGCGAGCATCCGAATGAAGGTGGACTTGCCGGCGCCATCAGGGCCGAGCAGTCCGAAAAGTGCGCCACGCGGCACCGTGAGCGAAACGTCGTCGACTGCGGCCAGGTCACCGAAGCGGTGCACGAGCGAACGCGTCTCGATCGCGAGTGACTCGTCGCCCAAGGTGCGGTCACCGTGACGGTGGAATATGTCAAGCAGAGAGGTCACCGGAACTCCACGTCCGCAGGCATCCCTGGTTTGAGTACACCGCTGGAGTTCGTCACGCGCAGACGCACCTCGTATACCAGCTTGACGCGTTGTTCTCTGGTCTCGACGTTGCTTGGCGTGAACTCCGCCTGGTTCGAGATGAAGGTGACCACCGCGTTGAACGCGGTGTCCGAGGAGTCCACATATACGATGGCTTTCTGTCCGAGGTGGACCTCGCCGATGCGGGTCTCCGGGATGTACACGCTCACGTTGAGGTTTGCAAGATCGGCGATCGTGGCCAGCGTCTTGCCCGGTGCGGTGTTCTCGCCGATAGCTCCCACAACACTCGTGAGCGTACCGTCCACCGGCGCCGTCACACGGGTGTAGGCCTGTTGTGCCTCGACCATTGCGAGCATGGCTTGGGCCTGATCCACGCGAGCTGTCGCCTGCGCGATCTCGGCCGCCGTCCCATCATCATCCGTGACCTGCGCGAGTGCGGCCTGCGCCGCGCGTACACCGGCCTCAGCCTGGGCGACCTGTGCATCGACGATGGCGCTGTCGAGCGTGAAGAGGACGTCTCCCTCGGCAACGTGTGCGCCTTCAGTGGCGTTCGCTTCGGCGATCCGACCGGCCAGAAGAGGAGAGACCGAGACCTCGTCAGCCTCGATCGTGCCACTGCCACCCAGCACTGCGGTGTCATCGTTCCCGCCGACAAGGTAGGTGGAATAGCCCCACCATACTGCGCCGGCGATTGCGAGTAGTGCGATCACGGCAGGAATGCGCTTCTTCATCTTCTCTCCTCGGTCTTCCGGTGGCCTAGCGGCCGGTGTTTACGATGATGTCCACTGGTGCTCCGGGCGGGAGCCCGACGCTGCTGTCGATCCGGATGTACACGCGCACTGCGCGAACCATGTGTATGTCGCGTGTGGCTTGCGCGGTGGGCGGATATTCGTATGATTCGGCAAGTCTGATGACGGTTCCACTCAAGGTGGATGAGAGATAGTCGGCCCCCACACACACGTGCGTCCCCTCGGCCAACAGTGCCGCGTCGAGCTCGGCCACGTATGCCTCGACGATGGCGTTGCCATCGGGACGTATGCGAATGAACGGGGCCCCGGCATATACGGCCGTGCCAACCGTCGCTGCTTGCGTGACGATGCCGTCTACGGGCGTCCGCACTGTGGCGATCTTAAGTCTTGCCTGTGCGAGTGCCACTCCTGCCTGTGCGGCATCTGCGGCGTATGAGGCGGCCCTCTGCGCATCACCGAGTACCACGATCGCATCGCTTATGGTGGCACGGGCGTTCTCGAGTTTTGCCAGACCCGCCTCGACCTGTGCGATACCGGCGTCGAGCTTTGCCAGACTCGCTTCGAGCTGTGCGATGATCGCGCCCGGATCAGAAGGCACTTGCCCGGGCGGCATGGTCGCCGGCACGCTCGGTGTCGTCGGTAGTGAGCGTGCCAGTTCACGTGCGTCCGCAAGGTTCGCTGCCACGTCAGCGCGCATGCCGTTGAGGTCGGCAAGTGTGACTCGCACCTCACGTCGTTTGGTGTCCAGGTCATCTCGTCCGTCGGTGGCATCGTCGGCCTTCTCGCCGAGAAGCGCCACGGTTGCGGAGGCTTCAGCGGCAGACGCATACGCGAACGAGAGTGCGTCATCCAAAGAAGTGGTGTCGAGCGTAGCGATGATGTCGCCGGCACGCACATGGTCGCCGACGATCACGTGCATCTCCGTGAGGAGTCCGGCTACCGTCGGTTGGCCGGGGGTCGCCGCCGTGGTGGGGGCATCCGAGCGTAGGAGCGGTACAAAGACCTCACACTCCTCAGCATAGACCCGTCCGGCGATCTGCACTGTTGCCGGCGTGGCGCGATCGACGACCACACTCCAAGCAGCTGCGGCCACAAGAGTGACCACAGACAGCACGATGACGAGCGGTCCCAGCAGACGCTTCAAGAGGTACTCCAAGTGGGACGTGAGTTATCGCTCACTAACATCTACTGAGTACTTCGCGGTGTCAAGCCCGATCACGGACTTTGGCCGTACTATGGGGTGTTGCTGCGTGTGCGTGCGCGGTATTGTTGCATAGAACATCACCGCTTCTGTATCGCTATGAAGGAGAATCCATATGATCAAGGTCGCCGTCTGGGGTACTGGCATGATGGGGCAGGGGCTTTTGGGCTTTCTGCTGGACAGGCCCAAAGACGTGGAGCTTGTAGGCGCCATCGTCACCAACCCCGCTAAAGAAGGCAAGACGGTCGGTGAACTGCTCGGCCGTGACTGCGACGTGAAGATGACGGCCGACTTCGCCACCGTGTTGGCCACCAAGCCTGACGTCGTCTGCATCTGTACACAGAGCAACCTCGATGAGGTCACCGCTCAGATAGAGCCGTGCGTACGCGCCGGCGCGAACGTGCTGTGCATCGCCGAGAAACTCGCGTATCCCTGGGCGAGCGACTCGGAGTGGGCCGATCGGTTCGAGGAGCTTGCCCAGGAGTACGGCGTGTCGATCATGGGCACCGGCATCAACCCCGGCTTCATCCTCGACGCGATGATCGTCGCGTGGAGCTCCATCTGCTTGCGAGTGGACAAGATCGAGGCCCAGCGCGTGAACGACCTCGCACCATTTGGTCCTACGGTCATGGCGAGCCAGGGCGTGGGCACCACCATTGAAGAGTTCGAGCGAGGCGTGGCCGACGGTACGATCGTCGGTCACATCGGTTTCCCCGAGTCCATCGCTCTCATCGCTGACGCGCTCGGCTGGGAGATCGACCGCGTTGAGGAGACGCGCGAGCCTATCGTCACGAGCGTCGAACGTTCCACCCCGCATGTGATCGTGAAGCCGGGCGACGTCGTGGGTTGCAAGCAGATCGGCCGTGGGTACATAGGCGACGAGCTCAAGATCGAGCTCATCCACCCTCAGCAGATCCACCCCGAGATGGAGGGCGTCGACACCGGCGACTACATCAAGATCTACGGCGATCCCGAGGTGAATATGGTGAACAGTCCCGAGATCCCCGGCGGCAAAGGTACCTACGCGAGCACCGGAAACTACATCCCACTGCTGGTGGACGCCCCTGCGGGCATACTCACTGTTGTGGACATGCCACTCCCGAGGTTCTGGGCCCCGACCGTCTAGAGGTGACCGATCATGTCTGAGACCGAGCGCTGCACCAGTGGCGACTGGGTCGAGATCGAGCGCGTGCTGCTCGAGCCCGCTGACCGTTCGACGAACCTGCCGCCGGAGACCGCAGCCCAGCCGCTCCTCGTGTGGGTGAAGGGCTTCGCACTGGCCGACGCCGCCGTGGGTGACGAGCTTGAGGTCGAGACGATGACCGGTCGCACGGTGGCCGGGCGTCTCACCGAGGTCGACCCCGGCTACTTCCACACCTTCGGCAGGCCCACGCCGGAGCTCACGCGCGTGGGACGCGATTTGCGCAAGCGAGTTGCCGCCTACCGCGCCTCCGCTGACGCGAAGGCGGGTGAGTGACGTGGCGGGACGCACCGAAGCGATCCTTGCGCGCAAAGGCGAGATCATGAAGCGTGCGCTCGGCATGGACTACGCCGAGTTCGAGCGCAGCCCCATCGCCTTCGACTACGAGGGTCTCATGGGCGCACACGGCTACTCCCTGCAAGACATCATCGGCATCCAGTTTGCGGCCGGCGTGGGCAAGACGCCGCTGCTCGAGCTGCGTAACCTTACCGATCTCGTGCGCTCTTACGCCGAGTCTGGCCACGGCGCGCGCATCTTCGTCAAAGACGAGGCCGCCAACATGGCCGGCTCGTTCAAAGACCGGCGCGCCAGCGTGAGCATCCATGTCGCCAAGGAGAAGGGCTACGAGGGCGTCATCGCCGCAACCAGCGGTAACTACGGCGCCGCCGTCTCGAGCCAGGCCGCGCGCGCGGCGCTCAAGTGCATCATCGTGCAGGAGGCGTTCGACTCGCGCCATGTCGGTCAGCCCGAGATCATCGAGAAGTCCCGCATCTGCGAGGCGTTCGGCGCCGAGGTCATCCAGCTCTCGGTGGGTCCGGAGCTCTTCAGCTACATGCTCGAGCTCCTCGAGGAGACCAGTTACCTTGCGGCCTCGCTGTACTCGGCGTTCGGCGTATCGGGCATCGAGACGCTGGGTTGGGAGCTGGCCGAGGAGATGACGGCGCTCACCGGCGCTCCTCCGACGCACGTGGTCGTCACGCACGCTGGCGGCGGCAATACCACCGGCACCGCGCGCGGCCTCAAGCGAGCCGGCGCGAAAACCGAGATCGTGAGCGCGAGCGTCGACCTGAGTGGTCTGCACATGGCCTCCGATCATGACTTCAACCGCAAGAGCTTCACCACCGGCCACACCGGCTTCGGCGTGCCGTTCGCCACCTGGCCCGACCGCGCCGACGTGCCGCGCAACGCCGCGCGGGCGCTACGCTACATGGACCGCTATCTCACCGTCAGCCAGGGTGAGGTCTTCTACGTGACCGAGGCGATGGCCAAGCTCGAAGGCCTCGAGCGCGGGCCGAGTGGCAACACCGCCATGGCGGCCGCGATGTCGCTTGCTCGCGACCTGCCGAGCGACGCGACCGTGGTGGTGCAGGAGACCGAGTACACCGGCGCCGGCAAGCATCACTGGGCGCAGCTCAACTTCGCACGCCAGCAAGGTATCGAGGTGCGCGCGGGGGATCCGAAGGACAACGTTCCAGGCACCAACATCATCATCCCCGAGCGGCCCGAGCAGATCCACGCATTGGACTTCGACCTGTCCAAGATGCATCGCAGCTACGTGCGCAACGCGCTTGCGCATGCACCCGAAGGTTACGTGCCCACACCCGAAGACATCCTGTTCCTGGCCGAGGACAGCAACACGACACCGGCGACAGTCGAAGAGATCATCGCCGGTCTCAAGGAGGCGTAGATGGTCCGCCCCGACACGTTCAACGAGGTCCGCGAGCATCTGGCGGATCTGTCCGACGAGCAACTCGAAGCCCGTTTCTGGGAGCTCTCGAACCAGGTCGTGGCCCCGCTCGTCGAGCTCGCTCGTACGCACACGTCGCCCTCGATCGAGCGCAGCGTGCTCATGCGCATGGGCATCGACTCGCGCACGTGCATGGCCGTGGTTGTTGAGTGCGAGAAGCGCGGGCTTCTCGGCCATGGGGCTGGACACGTCGTGTACGTCTGCATGCAGACGTGGCGTTGCGATGCTCCGGAGGCGGCGCGTCGACTTGCCGAGGGCGACGGCTGGGAGACGGTCGACGCGAAGTGGGGTGGCGTGCGATGAGCGACATGCCGCGCGACCTCCACGACGCCCCTCTCGATCCGAACGTGAAACTCGACATCGAGGCGCTGCTGGAAGGCCTTGAGCACTACCGCCCGCGCCGCCACGGCTGGACGTGGCGCACGCAGGCGCCGGACCAGGACCTGTACGAGTTCTCGTATCGGGAGACGTCGGAGAACGTCACCAACAGCATCCCTCTGCCGGCAGCGCACTACTTCGACAACATCGATCCGCAGCCCGACTGCGTCATTACCACCGAGATCGCGTCCGGGCGGCCGGAAGACGACATTCGCCGCATGCGCATGGCCGCGTGGCACGGCGCCGACCACATGATGGTCATCCGTACCGCCGGGCAGAGCCACATCGACGGGCTGCTCGAGGGCACGCCTGAGGGCGTGGGCGGCATCGCGGTCACCCGCAAACAGTGCCGGCTCACACGCCGCGCGCTCGATCTCATCGAGGACGAGGTCGGTCGCCCCATCAACTACCACAGCTATGTGAGCGGCGTCGCCGGACCTGAGATCGCGGTCATGTTCGCCGAGGAAGGCGTCAACGGCGCGCACCAGGACCCGCAGTACAACGTGCTGTATCGCAACATCAACATGTACCGCAGCTTCGTGGACTCCGCTGTCGCCAAGCACGTGATGGCTGCCGCCGGCATCCTGCAGATCGATGGTGCGCACAACGCGAACGCCACGGCGGTCAAGGCGTGGAAGGTCATGCCCGAGCTGCTCGTGCAGCACGCGATCAACTGTGCCTACTCGGTGGCGGTTGGCATGCCGAAGGAGAACATCGCGCTTTCCACGGTGCCGCCGGATGCCGCGCCTGCCCCATGTATGCGAATGGACCTGCCGTACGCGATCGCGCTGCGCGACCTGTTCGGCGAGTACAAGATGCGGGCGCAGGAGAACACACGCTACATGGAGTCCGACGGTCGCGACGCCACGGTCAGCCACGTCATGAACCTCATGATCTCGCGGCTGACCTCGGCCGATATCCAGTCTACGATCACGCCCGACGAGGGTCGCAACGTGCCGTGGCACTACAACAACGTGGCCGCGGTCGACACCGCGAAGCAGTCGCTCGTGGGCATGGACGGCCTGCGCGAGGCGGTGAAGATCGATCGCGAGAATCCGGAACTGAAGACACGCGTGCGCGAGATCAAGGAGCGCGCGGTGCTGTTCTTGGAGGCCATGCTGCGCGACGGCGGCTACTTCGCGGGCGTGGAGAAGGCGTACTTCGTCGACTCGGGGGAGTATCCCGAGACCAACGACGATGGTATCGCGCGCTGCAGCGACGGCGGTGTGGCCGAGGGTACGATCGTCCCGCGTGCCGATGATTACATGGCGCCGGTCTGCCACCACTTCGGCGTGAACCACCTGCCGGAAGGGTACCGCGGGCGCGCATTCGGCGAAGCGGCGCCCTGCGACCTCATCGGCGGATGCACGCTGTGTGACGACACGAAGGTGCCGTTTACTGACGAACTCGACCCGACAGATAACGCGGCGATGCGGCTTGCGCAGACCGCGGAGCAACGCGAGCGCGATCTCATCAAGCCCGAGGTCGAGTGGGCAGGAGACGGCATCGTCGCCGTCACGATGTTCCTGCCCGCCGCCGAGCGTGTGGCCGAGGCCGCGGCGCTCGAGCTCGGCAAGGCGATGAACCTCGTGGACTGCGAGGTCATCCATAAGCGGGTGATGCATCCGGCCGAGGGTACGCTCATCGAGCTCAAGGGTCGCCTGGACGTGGCGATCGACCCCAAGACGCTCGTCATTCCCGAGCCGCCCGAAGTCCTCACCGACGAGGAGATCCGCGACTTCGTGCACGAGCGCAACCTGCGCGTCGTGGCTGCGACCATGGGCGAGGATGAGCACTCCGTGGGCATGCGTGAGATCATCGACCTCAAGCACGGCGGCCTGGAGAAGTGGAGCTTCTCCGTCACCTATCTCGGCACGAGCGTGCCCGTCGAGAAGGTGCTGGACGCCGCTATCGAGCACGCTGCGAGCGCGGTACTCATCTCCACGATCATCACGCATGGCGACATGCACCGCATCCAGATGGAGAAGCTCGCCGATCTCGCCGCCGAGAAAGGTGTCCGAGACAAGCTGCTGCTGATCGCGGGCGGCACGCAGGTCACCGACGAGCTGGCTCGCAGTTGGGGTATGGACGCCGGCTTCGGGCGCAGGACCAAGGGCCTGGATGTCGCCAGCTTCATCGTGAAGGCGATGCGGGAGCGAGGGCGGTAGAGGCCCGTCGCGCTGCTACTCCAAGTTGAGGTGCAAGGCCGACTTCGCGAGCTCCTGCGCCATGTCGGCGAGTTCCTGGGCAGACGCCATGATCTCCTCCGTGCAAGCGACCTGTTCCGAGGTTGCGGCGGCGGTCTCCTCCGCTGCCGCTGCGCTCTGCTGCACGATCATAGCGATGTCGTGCAGCGAATGCTCGATGCCGAGAGCCTCCTCTGCCTGGGCGGATATCGCCTCGGCTATCTCGTCAGTCAGTCCAGCGGTACGAGTGGTCGAGTCCGTGATCTTTTGCAGAGTCTCGCCTGCTTTGGCGACCGCTTTTGCACTTGAGATGACCATGCTGAGACCGGTTCTCATCTGGACGTGTAGGGCGGCGGTATCGTCCAGGATGTCGCTGACAAGTGCGCCTATATCCCGGGCGGCGTTGGAGGAACCGTCGGCGAGCTTGCCCACCCTCTCAGCGACCACTGCAAAGCCCCGGCCCATGTCTCCTGCTCGTGCGGCCTCGATAGACGCGTTAACCGAGAGCAGGTTCGTTTGATCCGCGATCGAGCTGATGATATCGACGATGGAGGCGATGTTCTTGGACCGCTTGGTGAGCACTTCAACGGACGAGGCGAGTATCTCGATCGCCTGTTGCGCGTCGGTGATCGTGCTGATGGCATCTACGGTGGCCTGCTGGCCGTGCGCCGCCGCCTCTTTTGCCTCCTGACCGATCTGCCGGGTCTCATCGGTTCCGAGCGCCACGTTGTTGATGGACCTACTTATGGATTCCGCCCACGCGCATGTCGCCTCGATCTTGCGCGACTGATGCTCCGCTCCAAGCGCGATCTCGTTCACCGCAGTGCCGACGTCGACGCTTGAGGTACTGACCTGTTCGGCGGCGGAAGAGAGTGAGGTAGCTGCGGCGGAGACCGATCTCGATAAGGACTGGACTTGAGATGTGATGTCGGCCAGCGGGCGGATCACTTTGCGCCTGAGCGTTGCGCCGTATGCCAGTTGACCGGGAATGGCGCATGCGATCATTACCGTGCCGCCAAAGACCGCGGTCCACAGCAGGGTCTCCGGTTCGATGTGAAGCACCAGGCTGGCGAAGCATACTGTCGCCAGGAGTCCGAGCAGCACAGCCGGGCCGATCGTCGCCCACGCCATGAACGTGAGCGTCATCGGCACACTGCGGCGCCTTACGGTGACATCGCGCTCTGTAGGCACATACAGCTCGGCATCGTAGTCTGTGGCTTCGGCTGTGGCCGTCATGGCATGCACAGTGAGCTCCCTCCATGCGCTAGACGAGCAAGGACTCCCCTCTTGACATACTGGTGCTTTGGGCTAGCCGAGGCAACCCTTGGGGTTGGATCCACGCGTAAAGCGACGGTCCCGGCCGCTGTGGGCGACCGGGGCGTGGGAGAGAAGTACGTGACCCTTACAGCGTGACCCTCGTCGTCGGCTTAGTCTGACAGCAGCGGAAGTCAGCACACATCAATACACACTCGTGTTACGATGGATGCATGTACAAGCGGCTTAACATCACGCTTTCCGAGGATGTGCTCACACGCGCGGACGAGTACGCCCACCGCGAGCGCTACTCGCGCAGCGCGCTCATCTCGGCGGCGCTTGACGCGTTCACGGGAGGCGGCGACGCGGGCGAGGATTTGATGCTGTCGCGCGAATCGGGTGTGGCGTACGCCGTCCCGGCAAAGCGAGCGGAAGCTGTGCCTCGGCTCGACGAGACCGCGCGTCTCTTGCGAGCATTCTTCGCGGCCCGCGACGATGTCGAAGCGGCCTGGGTCTTCGGTAGTGTCGCGCGGGATGAGGCCGGGCCACTCTCGGATGTCGATGTTGCGGTGCTGCCCGTCGGTGCCACAGACGAGGACACCCGTTGGTCTCTTGAGCTCGATCTGCGCGGTCGGCTCACGTTGGCGCTTGGCGTGGAGCGCGTGGATGTCGTCGTGATCCCTGCACCCGGTACACTTCTCGGCCACCGGGCGGTCGTTGAAGGCGTGCGGGTGTTCGGCGCTGACAGTTGGCGCGCTGCCGAGGCGGAGATCGCCGCTGCCCGCGAGTACTGGGACACGGAGGCGCTTCGACGCGCGAAGGAGCGCGGGCTGTTCGAGGGGCAGGAGATCGATGAGTAGTGTGGATCAGATCGTCATCGCCGAGCGACTGGACCGCCTGTTGGCCGAGGTCGAGGCAATCGAGTCCCGGACGCCTTCCAACGCGGCGAACTATGCGCTTGACGAGAACGAAGGGCTTCGCTATGAGCTCGAGCACCGGCTTATGATCGCGCTGCAGGCGATGCTCGATGTCTCTGCACACATTGCCGTGGTGGGCGGAGTGCGCCCACTTGATTCATATCGCGATGCGGTTCGCGCGCTCGTTCGACTCACTGTCGTGGACGCGGACCTAGGTGTACGACTCGCGGATGCGGCCGGTATGCGCAACATCCTCACGCACGACTACCTTACGACTGATCCGCGTCGGGTGTTCTCGGCCCTGACGCGCGTCGATGACCTGCGTCGATTCGCCGCTTCGGTGTGGACGTGGGTCCAGAGTTCCTGACTATCCTGCCGCGACTCGCGCTGCCAGAAGTTCGCGGACGCTCTTGGGCGGCGTACCCGTGAGGCGCTCGATCGTGCCGAGCGGAACCTCCATGAGGCGCTGTGCGATTGAGATGTACATCGTAGCGAGCAGGGATGCGGACTCCTCGGAGACACCCTCATCCATGCAGACCTGGACGTAGTCGCCGGGTTCGGCCGGCACGTAGATGATGTCTTCGCCGGTGGCTTCGGCCACGAGCGAGCAGAGGTTCTCGGTCGTGAGCATCTCGGGGCCGACGAGGTTGTGGATCTTGCCCTCGTGGCCCTCTCCTTCGAGTATCGCGGCGGCGGCGCGGGCGATGTCGTCGCGCGCCACGTAACCGGCCTTGCCGGTCCCGGTCGGGTAGGGAACGGTGCCGATCTCGACGATGGAAGGCAGCCAGTCGACGAACTCGTCGGCGTAGGGGCCGTTGCGCATGATGGTCCACGCAAGCCGACTTTGGAACAGCGCCATCTCGGCGTAGACGAGTGCCGCCGTCATGACGAACGGGTTATTGGGAGAGGTGCCCGACATCGTGAACGTCAGTAGGTGCTTGACCCCTGCCGCGCGCGCGGCGCTCACGGCGTTGTCGAACTGCTCCCGACATTCGGCCGGCATCGCCATCGAGGGTATGATGAGCAGCTTCTCGACACCGGTGAACGCAGCATCGAGCGTCTCGGGTTTGTCGTAGTCGGCTTCACGGACGTCCACGCCGCGTTCGGCGTAGGCTGCGAGTTTGTCGACGGAGCGAGTCATGGCGACTATGTCTTCGGCAGGAACGAGCTCGAGCAGGTGGTCGAGTACGAGGCTGCCGAGCTTTCCGCTTGCGCCAACGATTCCTATCTTCATGAGTGCCTCCTCGTTTCGGGTGCAGCTGACTGTACCGCACGCGGATACCTGGACACGAATCTGTCTTACGCGGCGACCCCCTGATCCTGTCGAGCGTACCATGCCTCGCGGGTCGCGGAAGGGCTCATGAAACCGTTCTTCTCCGGTAGCCACTGGTCGTTGTAGAGGTCGACGAACGTATCGACTGCCTCCCGGACCTCGGCCACCGTGCGATAGATCCGATCGTAGATGATCTGCTCCTTCAGGGTACGGAAGAAGCGCTCGGCCACCCCGTTGGTCTGGGGCTGC
>JAUSOQ010000074.1 GCA_030655755.1 Coriobacteriia bacterium
CAACGCACGCAAGAACCCGAAATGGAAAGAGGAGGTGAAGGCGTCCGATCTCGAGTACATTTATTGTGAGGCAACGAATCAGTCGCTCGAGTACCTTTTATTCTGAGGCATCACGCAGTGAAAGGGTGCTTTGTGTTCGTCAACGTCTTTGGGCGTGAGCTGAAGCGTGCCCCACCCGACTTCCCTGCCCGAGTCTACCGTACATGGGCGCGCTTTCTGCTCGACGCCCGGGTTAGCTGCCCGATGATTCCATCTCAAGTGTCAGGCAGTAGTCCTCGAACCCAACCGAGTGCCAGAACTCCAATCCGGCGGCGTTGCCTACAAGGACCTCGACGCGGACGCGGGGAACACCGGCCCATGCGTTCGCCCGGAGCCAGTCCAATGCGGCCGATGCGATACCCTGACGACGACGCGACTCGCTCACGAAGAGCTGACGCAGATAGAAGTGATCTGAATCCTCACGGTACAGAGCGTAACCAAGCGACTGACCATCATCCTCGAACACGACTGCGCGGTACTCGCCATCGAGCCACCCGCGCATCCGTTGCTCCAACTCCGGGATGGTCATGGAGTTCCGGTGGCCCTCATCGCGGATG
Source organism: Coriobacteriia bacterium (assembly GCA_030655755.1). Classification (GTDB taxonomy): domain Bacteria; phylum Actinomycetota; class Coriobacteriia; order Anaerosomatales; family Anaerosomataceae; genus UBA2279. The sequence goes on from JAUSOQ010000074.1 coordinate 597, forward strand.
AGCTCCGCGTTCATCTGAGCGAGAGTCGGGGCATCAGCTGCCGATGCGAAGTGGAACTCCACATCACTCATCGAGCAGTCCACGCGCGAGCGCACCCCGCTGATCCCGGAAGAGCGCCATTGCCGTCTTCATGCGCTTGAAGCCCAGCGTGCGGTAGAAATCCTCCTTGCCTGGCGCGGCGTAGAGGATGATCTTGCGGTGTCCGCGAGACATCTCCACGAGGCGGGATAGAATGGCCGTGCCCAAACCAGCGCGCTGGTAGTCGGGATGGATGGCCAGGTCGCAGATGTACGAGCAGTCAATGCCGTCTGCCAGGGCGCGGCCCACGCCGATGAGACGGCCGTCGTCGTATACGAAGCAGACGTAGCGGCTGTTCGCAAAGGAGGTCTTGAGATCAGTGGGCGTCTTGTCGCTCAATCCGGCCAGGCGATGCAGACGCGACAGCTCGCACCAGTCCACGGCCGATGACGACAAGACCCACTCGTACTCCACCATTGCCCCCCGATGCCCTGCGGTGCAGCTAACAATGATTCTGCTGTCAGGATACGCGCATATCCTGACACTTCTGCAGTCTGCATACGCACGTATGCAGCTCCTCCACTTTGCAAAATCCCCCAGAACTCACCCTACACTGCGGACTCACTCTTCGCCACCGCCGCGCTACCCCTGCTGCATGAGTTCGATCTCGACACCGTCGGGGTCGTAGATGAACGCAAGAGTGAAACCAGCTGACACCGTGCGGGTCTGCACGTCCTCGGACACCAGTCCCTTCGTCTTGAGCTCGACGAGATCGCCCTCAACGTCCGCCGTCTGCAACGCGAAGTGCACGAAGCCGAGCGCCTTCTCGCCCCGCTCGATGCGCCGGGGTTTCTCGGCATACCAGAAGAGCTCGATCTGCATCTCGCCAAGCTCCATGAAGGTGATGGTGCGCGAGCCGTCGTCACTGGGGATGACGAGCGCGGTGCGGAAGCCCAGCGCCTCGTAGAAAGCGACAGAGCGCGCCAGGTCGCTCACGATGATGCCGATGCGGTGCGGTCGCAGCTGCACGGGTACTCCTTCGCGAAGTCGGACGCTTCAACGCTTGGTATATTTCCCTCTGTGTTCCTATACACTGTGCACGGGAAGTCCAGGAGGGTGAGGCTGGTGCTCAAGGCCCCTTACCCCGATCCACACGGTAGGCGACCGGAGGAGCAGCATGCCCAGACGTGACGACATCAAGAAGGTCCTGATCATCGGCTCCGGCCCCATCGTCATCGGCCAAGCCTGCGAGTTCGACTACTCCGGCACGCAAGCATGCAAGGCACTGCGGCAACTCGGCTACAAGATCGTCCTGGTCAACAGTAACCCGGCGACGATCATGACGGACCCCGTCATGGCCGACGAGACCTACATCGAACCGCTCGACCTCGAGACGCTCACCGAGATCATCGCAGTCTCAAGGCCTGATGCGCTGCTGCCGAATCTCGGCGGTCAGACCGCCCTGAACCTGTCTTCCGAGCTTCATCGCACCGGCGTTCTGGACAAATACGGCGTACGCATGATCGGCGTGAGTCCAGAAGCCATCGAGCGCGGCGAGGACCGGCTGGTGTTCAAGCAGACGATGGACCGTCTCGGAATCCAGATGCCCCGCTCGACCACGGCAGAGACGGTAGAGGCCGCTGAAGCCATCGCCGCCGAGCTCGGGTACCCGGTCGTCATCCGACCCGCCTACACGATGGGGGGCACCGGAGGCGGGCTCGTCTACAACGTAGAGGAGTTGCGAACCATCGCCAGCCGCGGTCTCCAGGCGAGCCTCGTGGGCCAGGTGCTCGTTGAAGAGTCCGTGCTCGGCTGGGAGGAACTCGAGCTTGAGGTCGTCCGCGACGCCAAAGGCCAGATGATCACGGTCTGCTTCATCGAGAACGTCGACGCCATGGGTGTGCATACCGGCGATTCGTACTGCACCGCCCCCATGCTCACGATCTCACCCGAGCTCCAGGCGAGACTACAAAAGCACTCCTACGACATCGTGGAAGCGATCGAGGTCATCGGCGGAACGAACGTACAGTTCGCACATGATCCCGAGACCGACCGCATCGTCGTCATCGAGATCAACCCGCGCACGTCACGCTCATCGGCGCTTGCGTCGAAAGCGACCGGCTTCCCGATCGCACTCGTCTCAAGCCGTCTCGCTGGCGGGCTCACGATGGATGAGATCCCGTACTGGCGCGACGGCACGCTCGAGAAGTACACACCATCCGGCGACTATGTCGTCGTCAAGTTCGCCCGCTGGGCCTTCGAGAAGTTCAAAGGCGCGCATGATCATCTCGGCACACAGATGCGCGCGGTCGGCGAGGTCATGTCCATCGGCAAGACCTACAAAGAGTCGCTCCATAAAGCGATCCGCTCGCTCGAGAACGGCCGCATGGGACTCGGCTTCGCCAAGAACTTCAACGCCCGCGATCTCGACGAGCTGCTTGGCATGCTCGCCGAGCCATCGAGCGAACGCCAGTTCATCATGTACGAGGCGCTGCGCAAGGGCGCCGACATCGACGACCTGCATCGCCGTACATACATCAAGCGCTGGTTCATCGAACAGATGGCCGAGTTGGTCGCGCTGGAGGAAGAAGTACTCGCCTGCAAGGGTGGCGAACTCCCCGGCGAGCTGCTCGCTCGCGCGAAACGCGACGGTTTTGCCGACGCGTACCTGGCGCGACTCCTCGATGTGCCGGAGCGCTCTCTGCGCGAGAAGCGTCTCGCACTCGGCATCCGGCACGCGTACGAACCGGTACCCGTGAGCGGCGTTGAAGACGCAGCCTACTACTACTCCACGTACAACGCCGAGGATTCGATTCCGGTGAGCGACAAGCGCAAGATCATGGTGCTCGGCGGAGGACCCAACCGCATCGGCCAGGGTATCGAGTTCGACTACTGTTGCGTGCACGCCGCATTCGCCCTGCGCGAGCTGGGCTTCGAGACCATCATGGTGAACTGCAACCCCGAGACGGTATCCACCGACTACGACACGAGCGACAAGCTCTACTTCGAGCCGCTCACCGTCGAGGACGTGCTCGCCATCTATGAGAAGGAGCGCCCCGACGGCGTCATCTGTCAGTTCGGCGGGCAGACGCCGCTCAATATCGCGCGCGAGCTTGAAGACGCCGGTGTGCCGATCGTGGGCACAAGTCCCGAAACGATAGACCTCGCGGAGGACCGCGACCGGTTCCGCGAGATGATGGAGAAGCTCGATATCCCCATGCCTGAGTCCGGAATGACCTCCTCACTCGAAGAGGCGCTCCAGATCGCTCAGCGCATCGGCTACCCCCTCATGGTGCGCCCGAGCTACGTGTTGGGTGGACGCGGCATGGAGATAGTGCACGATGAAGATATGCTGCGCGCCTATGTGGAGACGGCAACGGGAGTCACACCCGACCGGCCCATTCTCATCGATCGCTTCCTGGAGAACGCCCTGGAGTGCGAGGCCGACGCCATTTCCGACGGCACGGACGCCTTCGTACCCGCGGTCATGCAGCACGTCGAATATGCGGGCATCCACTCCGGGGACTCGGCATGCGTCATCCCACCGGTCGACATCTCGGACGAACACCTCACGACGATCGACGACTACACGCGCCGCATCGCCATCGAGCTGGGCGTCGTCGGGCTCATGAACATGCAGTACGCCATCTGCGAGGGCATCGTCTACGTGCTCGAAGCCAATCCGCGCGCATCGCGCACCGTGCCGTTGGTCTCGAAGGTCTGCGACATCCAGATGGCACGACTCGCCACACGCGTCATGCTCGGCGCAAAACTGTCCGATCTCGGACTGGAACACCGCACGATACCGCACTTCGGCGTGAAGGAGTCAGTGTTCCCGTTCAACATGTTCCCTGAGGTCGATCCCCTGCTCGGACCGGAGATGCGCTCGACCGGCGAGGTGTTGGGTATGGCGAGCTCCTTCGGACTCGCGTTCTTCAAGGCACAAGATGCCGCAGGTACGCGTCTCCCTGAGTCGGGTACCGTGCTCATAACGGTCGCCGAACGAGACCGCGAGCTAGCGCTTCCCGCAGCCCGGGAGTTCACGTCGCTCGGCTTCCGGATTATGGCCACAAGCGGCACCGCCGCGTTCCTTAAGCAACAGGGCATAGCCACCGAACCCGTGCTCAAGCTGCACGAGGGTCGTCCCAACATCGAGGATGCCATCACGAACGGCGAGATCCATCTCGTGGTCAACACACCGGCCGGCAAGTCAAGTGAGTTCGACGACTCCTACATCCGCAAGGCCGCCATCAGGCACCGGGTACCGTACATCACCACAACATCGGCAGCGCTCGCTGCGGCGAAAGGGATCGCGGCGCATCGCGAGGTAGCCGGTCACGTGCGGTCGCTCCAGAGCTATCACGAGAGCATCGGGTAGAGCGCGAAACATGCTGGCTGTCGGCGACGTATAAGACGCGCACGGGCAACGTACCGCCTTACACCCCACTTTCGTGATCATCGATGCGGGTGGGGATATCCAGCGTGAACGTCGACCCCACGCCAAGCTGGCTCTCTACAGAGAGTGACCCACCTAGCTCCGCCGCCAAGCGCGAGGAGATAGCCAACCCGAGTCCGGTGCCCTGCGATCCAGAGAGTCTCGTCCGCTCGAACGGCTCGAAGATCCTCTCTCTGTCCTCTGCGGGAATCCCCACACCCGTGTCGGACACGCGGAAGACAGCTCGGCCCTCATCGGTCATGGAAACATCAATGCGCACGGTGCCTTCGTCTGTGAACTTGACCGCATTGCCTAAGAGGTTGATGAGCACCTGCTCGACAGCGCGCATGTCCGTGCAGAGCTGCTCATCCTTACACGGGCAGACGACCTCCAGTTCCAACCCTTTTTCCTCGGCGCCGAACCGCACCAGATCCACCGTCTTGGTTATGAGTTCGCATATGGAGAAGCATGAGACCTTAAGCGCAACCTCGCCGGCCTCGATCTTCGAGAGATCAAGAACGTCGTTGACGAGAGCGAGCAGGTGCTGACCGGAGTCACGTATCATACCAAGCTGCCGGTGCTGCTCCTCGGTGATCTCTCCGGTCAGACCGTCGAGCATGATGCCCGAGAAACCGATGACAGAGTTCAGCGGGGTGCGCAGTTCATGACTCATCGATGCGAGGAAGCGACTTTTCGTCTCGTTCGCCTCACTGAGCTCCTGGTTCATCTTCTCCAGATCGCAGGTGCGAGCCTCGACCAGGGTCTCGAGTTCGGCGTTGAGTCGCCGCAAGTCATCCTCGATACTGACGCGCTCCGTGATGTCTTCACCAGAGCCGAGAGTGCCGACGACCGCGCCCGCGTCGTCGCGAAGCAACGTATTGCGCCACGCAATCAGCCGCTCATCCCCGTCGGAACCGATGACGGCATTCTCATAGTACTCAACGGGTCCCGTCTCACCCGCCATGAGCGAAGCAAAGACCTCGCGGACATCTTCGCGGGCGACCTCGGGAACGAAGGTATCGATCCAGGGTGTGCCGACGATCTCACTCGTTGGACGCCCAAGTATCTCACATACTTTTGGATTGACGAGCTCGACGATACCGTTGGAGTCGAGAACCACGAACATCACCTCGGCGGTATCAAGATAGAGCTGGGTCCGGTTACGTTCGTCCTCCAGCCGCACGGCGCACCTATTCAACGAGTGGAACATGAGTCGGACGCCCAGAACGCCGACAAGGATCAACACGGACACGACGAACGCAGTAACCGCCTCATGCAGCAGAGACGTGCCGATCCCGGTGATCAGGATGAAAAGACGCCGCTCCAGCTGGACGAGAAGCCCGCAGGTCAGCAGGATCCACGCAAGGCGTTTCCCGCTCACTTTAATCGAAAGGATGGCGACGACCGCTGCGGCTAGCTGAACAGCCACGCTGACGGCGAGTATAGCTCGGGTTAGTACCTCCTCGTTCACATCCGCCCCCCTTTGATGCTGGGTCTCAAGATCCCTTCGGGTTCTTACCCACTAGAGCGAACACGGACGAAGCGCGCACGCCACCTGCAGGCTATACTCTCCCCATACCGCACACTTCCCCACCCTTGAGGTCGCCGTGTACGAACACCATTCCGGACACCACCGGGTCCGCGTCATCGACGATAACAGCGTACGGCTGCTGAAGTTCGAGCGCAACGAGCAGTCCTCGATGCACCTGGACGATCCGTTCGAGACCGACATCGAGTACGTGGGCTACCTGCATCTGACACTCGCGGTGAAGCCCGACGCCGCGAGTGCGCTCGTCATCGGCCTGGGCGGCGGCTCGGTTGTCAAGCGCATGTGGCGCGACTATCCCGCCATGCACCTCGATGTAGCCGAGCTGAATCCCGAGGTCGTGGAGATCGCTTACGCGTTCTTCGAGCTACCTGAGGACGACCGGCTGTGTGTCGCAGCAGCCGATGGCCGAGACTTCCTGATGATGACCTCGGCCATCTACGACATCATCATCGTGGACGCGTTCGACGACGACCGCGTCCCGCGCCCGCTGATGACCGAGGAGTTCTTGTGCGAGTGCCGGGACCACATGAGCCCCGACGGCGTGATCGCCTACAACATCATCGGATCGGTGTACGGCGACCACAGCAAGCCGTTCCGCAGCCTGCATCGCACGATCGCCAACGTATGGCGCAACGTGTGGATCTTCCCTACCAGCCGGGATGAGGACACGCGCGACAACACCCGCAACATCGTGCTGCTCGCCAGCGAAGCCGAGCTTACCGCCGACGAGCTGCTCGCGCGTATCGCGAGCCGCGTCGATGGCCGAGTGAGCGTGCCGGCGTTCGAGCGCTTCGGCGAAGACCTCTACCGCGGCAAGGTACGCAGCGGCGACGTCCCGCTGCTCGTAGATGAGCAGAAGCGGCGATGACGCCCCGCAGAATGTGCGGATTCGTCACGCCAAGTCCTCCGGCGTCGGCAACAGCCCGCTTGTCTGCTCTGCGTTCATGAACGCAGCGAACTCCTCCACGGTGAGCGGAGGACGGTACAGGAACCCCTGCGCGTGGTCACATCCGTACTCCTGGAGCCACGCGAGCTGTCCCTCCGTCTCAACACCCTCTGCGACGACCTCGAGGTGCAGGTCGTGTGCCAAGCCGATCATCGAGGAGACAAGCTTCCTGTCGTCCTCGGAGGCGTCGAGATCCATGACGAACGCCCGATCGATCTTCAAGGTCTGTACTGGGAAGCGTCTCAGATAGGCTAGCGAGGAATGTCCCGTCCCGAAGTCATCGACCGCGACCGTGGCACCGATGGCGTTGATCCCCGTGATTATCGCGATCGCCTCCTCGGGGTCCTCGATGGCCATGGTCTCGGTGATCTCGAGCTGCAGGGCCTCTGGTTCGAGTCCCGAGCAATCGAGTGCGCTGCGGATAGTCTGCAGGAACTCGCTGTCGCGGAACTGCCGTGCAGACGTGTTGACGGCCATTCTGAGGCCCTTGAAGCCCTGTTCTTGCCATGCCACGGCCTGCGCGCATGCCTCCCGGATGACCCATTCGCCAACGGTCTCGATGAGTCCGGATTCCTCCAGTAGACAGATGAAGCTCGTCGGCACCACCAGCCCCCGTTTCGGATGATTCCACCTGATCAGCGCTTCGGCACCGATCATCTCTCCCGTGTCGATGCACATCTGAGGCTGGTAGTGCAGCACGAACTGCTTGTGCTCGACGGCTGCGGCCAGGTCATCCCGCAAGGACAGCTTCTCCATCATGCCGTCCCTCATACCGGAGACGTAGAAGCTCAGACCGTTCCCTCCGGACTGCCCGACCTTGCGTGCTGCGGCATCCGCTCTCCGCAGCAGCCCGTCGATGTCCTCCGCGTCCTTGGGATACAGAGCGATCCCGACGCTCACCGTCGACCGGATCTCCTTGGCGTAGATCCGGTAGGGTCGCCTGAGCGCCTTCAGCGCCTTGCGTGCCGAGACATCCGCCGTTGCCTTGTCGCGGACCGGCAGCAGCACGCCGAACTCATCGCCTGCGACCCGCGCGATCGTATCCTCCTTTCGGAATACGTCACTGATACGGTTCGCAACCATACGGAGCAGTTGGTCTGCGACAGCGTGCCCGTACCTGTCGTTCACTCCCCTCAAGTCGTCCACATCGAAGAGGAGGAGGGCCAGCGGCTTGCCGCTGCACTGTGCACCGGCGATCATCAGCTCGGCGCGGGCCTCGAAGAGGGTGCGATTCGGTAGCCCCGTGAGCGCATCATGGCAGGCCATGCGCTCGACGGCCGCCTCCGCTTCCTTGCGCTCGGTGATGTCGATCCCGAAGGACAGCGTGCCCGTGATGCGGCCGTCTTCGTCGCGTTGCATCGCGTTGTGCCACACCACCGACCGCCTGTCCCCCGCAGTCGTGACGATGGGGCTCTCGAAGCATGCTACCGGCTCCGCCTCGCCCTGCATGAACTTGGAGAACAACTGCAGCCCCTCACAACGGCGCTCCGCAGGCACGAACCGCTCGTACCAGTTCTCGCCATCCAAGGCGTCCTTCTCGGCACCCAGTATCCGCGCCCCCGCACGGTTGATGAGCACGATCCTGCCTCCGGCATCAAGACCGAGAACGATCGCATCGGTGAGATCAAGGTACTCCTGGATCCGGCCCCGTTCGATCCTCAGGCGCTCGGCAGTCTCTTTCATCGAGCGGAAGATGGAGCGGATCCCTACGATGCCGAGCAGCATGAACGTGGACACGAAGAGGGCACTGATGCTCTCGTGCAGCAGCGACTGGGAGGGCCACACCAGTACGATGTAGAGGCGTCGCCAGACCTGGAGTATCAGCCCGCAGGTGAGCAGTATCCATGCGTACTGCTTGCCGCTCAGAGGGATCAACAAGAGGGCGAGCCCCGCCGCCGCGATTTGCACGAGCGCGCCGACTGCGAAGATCACCACCGCGAGGACGTTAGCGCTCACACGTGCCACACACCCCTTTGGTCCCGAGCACGTACAGACCCATATGCGTCCCGCGAAGACCTGCCACAGGACGCGACACGCCTACCCCCCTGCCCCGGTGCTCGCGAGTAAACGTCGTAGAGTGGTCGTAAGCAGTTCTTCTCCGCTCATGCGGGAGTTCAAGCGGATGTGCCAGTCGTCGAAGGAGTACTCCGCGTTTCCTCAGAAAGAAGAGTCCAGCGGCAAGCGTAGCTCAGTTTACACGCTTGCTCCTTGACGCTGACATGAACTTCGTGCCTACTAAGTATTGCAGTATTGGTATACTAACGCTTGCGGTGCCGTAGAACGCTCGCCAGCTTTCCCAGGGAGAGACACATGATGTTCGGCAGACGGGGCCGGGGAGGCCGACGCGAGAATCTCTCCCCCATCGGGGACGATGTTCTTGCCGCGCTTCGTGACGGCGAGAGGGCGGTCATCAAAGACGTCGCCGGTGGTGGACAGTTGCAGACACGCCTCGAGAACATGGGCCTGCGTCCGGGTAAGGTGGTCACCAAGCTCGGCGCGATGCCGGCGAGAGGGCCCGTCACGGTGGAGTGTGACGGATTCCGCGTCGCACTCGGGCAGGGCATCGCACGGCTCGTCAGAATCGAGCGGTTCACGACCGGGACACCGGCTAATGGCGATTTGGAGAAGTAACCGAGATGAGCGGCACACTTCCAGATGACCGTCGGCCAGAGGCCGGAACCAGCGGGGAAAGCGTCCACCGGGTGCTCCTCGTTGGCAATCCCAACGTCGGCAAGAGCGTGGTGTTCTCCCGCCTGACCGGCATCGGCACTATGAGCTCGAACTACCCCGGTACCACCGTGGAGTTCCTCGAGGGCGCCATGCAGCTTGCCGGCGAGCGCGTGCCCGTGATCGACGTACCGGGCAGCTACAGCCTGGAACCGACGTGTCCCGCCGAAGACGTCGCCTGCCGGATACTCGACGAGGGCGGCATCGTCGTGGACGTCGTGGACGCCACGAACCTCGAACGAAACCTCGCGCTCACGCTGCAGCTCCGGCAGCGCGGTCTGCGCATGATCGTCGCACTCAACCTATGGGACGAGACCAGGCACCGCGGTATCCACATCGACGTCGATGCACTGTCCCGCAAGCTCGGTGTGCCGGTGATCCCCACCTCGGCCATCGCAGGCATGGGCATGAAAGAGCTCGTGGACACCATCGAGCAGGTCGCGGAAGCCGACCCCCCACAGGCGCTCCCACCGGGAGACGTATGGTGTGCCATCGGCGCGATCGTCACGGACGTGCAGCACATCGAGCACCGTCACCACACCTGGCGCGACGTACTCGAAGAGGTGAGCGTGAGGCCGGTCACCGGCATCCCGTTCGGGATCCTGGTGCTCTTCACAGCCTTCGTGTCCGTCCGCTTCATCGGGGAGACGATCATCGCTCTTGTCATGGAGCCGCTTTTTGAAACACTCTGGCGTCCGGTCGTCACCGCGCTTTCCGAGGCGCTCGGCAAAACGGGACTCATACACGGCCTCCTCGTGGGGAACTACGTCGTCATCGACGGCGTCCGCACGATCGACTTCGTGCAGTCATTTGGACTGCTCACCACCGGGCTGTTCGTCATCTTCGGCATGGTGATGCCCTACATCATGGCCTTCTACTTCGTGCTCGGCCTCATGGAGGACATCGGCTATCTGCCGAGGCTTGCCGTGTTGCTCGACCGCATGATGCATCGTCTCGGGCTGCACGGGTACGCCGTTATCCCCCTCCTACTGGGGTTTGGCTGTAACGTTCCGGGCATCCTTGCCACGCGCGTGCTGGACACCCGTCGCGAGCGGTTCATCGCCGCAACGCTCATCTCCGTGGGCGTGCCGTGTGCGGCGATGCAGGCGATGATCTTCGCCCTGCTCGGCCCATTCGGCGTTCGGTACATACTGCTCGTCTACGCCATCTTGATGGTTGTATGGTTCGTGCTGGGCACGTTCTTGCGCGTGATGAGCAAGGACTTCCTGCCCGAGATAATCCTCGAGATCCCACCGTACCGGCGGCCCGCGCTGGGCACGCTATGGAAGAAGCTCGCTATGCGACTGCGGGGGTTCTTCCGCGAGGCGGTGCCGATAGTCCTTCTGGGCGTGCTCGTGGTCGACCTCATCTACATGAGCGGGGCGTTCAAGATCATCGCACAGGTGTTCGGACCGCTCATGGACAGCCTGTTCGGTCTGCCGCCCGAGACAGCGCTCGCGCTTGCACTCGGCTTCCTACGCAAGGACGTCGCCGTGGGGATGCTCGCGCCGCTCGGACTGCCGCCGCTTGATCTCGTCAAGGCTTCGGTGCTGCTCGCGCTCACCTTCCCGTGCATCGCCACCTACACGGTGATGCTGCGAGAGCTGGGCTGGCACGACACGCTCAAGGCGACCGGCCTCATGATCGTCATCGCGATCACCACGGGCGTCGTGATGAACATCGCGTTCTAGACGCTGAAGCGAAGGGTGCCTTGGGAAAGAGAGCGGGACATGGGTGAAGACGGTCTCCGGCACATCTACGGGCCGGTCCCGTCCAGGCGCCTCGGGCGCTCTCTGGGCATCGACCTCGTCCCGTTCAAGGTGTGCTCCTACGACTGCGTGTACTGCCAGCTTGGTCGGACCACGGACAAGACTGTGGAGCGCAAGCATTACGTCCTGCTCGATGAGATCCTTGCCGAACTTCGTGAGCGGCTGGAAAACGCCGACCGTCCCGACTACATCAGTCTCGCGGGTTCGGGAGAGCCCACCCTGCACGCGGGCATCGGCGACCTCATCAGGCGGATCAAGGACCTGACCGACATCCCCGTGGCCGTGCTCACGAACGGCTCACTCCTCTGGATGCCGGATGTCCGGGATGCGCTGATGGCAGCCGACCTCGTGCTCCCGTCACTCGACGCCGGCGATGAGCGCTCCTTCCTGCGTGTCAACCGCCCACATCCGGCGATCTCTTTCGACCAGATGGTCGAAGGTCTCGTGACCTTCACGGAACACTTCCCGGGGGAGGTCTGGCTCGAGGTCCTTCTACTCAAGGGGATCACCGGGACCACTGCTGAGGCCGAGGAGATCAGCACCCTGATCGAACGCATACGACCAACGCGGGTGCAGCTCAACACCGCGTGGCGCCCCTCGGCAGAAGCAGGTGTCCGCGCCCTGTCAGCGGAGGAGATGGTCGCCCTGCAGACGCTTCTCCCTGGAGTGGTCGACATCATCAGCGAAGACGCACGCGATGAGCGAGAGGGCCCGACGCTTTCGGATGCCGGGGACACAGACATCCTGGCGTTACTCGGCAGACGACCCTGCACTGCGGCGGACGTGGCAGCCGGTCTCAGTATGCACGTGGCGGAAGCGCTCAAGCACCTCGACGTGCTCGTTGCGAGCGGCGCGGTGACCACGGTCGTCATCGAGGGGCGGACCTACTACGCCGCCGGGCACAGAGAGACACCGGGACCGTGAAGACATTCGCAGACTGTATACCCTGCTTTCTGACTCAGGCGCTGACCGCTGCCCGCATGGCCTCTGACGATCCATCAATGCACAGCCACGTCCTAAGGATGGTGGCAGGCGCTATCGCCGAGATGGATTTAGAGAAGACCCCACCCCAAATGGCGCAGGAGATCCACCGCATCATCCGTTCGGTGAGCGGAGTCCCGGATCCATACGCCGAGGTCAAAGAGCAGTTCAACACACTCGCACTCGACCTCTACCCAGACCTCAAAGAGATCGTCGCTAAATCGTCTGACGCCTTTGAGACCGCCGTTAGACTGGCGATGGCGGGAAACATCATAGACTTCGGAGTGTCGAGCAGAGTGACGGGCGACATGTTGTCCGCATCGATCCGAGAATCGTTAACGTACGACCTGGACCATGGCAGCTTGGACGCGCTGCGCGATGAGGTCACCTCCGCAGAGACCATTCTCTACCTGTGCGACAACGCGGGAGAGATCGTCTTCGATCGGATACTGATCGAAGAGCTGCCACGCGATCGGGTCACAGCCGTCGTCCGGGGAGCCCCGGTCATCAACGACGCCACGATGGAAGATGCCGTCCAAGTGGGACTCACGCAAATCGTCAGGGTGATCGACAACGGAAGCGACGCTCCCGGAACCATCCTGGAAGACTGCAGTGAGGAGTTACGGAACGCCCTTAACGCCGCTGACGTGGTCATCGCCAAAGGACAGGGCAACTACGAGACACTGAGCAGCGTGAGCCGGTCTGTCTACCACATACTCAGAGTGAAATGCCCAGTCATAGCACGCGACATGGGGTGTAACGTGGGATCATGCGTGGTGACTCGGTGCGCGACCCACGTTGATGGCCAGTAGACCGGGCATTCCCGCAGGTGAGATCGAGTACATCTTCGATGCGTTCCATCAAGCCGAGAGAGTCAGAGGAACGCTGACCAGTGGTACCGGCCTGGGACTGGCGATCTCTCAGGACCTCGCTCGCCTGCTTGGGGGCGAGATCACCGTTTCCAGTGTTGAAGGCGAGGGCTCGACGTTCACACTCTCGCTCCCAATCTCATGCAGCAAGTGATGCTGACTACATACCGCCGACCTGGCTGATGGTGCTGAAGAGCGCTGCCCCGCCGATGAGCGTGATGATTATCCCGATCACTGTCCCGATAGCCGCGAAGATGAGGCTGAGAGCCAGCAGGTGACCGTAGATGGCCCACGCACGTGTCCAGAACTTGGGGCTGATGATGTTGGTCTGCGGCAGCCGCGCTTCCAGCGCCATGATGCGCTGCTCCAGGAATGCGACGTACTGGGGATCGTTGCGCATCGGCTGCGGCGTCCCCGGATAACCCGTCCCGTTCATGTGGCTCCCCTCCGATAAACGGTGTTGTGCTTTGGCTTCAAGATAGCAGAGGAGCGTCGAGACGTGCGGGCTACAGACTCCCAAGCCCTACGCCGAGTGACTTCACCGCTTCGTGCAGGGTAGCGACGCTACCGGCATCCTGACAGCAGCGGTTCTCGGTCGTCGCTCAGGTGCGGTCGGCAAACGCCGTCCATTCCTCTCGCAGTACCGCCTTCTCGTCTTCAGGCAGGAACGTGGCCTCGAGCGTATCGAGATTGAGTTGCCACAGCTCCTCGAATGAGAACCCCTGTCGAGCGAGGGTGACGTACTCGTTGTTGAGGTCTGTTGAGAACATGGGGGGATCATCGGAGTTCACCGTTACGTACACACCGGCGTCGACCAGTGCGCGAATGGGATGCGGCTCGTCTACCGGTATCACCTTCGTGCAGTAGTTGCTGTTGGGAGAGACCTCAAGAGGTATCCGATTATCTCTGAGATGCGCGATCAGCTCCGGGTCCTCCAGCGAGCGGATGCCGTGCCCTACCCGCTCCGCACCAAGCACTTGAAGCGCTCCCCACACACTCTCCGGCCCTGCGGTCTCCCCGGCATGGGCGACAGTGTGTAGCCCGCCTTGGCGCGCCTCGGAGAAGATGGGTGCGAACCGCTCGGGCGGGTACGCGTCCTCGATCCCGCCGAGACCGATGCCAACTACCAGACCATCTCGCTCGTATCCCGCGAGGGCGAATGGCAGCACGTCATGTAGGTGCATATCCGTCTGGCGGCTGATGTCTGCGATGAAACGGACCTTGCTCCCGTGTTCGCGCCAGCCAGAGTCAGCACCCGCACCAAACGCATCGAGAAGGTCTCCCTGCGAGATACCCGCATCCAGATGGAACTGCGGGCTGATGTAGGCTTCCGAGTATCGGATGTTCTGTGCCGCCTGACGCTGGGCGAAGTCCCGAACCATCTGTTCGAAGTCTTCGGGCGTGCGCATGGCCGAGGTGGCGAGAATGTAGGTCTCAATGAAGTGCGCGAAATCGCTAAACGCGTAGAACTCGTGCCACGCCTCGCGCGATGCGGCCGGGAGATCGACGCCGTTGCGTTGTGCCATGTCCCAGATCGTATCGGGGCTCGTTGCCCCTTCAAGGTGGACATGGATCTCCACCTTCGGCATGGCGTGAAGACGATGGATGATGGCGTCGGATACCTCTTGCTGCTGGAACACCTGACGCACCCCCCTCACTTCTGAGTTTACCCCTCGAGTGCTGAGTCTACTGTGGTCAGTGCCATGCTCCCGGGCTAGAGCGCGAGGTTGAGCAGCTGCCAGGTGTAGAGTGCGGTCATCGCGATAGCGTACACCAGGATCACGAAGTACCAGTTGCCGCCGAGCTTTGGAGTTTTGATAGGCGCCACGTTCAGTGAGGCGAGAACCATCAACAGCCCGAATAGCACGATCAGGAATACCGAGGGATCAAGAACGGGCTGGAACGCGAAGAGCGCGACCAGGATGATCACGTTGTTGTCGAGCGCCAAACCCCGGTATGTCGAGCCATCCACCATCCCGAACGTGTTGAAGTAGGCAAGCCGGATGACCGCTGCCGCGAGGACGACGAACCCGCCAAGCATGAATGGGAGTTGAAAGCCCCCCACCGAGAGCAGCAACACCATCGGAGCCACGCCAAAGCTGATGACGTCGATCAGTGAATCCAACTGCGCGCCGTACTCACGCTGCTCCTTCGTTCGTCCGCTCATCTTCCGCGCAACTCGACCATCGAGCCAGTCGAACACGACCGCCCAGATGAATCCGATCATCGCGGCGGGAAACACGCCGAGAATCGCGTAGTAGATGCCAATGATCGCCGACCCGAGCCCCACAAGGGATATGAGGTTCGGGGGGTCTTTGGCAAACCACAGCATAGGGTGCGGTTCTCTCTTGAGTATGGGCGCCACTATGACTCGACCGCCGTATCTATGGCACGGGCCAGTGCCTTCACCAGTGCGCTGTTCTCTTTGTTCGTGCGGCATGCAACACGAATGTAGCGGCATGAGTCAGGCATCGTCTTGCCGTCGCAGTGCTTGATGTAGATGTTGTCTTCTACAAACAGGTGGCGTTCGATATCGGGTCCCGAGGCGCTCGTATCGGGCAAACGGCAGAAGATGAAGTTCGCGTCGGGTCTGTACACGGTCAGGCCCGCCACCGACTTGAGACTCTCGAAAAACGCGTCCCTGTCAGCGCGCACAGACTCGCAGCTCTCCACGAAATCCTGTCGGTAGTCCGGAGCGAGACGAAGGAACTCCTCGGCGAAACCGTTGAGGTTCCAGATGTGTAGGCCGTCACGGAGGTCGCTCACAAGCTTTTCGTTGGCGGTGAGAAGGTATCCGATTCTCAGACCGCAGATTCCGTAGGCCTTGCTCATGCTCTTGATCACTGCGAGATTCCGGTGATTCCCGATCTCACCCTCTAGAGACTGCGCGTGCGCGGCATCTGCGAAGTCGACAAAGGACTCGTCGACGATCAGGGTGCAGTCGTGCCCGTCAAGCAGTTCAAGCAGCCGCAAGAGATCGCGGTGGGGCACGAGTAGCGAGGTCGGGTTGTTGGGGCTGACGATGACCGCAAAATCGGAGCCGCTGCTGATCGCCTGGGCGGCAAAGCGGTCGACGTCGAGTTCAAAGGATGGTGCGTCGAGGGCGAACTCGATGACGCTGCTGTGTGGGGCAGCGTTGGCGTATTCGTTGAACGACGGCACTGGAATGATCAGTCTCGAGGCCAGATGGCCCGAGAGTATCTTGATGATCTCCGACGCCCCGTTGCCCACCACGAGCCTGTCTGCAGGCTGTCCTATCAGCTTCCCAACCAGACCTGCGAGAACGCTCTGCGCAACCGGGTAGTTGAGCACGAGGTCATGGACTCGGTCCTTGAAAAGTCCAAAGAGAGACTCCGGCGGGAAGTGGAGGTTGTAGAGGTAGGCATGATCGACAAAGCTGTGACGCCAATATCCACCATGCTCTGACTGGAGGGCCTCGTACTCCGCGTTCCGTGTGGCGCGTATCTGTTCGGTTGAGAGCGTGGTCACCCAGCTACCCCCGATGCCGCCTGATTCGCCTCACACTTCATCGACTCCGAGTATCGGGGAAACATGACTTCGGCAGCGGCCAGATCCTCGAGCGTGTCTATCTCATACCAACTGTCCGCATCGAAGAGCACGGGCTCAAGCGTGAGGGAACCGTCGGCGATCATCTCCGCAAAGACCGATTCGTAGTAGTCTCCGGTGCGCTTTGCAGCGATGTAGCTATCGAGTCGGGCGCATATCGCGTGCCAGGTGGCGCGTGAGAAGCTGTAGATGTTGACGGTCTTGTAATGAGTCGCATCGGGGCGGCTCATCTCTCCCAGGCAGAATGCACGCACACCGCTCTTGCCGCCAAACGTGACGGTGGTCCCATTCATCCACGGCAACTGCCGGGAAACGGCGACCCGGTCGGGCTTGAGCATCCCTTTGAGTAGTGACCCATTGAACACGAGATCGCTTTCGATCAGCAGTACCGGCTCGTCGATCATCTTGCGTGCGAGCCAGAGACTGTAGATGTTGTTGGTCGTGCGATAACAGGAGCTCTTCACATAGCTGATCTCGATGTCCCCCGAGCGGTCACCGAGGTAGTCCTGGATCGAATCCGACTCATGGCCAAGTACGACCACGAGACGAGTGAAACCGTGATCGCCCAGGATCCTTAGCAAGCGCTCAAGAATCGTGATTCCACTGACGCCGACAAGGCACTTAGCTGTCTCATCGGTAAGTGGAGCAAGCCGACTGCCCATGCCGGCGGCTAGCAAGAGTGCTGTGGTGGGTCGCTGTTCTCGTGCATCGGAAGGCGTTCGCATCGTGACTCCAAACCATCGTGGTCGCGACCGTGACACCGTGTGATGTGGCGGTCGAACCAGCGCCGTATAAAGGTACTTACCAGAGTCATGTGATCCGGGCGATGCGTCCTTGGGTGCAGGCACTGGTACCGTGACGACGGAAAGGCCGACGTTGCGTCGTTCCATCGAGTCAAACAGTGATCTCATCCGTGTGGTACGCCTCTACCGAAGCAAGAGTTGCAGGTAGACGCAGAGAGTTCGTCGAGCCACCGGAGAAGTGAGAGATGGGCAACCAGGTTCTGGCTGGAGCGTCACATGTGCAACGCAGTAGGCTCCCTACTATAGGGTACGCCAGGGTCAAAGGCGAATCTTCGCACTCGGCAAGGGTCCATCACAGGACCACACTGAGTCGAGCTAAAGCGATGACGCCAACGCCATGGATCTGCCCCCTAGTGTCGCGTAACCGACGCGTCTTGACGGTTGGCCTTACGTAGGATCGTATCCGCATCCTTCGTCCAGTTGAAAGGCTCACAGCGCTCGTTCCAGGCGTTGATGAACCGTCGAATCGCAGCGATGAGATCGGCGACG
>JAUSOQ010000004.1 GCA_030655755.1 Coriobacteriia bacterium
GGTTGATGAGGTGATAGAAGATTTACAGGATCGTTTTTCTATAAGAGATATCATTTTTGTTGGAGATCGTGGGATGATGACGGTAGATAATATCGAGTCGGTTAAACGAAGCGGCAATAATTACATCATGGGTCTCCAGAAACGTAATCGCAGGATTGTTGAATATTTGATGCCACTTGTACGGCAGGCTGGCCAAAGCAGCCGGATACAGGAATTTAGCTATGAAGACCTGTCGGAAGAGTTAAAGAGAGAGTATTCTGAAAAGGTTAGATTTATTGCCTGTTATAACAAAGATGTGGCAAAGGCGAGCAGTTACACAAGAGAAAAGAATATTGCAAATTTTGAGGAATTGGCTGAGAGTGTAGAATTAGAGGGGAAATTGTCCGATATAAAAGACCGCTATCATAGTTTAAAATCTTTCTTATCGAAATATCATATGACTAAGTTTTACAAGATTTCATTGGAAAAGATTGAGGCTAAGGATCATGAAGGCGAAGAAGAAAGATATATTCTAAGGGTTGCAAAGAATAATAGCGCAATAGAATATGAAGAAAGCATTGATGGCCGGTATTTTATTCAAACAGAAATAGAAGCGCCAAAATTATCAAAAGAGTTAGTTGAAAGCTCGTATAAATCTCTGCAAAAAGTAGAAAGAGCCTTCAGTGTATTGAAAAATGAATTCGACATACGTCCTGTTTTTGTTCGTAGAGAATCTCGTATTAGGGGTCATGTAATGATCTGCTATTTGTCACTGTTAATAGAAGTATTGATTGAGAAAAAACTAAAAGAGATCTATCCTGAAATAGAAGATTCAGAGCATAGAAAAAAAATAATAAAAAAGTCAAGACGAGACGGTAATGAAGCGCTTACGATTACAACGCTAATGGAAGAGTTAGATACAGTTCGTTTGGTTCCACTTTATGTTGACAAGAGTAAAAGTCCAAGGTACATTTCAACAATGATTGAGAACAATGTGAAAAAATTATTATCATCTCTTGGTATAAGAAATGCAAATCATCCGGATGATTTGAGAATATCTAAAACCAGAGAGATGAAAAATGTTGATCAATTAGAGTTATTTTTCAGTTAATAAAGTTACTCTATTCGACTTAAAAACTGTGTGAAAATGATGATGTAGATACAGCGTAGAAAATTAATGCTTTATAAGTTGTTGTTTTTAAAGAATATCGTTTTTCGAAGTGTCAAACTTGGG
>JAUSOQ010000007.1 GCA_030655755.1 Coriobacteriia bacterium
GAGCGGGGTCGTAGCGTTTCTCTTGGTCATCGTCTCCTCCTTGGTAGTCGGCCTCGAACACCAACCATCATGGAGGGCGGTGGCCACCCTCGTCATCTCAGGCGGCCATGCTACTTACAGAAGATTCCGGACACGACCCCGTACCAACGAGTACCAACGAGTACCAACGAGTCCCAATAGTCACAAGCACAATCAGGATTCGAATCCCCTTGGGGGCACCATAAAACCGCAGGTCAGAGACCTGCATATCCCTGTTGCGTGCTTGAAATCGGGCAACAATTTGGGGGCTTCTGAGGGCTAGGCAGAGGGCAAAACCGCAGCTCAGAGGCCATTTCGGCTCCATTTTGGTGCCCAAAAATCCCTGTTGCTGCGAGTCGGCCCTGGACATCGCCTTGGTGCCCGATTTGGTGCCCGATTGCACGCGATGCTCCCATTCCACTCAACTTCCTTCTGAAACGCCAATCTACTTGGTAGAACAGCGCTATACGCCCACTGCGTGATCCGAGATGGGACAAAAAGCGTAGCAGGCGCGTCCAAGTGCTGTATTATTTGTCCCATGAGAGAGCCAAGTGACAACGCGCTTGCTGCAGCAGAGGCTATCTTCTCCGCGCATGGAGGAGTCATGCGCACGGGTGAAGCGCTTGAATCTGGGATACATCGGCGGACCCTGTACTGGATGAGGGATCACGGGAAGCTTGAGACCCTGAGCAGGGGAGTGTTCGTTCTCGCCTCGGCGCCGCTGCCCGAGAGTCCGGATGTCGCCGCGGTCATGCGCCGCATCCCCAAGGCGGTCCTGTGCCTCGTGAGCGCCCTGGAGTATCACGGCATCGGGACGCAGATACCCAACGCCGTGCAGATCGCGCTGCCACGCAACGTGACGCCTCCCAAGTTCAACTACCCGCGGGTGCAGGTGTTCAGCATGAGCGACGCGGCGTTTCGGGCCGGGGTGGAGGAGCACTCGATGGCGGGGGCGCAGTTTCGCGTGTATGGCGTCGCCAAGACCGTCGCCGACTGCTTCAAGTACCGCAACAGGATCGGCTTCGACATCGCGATGGAGGCACTTCAGGAAGTCGTGAGGAAGCGGGCCGCCACGCCTTCAGAGATCATGGAGTTCGCACGTATCGACAAGGTCGAGTCCGTCATTTCTCCCTACATGGCCGCACTCCTGTGACCACCGAGAACCCGACGAATCTCCCCGCATCGGTCCGCGCCCGCCTGAAGAACAAGGCCGACGAGATCGGCCTCGACTTCAACCAGGTGCTCCAGTACTACGCGATGGAGCGCTTCTTGTATCGCCTCTCCAAGACCAAGTGGGCGGATTGCTTGATCGTCAAGGGTGCGGCGATGCTTCGCGTCTGGGACGGTGCGGTCGCTCGGCCGACCAGAGACATCGACTTCCTCGGGCGCATCGAGAACTCACCGGAGGCCGTTGCTGCGATGGTGCGGGAGTGCCTCGCGGTCGAGTCAGCCGACGGTGTCGAGTTCTCCGCCGATGTGGCCGTCGAACCCATCACCATCGAGGACCGGTATCCAGGAGTGCGGGCGCTCGTCGAAACCAGATTGGCAGGCGCGCGGATGCGCCTCCAACTCGACATCGGTGTCGCAGACATCGCCGTACCCGAGCCCGGATGGGTGGACTACCCGACGCTGCTGGACATGGACGTGCCACACATCCTCGCGTACCAGCCCGCGACTGCGATAGCCGAGAAGTTCGAGACCATGATCAGCAAAGGGCTGCTGAACAGCCGCGTGAAGGACTACTACGACATCTGGATGCTCTCACGCTCCGTCATCTTCGACGGCAGCGAGCTGACAGACAGCATCGCCGCGACCTTCGGGCGGCGCGATACCGACGTGCCATCTTCTCGGCCGGCCGTGCTTTCCGACGACTATGCGAAGCGTCCGGAGAGGATGACGCAGTGGTCGGCCTTCGTGACGCGACTCGGAGTGTCGGGAATCGAAGCGCCAGACAGTCTCGTCGACGTCGTCGACGTCATCAACGTGTTCATCATGCCGCCTGCCACTGCGGCGGCAGCCGGACAGCCGTTCAGTATGAAATGGGTGCCGGGCAAAGGCTGGTCATGACGATCATCGTCAGCGGCAGACATTTCGGACTCTGACGACGGCCCGCAGGCGTCGCGCTCGGAGTCTGCGCGCCAACCATCCCAGCGCACTCGCGGGGTCCGGAATCGTACGGTCAGCACGCCCCGGATTTGGTGCCCGATCTGGTGCCCAAATACATGGTGACTGTTGGTACTCGTTGGTGACTATTGGGACTCACCGCAGCTCCGCTGTACCAACGAGTCCCAATAGTCACCAATAGTCACAAGCACAATCAGGATTCGAATTCCCTTGGGGGCACCAGATTATGAGTAGGCCCGCGGGTATCTGACCTGCGGGCCTTCTGCTTTCGACTGCGGGCGCGGGTTGTATTCTTGTGCTCGGCGTGATGTCCGAACACGTATCTCGGCGTACGGCAGTGCGCACTTGGCATAAATTTGACCACAGTTGCCGACAACTGTGGTAACTTATATGCCATGAGGACGCCTTCGGACATGGAGCTTGCATGCGCGACGGCCGCATTCGAACGTGCCGGCGGAGTGCTCGGCACTTCCGAGGCGCTTGCCTCAGGCATCGAGGAGCGCACTCTGTACTGGATGCGCGATACCGGTCTCGTCGAACCGCTCTCCAGAGGCGTCTATCATCTGGCGGCGCTGCCGCTGCCCGCATACCCCGACGTGGCGGCCGTTCTGAGGCGAGTCCCTCACGCGGTCCTGTGTCTGGTGAGCGCGCTGGAGTTCCACGGAATCGGCACACAGATCCCGGCTGCGGTTCAGATCGCGCTGCCGACGGGAGTCAAGGCGCCGAGGATCGCCTACCCGCGAATCGAGCGGTTCTCTATGAGCCCGCAGGCTATCGCTACGGGCGTCGAAGAGCACGACATGGACGGTACGCCCATCCGCGTGTTCGATCTGGCCAAGACTGTCGCCGACTGCTTCAAGTACCGCAACCGCGTCGGCCAGTACGTGGCCGTCGAAGCGTTGCAGGAGACGATTCGCTCTCGCCGAGCGACCCCCGCACAAGTCATGCGCTACGCCAAGGTCGACCGGGTGGAGCAGGTCATGCGCCCGTACGTCGAGGCACTGATGTGAGCACCGAGATTTCAATCGAGGTACGACGCCGGCTCAAAGCAAGAGCGGCGGAGCTTGGTCTCGACTTTCAGCAGGCGGTTCTCTATTACGCGATGGAGCGGTTCCTGTTCCGACTGTCGCAGACACCGTGGTCGGAACGCCTTGTGGTCAAGGGTGCCGTGATGCTGCGCGTGTGGGACGCGGTGGTCGCTCGGCCGACCCGCGACATCGACTTCCTCGGGCGCGTCGAGAACACACCTGAGGCGATCAGCGACATCGTCGCAGAGTGCCTCTTGGTCCCGCTCGACGACGGTCTCGCATTTGATTCCGAGATCCATGCCGAGCCAATCACGGTCGAGGATCGGTACCCAGGCGTTCGTGTGAAGGTCGCAGGGAACTTGGGAGGGGCACGGTTCGTCCTGCGGCTCGACGTTGGGATCGATGACGCTGTCGTGCCGGATCCGGGTTGGGTTGACTACCCCGTCCTGCTGCAGGACCAGGCTCCGAGGATCCTCGCCTATCAGCCGGCCACGGCAGTCGCGGAGAAGTTCCAGGCGATGATCGAGATCGGTCTCGCCAACAGTCGGATGAAGGACTACCACGACATCTGGATGCTCTTGCGGACGTTGGAGTTCGACGGTCAGGATCTCGCGGATGCCATGCGCGCGACGTTCGAGCGAAGAGACACCGAGCTTCCTACCGAGACGCCTTCGGAGTTGAGCGACGAGTACACTGCGCAGCCGGAAATATCGCGGATGTGGGACGCATATCGAAAGGGGTTCTCGGCACTGGCGAACGGTCTGCCCGAAGACCTACAAGACGTTGCGGACGCTATCGCGGCATTCGTGCTGCCCGCATCCATCACGGCGGCCCGTTCTGGCGCCGCTTTCGACAAGAGGTGGACGCCGACAGCTGGATGGGTTCGAAATAGCTGACGGCTCAAAGACCTGAGCGCCCTGGCCATGTTCCGAACGCCGCGGTCGGGTCGTACCAACGAGTCCCATCGCGCTCAAACATCCCTGTTGTGCGGGGCACGCCATCGGGCGATAAACGATATCAGAGATTTCACCAATGATATCGTTAATGACTCACTGAGTCGTTCTCTCCCACTTCGCGTCGCGCCCGCCCTTTGTGCAACGGATCTCACCGTTGTCCCGAAGTTCGCCAAGCACGCGCACGATCGTGGGCCGGCTGACCCCCGGGCACGCTCGCTCCACGTCGGCGTAGCGGAACGTCATCGGGAGATGCCGGATGCAGTCGATCACCATCTCGCGCTTCGCTCCGCGCCCGGTCCCCATCTGCCCGACGCGCTGCTCGAACTCCAGGTACGCGGCGATGAGAACGCCGTGCGAGTACTGGAGCCAGGGGACCAAATCGTGTCGGCCCTCATGCCAACCCTCGGATGACGCTTCAAGCGCCTCGTAGTAGGTCTCCTTGGAGTCCTCGATGACCCTCTCCAGGCTGATGTAGCGGCCGACGTCATAGCCCGATTGGCAGAGCAGAATGAGGTTCAAGATCCGCGACAGCCGGCCGTTGCCGTCGGAGAACGGGTGGATGCACAAGAAGTCGAGCACGAATGCCGGGACTGCGATCAGCAAGTCCACCTGCCCTCCCGACGCCACGGAGTGGTAGCCGGTCACCAACTCGTTCACGGCCGCATCCACTAGGTGCGGTGCAACGGGGCTGAACCTCAAGCGGTGCGTGCCCTCGGGCAGGACGTCGACGATGTCGTTGGCCGTGTTCTTCCACGCCCCGCCCGGAATGGGTGAGAATTGGTAGAGGTCCCGGTGGAGCTGAAGCACGAGACCGGTCGAGAGGTCCATGCCGAGCGCGTTTGCGTGGACGGTCGACAGTACGTCGCGATAGCCGGCGATCTCCTGTTCTGAGCGGTCTCTCGGCGTCGTCTTCTGGGCAGCGAGCTCGGCCACACGCCCCGAGGCCGCGGTCACACCCTCGATCCTGTTTGACGACTCGATGCTCTGGACTCGCGCTACCTCGCGAAGCGCGCTCAACGCCTGAGGCGACTGCTTCTCGAAGAGCTGCTGCTTGCCCTTGTACTCGCCGAGGAGACCGATAGAGCGGACCGTGGACATGGGCACGGTCATTTTCTCGAGGTGACCTGGTCTGAATGAACCGCGCATGCCATCTCCTCACGGGAATGAATCGCAGGACACTCAGATGATATCGTTAATGCGTCATGATGTCATTCACGGATCACGCAATCGTGGAGGCCGCCGCACCCCAGATTTGAGGATGGCAATCTCTTCTCTTTCGGCAAAGGACAGGTAACGACCGGATAGTGGAGCAGCGCTGATTGTTCGCATACCGCCACCTTGACGGAAGAACCGTCCGCCGACCGCCGGCGACAGCCCGACGGAGGTGGCGGCGTCCTCGCTTGACGGCCCGTGAGCGGTTGCTTCCCAGAACTGCTGGAGATGCTCCCGGCGCCAGCCCGGAGGCCGACCGGGCGAACGCATGGGAGGTCGCAATGCACGATCGCTGCGCCGATCCCTTCTTAATCCCATCGCAACTCCTCGTTGTCGATGTGTTGCAACGACCCCTTGAATTCACCCAGTACACCGCGCTCGCCTTCGCCAAGAAGCTCGAGGACTTCGACATCACCGCGTCGATGGGATCGAGGGGCGACGCCTATGACAACGCCGCCGCCGAGAGCTTCATGGCCATCATCAAGACCGAGCTGACCAAGCGCTGCAGGTTCGCGAACCACACGCAGGCGAGGACCGCGATCTTCGACTACATCGAGGGCTTCTACAACCGGCGCCGTCGTCACTCCGCCCTCGGCTACAAGAGGCCCGCTCAACTTCGAGAGGATCCTGCGGCGGCGCCGGATTTTCTGGACACGGTTTTGTGTAACATCCGTGTCCGAGAGAAAGGCCCGTCATGTCAGAGAAGAACCCGCCCGCAGAAGGTCAGCTCGTCCCGTTCGGTCCGCTCCTGCCAGGCCAGCGCTGGAGCCTCGCACGCAAGCGCGAGGTGGCCCTGCGCCTGCTCCGGGGTGAGCCGCTCGATGCTCTGTCCCGCGAGCTCGACGCCGCGATGCGCCGCATCGGTGAGCTGTCGATGGAGAACGAGCTGCTCCGCGGAAGAATCGAGCGCCCAGGCCCTTTGGTCGGCCGGAGGTCGAAGCGATGAGCGCGGCGATCTCCACTTGCACGAACAGGCCCTACGGCGTCAAGCGTGTGTGCGCGGTGTGGGGCGTGGCCCGCTCGACGTTCTATGCCGCCCCGGTCGGCTCCGTGCAGGCCCGCAGGGGGCCTGCCCCACAGGTCTGCGACGAGGAGCTCTACGCCATGATCGAAGACGACCTGGAGCGCTCGCCGTTCACCGGCGAGGGCCACCGGCCGGTGTGGGCGCGCCTGAGGGTCGCTGGCGTGCGTGTGTCACGCAAGCGCGTCTTGCGCCTCATGCGCGAGCACGACCTGATGTCTCCTCGCCGTGTGCGTAAAGGTGAGGGTGCGGCCCACGACGGCAAGATCACGACCGGCGCTCCCGATCTGATGTGGGGCACCGACGGCACCCGGGTGCTGACCGCTGATGAGGGGATGTGCTGGATCTTCACGGCCGTCGACCACTTCAACTGCGAGGTCGTGGGACGTCACGTGTGCAAGCGAGGCGACCGCTTCGCCGCACTGCAGCCGGTCTCACAGGGCCTGCTTAAGCACTTCGGTGGTGTCGAGGCGGAGGTAGGCCGTGGGCTGTCCTTGCGCATGGACAACGGCACGCAGTACGTCTCGGATCACTTCCGCAACCAGGTCCGCTTCTGGGGTGTCCAGGCGAGCTACGCCTTCATCGAGCAGCCCCAGACCAACGGGGTGGCCGAGCGCTTCTTCCGTACCCTGAAGGAGCAGATCATCTACGATCGGATCTATCGCACGGTGGCCGAGGTC
>JAUSOQ010000012.1 GCA_030655755.1 Coriobacteriia bacterium
TGTCTGCTATACTTCCTTTTATGAGCGGGTGAAGACGCTCGAAAAGCTCGGGCTCGTTCAGCTCACGGTCCGGCAGGCGAAGGGGAGGACGAGCGAGATCCGGCTGAGGTACGAGGCTGAGGAGGTGGAGAAGGTGTGTGAGGGGAAGAAGGAGGGGTGAATGGGGTGGGTGATGTGGGAAAAACGCTCATGATGCCCACAAGGGCAACAGGCATACATGATGAAAATGATGGGTGTTCCCATGCATTTTCATATAAAAGGGGTGTGAGGGAGTCGGGAATCGATCTACATCCGAATACGTATCAAAAAAGTTGTCCCCACGGGTGTGGGGAACTTGGTAGCGCTTCAATGGAGCTACGCCTTTTCAGGAGGGTCATCCCCACGAGTGTGGGGAACTCTACCTGACAATCTATATCCAACAACCATATACCGGTTCATCCCCACGGGTGTGGGGAACTCCTCAAGACAGCAAGCAAAAAGCAGTTCGATCTCGGTTCATCCCCACGGGTGTGGGGAACTCTGGAGCTGATGCAGTAGGTGGAGATGCGACATCGGTTCATCCCCACGGGTGTGGGGAACTCTACTGGTGTTATGTCCCTAGTGGCTTCAATGGCGGTTCATCCCCACGGGTGTGGGGAACTCTGTGATGCATTCGTTGAAGCCTTCAGGTCTTGCGGTTCATCCCCACGGGTGTGGGGAACTCGGAGTTGTTTCCTGCTCCTTGTAAACGGTGGTCGGTTCATCCCCACGGGTGTGGGGAACTCTTTGCCTTTACGCCTGAAATAGGGTCTATTACCGGTTCATCCCCACGGGTGTGGGGAACTCTATCCATATCTTCGTGGTTGTCATCATACATACGGTTCATCCCCACGGGTGTGGGGAACTCCGTTCTTGGGCCGTTCCGGGGCGGTGTTTGACCGGTTCATCCCCACGGGTGTGGGGAACTCTCCAATTCAATAGAGTTTTCGCGCAGCTTTTCCGGTTCATCCCCACGGGTGTGGGGAACTCGGCAGGATTGGTGGGATTCCAGCACCGGATACCGGTTCATCCCCACGGGTGTGGGGAACTCTTCAAACAGACCACCGTTGACCCGCCAGAAGTCGGTTCATCCCCACGGGTGTGGGGAACTCGTAATACTGAAAAGTCTATCCCGTGTTTTTTGCGGTTCATCCCCACGGGTGTGGGGAACTCTGCCAATGTGCTGCATCGATCTTACTGAGAACCGGTTCATCCCCACGGGTGTGGGGAACTCAGGAGGTGTATCTCCTTCAGCAGGAGGGTCTTCGGTTCATCCCCACGGGTGTGGGGAACTCCGATTCTGGCGTGTCTGGAAACGAGACGTCCCCGGTTCATCCCCACGGGTGTGGGGAACTCTGTGATTTGCGAAGGGATTCGTTGTGGCACGCCGGTTCATCCCCACGGGTGTGGGGAACTCTTGCCGCTTACCGCGCTGCTCGGGAGCCTGTTCGGTTCATCCCCACGGGTGTGGGGAACTCGCCGTACACCTCTCCGTATCCTCAATATGCACCGGTTCATCCCCACGGGTGTGGGGAACTCTCGGTGCGCCATCGATTGATGAGGCGTACGATCGGTTCATCCCCACGGGTGTGGGGAACTCGAACATTCCCTTGGTCTCTTCATCAGTCATGTCGGTTCATCCCCACGGGTGTGGGGAACTCTGGTGGCTCCTTCCCTTCATCGGGGTGACTGTCGGTTCATCCCCACGGGTGTGGGGAACTCGTCGGGTGTGGTCGTCTGAACAATGCCAGGATCGGTTCATCCCCACGGGTGTGGGGAACTCCCCTATCATATCAAGCGCATTCAGCATCTCATCGGTTCATCCCCACGGGTGTGGGGAACTCCATCTCACCTCACCCCGTTGCTCTTCAATCGCCGGTTCATCCCCACGGGTGTGGGGAACTCGTGTTATCAAAGTATTCTTTAAACACCGGATACGGTTCATCCCCACGGGTGTGGGGAACTCATTTCTTCTTTGACTGACATTTTTACATTCTCCGGTTCATCCCCACGGGTGTGGGGAACTCATCTCCGGCAAACCGGGGTTAAGAACACCATCCGGTTCATCCCCACGGGTGTGGGGAACTCATGATGCGGGGATCGCTGAACGCGCCCGATGCCGGTTCATCCCCACGGGTGTGGGGAACTCTCTGAATTGTTCTATACCGCACGTTTTTTGGTCGGTTCATCCCCACGGGTGTGGGGAACTCACCAGTGTTTGTCATTATACTGCGCCTCCCATCGGTTCATCCCCACGGGTGTGGGGAACTCACACTAACTCAAACTAACTCAAACCCAGTCGTCGGTTCATCCCCACGGGTGTGGGGAACTCGTAATATAACAACAGAATATAACCCATCAACCCGGTTCATCCCCACGGGTGTGGGGAACTCTGCTCTCCTTTATGGAGTCAATGCCATCATGTCGGTTCATCCCCACGGGTGTGGGGAACTCCCCACCCCGGAGTGCCGTTGATCTGGTAATCCCGGTTCATCCCCACGGGTGTGGGGAACTCGCGCGATCCGGTTCGTCATGATCCCGATCTTGTGGTTCATCCCCACGGGTGTGGGGAACTCTGAAGGTTCGTGAGCTTGCTGCCGGTCCGTGTCGGTTCATCCCCACGGGTGTGGGGAACTCGAAATCGGAGTTGATGCATTAACGTAATTATCCGGTTCATCCCCACGGGTGTGGGGAACTCCATGTATTGCAACCAAAACACCCGGGAAGGATCGGTTCATCCCCACGGGTGTGGGGAACTCGTGAGTATGTTTCAAAGGAGGACAAAGCATGACGGTTCATCCCCACGGGTGTGGGGAACTCAACCGATGTAATACTCGTCCATGCAGGAGTACCGGTTCATCCCCACGGGTGTGGGGAACTCTATGACCCCGAATGGTTCCGGGAGAGACTTGCCGGTTCATCCCCACGGGTGTGGGGAACTCCAGATATACCCGCCGGAAACACCGAGATCGATCGGTTCATCCCCACGGGTGTGGGGAACTCCAACTGGAGGCGGTAAAAATGGTCGCCTACGCCGGTTCATCCCCACGGGTGTGGGGAACTCCAACGTTCGAATCGTTCGGTATTCGCCCATGTAGGTTCATCCCCACGGGTGTGGGGAACTCACGGCTTATGGCACGTCTCTTCGTGGTATGGGCGGTTCATCCCCACGGGTGTGGGGAACTCAATGAAAGCGTCAGTGATAAAGAACAGCGAGCCGGTTCATCCCCACGGGTGTGGGGAACTCTGTTTCAGTATCATTCCCCGCAGGGTTCTCTACGGTTCATCCCCACGGGTGTGGGGAACTCATATTCCACCTGATGAAATTTGGGCACATGTTCGGTTCATCCCCACGGGTGTGGGGAACTCTTCAAACCGCTTCTCTCCCCGCATTCTTGCGGCGGTTCATCCCCACGGGTGTGGGGAACTCTAGTACCTCCAGTATTGCTGTTGCTGCGATTGCGGTTCATCCCCACGGGTGTGGGGAACTCTCCGGCACCACAGATGGAACCGGGCAGATCAACGGTTCATCCCCACGGGTGTGGGGAACTCTGGAAGCGTCTCGATATAATTGATATGGATGCCGGTTCATCCCCACGGGTGTGGGGAACTCCTCAATCGGTTGAGATGTGGCTGCGACCCCGACGGTTCATCCCCACGGGTGTGGGGAACTCAAACGGGGGCTATACTGTAGAGCACCCATTAACGGTTCATCCCCACGGGTGTGGGGAACTCGCCGGCGGGTCAATCAATC
>JAUSOQ010000013.1 GCA_030655755.1 Coriobacteriia bacterium
CGGTGGCAGGAGGAAGGCAGTGCTCGGGATGGTCGACGTCGAAATGATCAGACAGATGAAACGGCACCACTCGATCCGGGAGATTGCCCGGATGACAGGTTGGTCGCGGCAAACGGTGCGAAAACACCTTGCGGGGGCGGCAGAACCACCCGTCTACCGGGCTGCGGATCCGCGGTCCCGCCCGGTGATGGATCCCTTCACCCGTATCGTCGAACAGTGGATGGCTGACGATCTGGACGCTCCCCGCAAGCAACGCCACACGGCCAGGCGGGTGTTCGACCGTCTCGTCGACGAGTACGGCTTCACCGGCTCGGAGATCACGGTGCGCCGCGCTGTGGCTAGGATCCGAGGCAAGCGGATCGAGGCTTTTGTCCCGCTCGAGGCCCCGTGGGGACACATCGCGCAGGCGGACTTCGGCACGGCGATGGTGACGGTGGGGCACGAACGGTGTGAGGTCGCGCTCTTCTGCATGCGCGCCAAGGCGTCCAAGGTGCCCTTCGTGATCGCACTGCCCACCGAACGGCTCGAGGCCCTGCTCGCGGGGCACGTCGCCGCCTTCGAGTTCTTCGGCGGCGTGTTTGATGAGGTCTGGTACGACAACCCCAAGACCGCCGTCACCAAGATCCTTTCGGGTCCGCACCGCATCGAGCATGAGCGACTGAGTGCTCTGCGCGCCTGCTACCTGTTCGATTCGAGCTTCTGCACGCCGGCGTGCGGCAACGAGAAGGGGTCTGTGGAGAACCTCGTGGGCTACGTGCGTAGAAACGCGTTGGTCCCGCACACGCGGTCGTTCCCGTCACTCGACGCGCTGAACGTGCACCTGCGAGGGTGGTGCGAGCGCGAGCGCTCACGTCACGCCGCCGATTGGGCGATCGAGTTCGCCGCACTCTCTGACCTGCCGGTGCATCCGTTCACTCCGTCGGTGAGCCGACCGGTCGTGGTGGGCAAGACCTCGATGGTCACCGTCGACCGGGTGCGCTACTCGGTGCCCGTCACGTATGTGGGCCGCACCCTTCGAAGCGAGAGCTTCGTCGATCGCATGGAGGTGTTCGACGACTCGTCGTGCGTCGCACTCCACGTTCGCAGTTACGTCCGCGGAGACACGGTCCTTGATCTGGCCCACTACCTCGACGCCTTCGAGCGCAAGCCCCGGGCCGCGCTCTCGTGTGCCGCGCTCGGGAGCGCCGATCCGGTGTTCACGACCGTGCGCGACATGGCGCTTCACACTCCCGACGGTCACCACACGTTCGCCAGGATCCTGCTGCTCGCTCGTGAGTTCGGGCTCGAACGTCTCGCCGACGCGCTGAGGTCCGCGATCGGCACGGGTCCCGTGACACCGGAGCGCGTACGGCAGCTCGCCTTGAACGCCGCGCACCGCACCCCCGAACCGATCCGCGTGCCTGACTCGCTCGTGATCGCGTTGCCCGCCGCCAACATCACGTGCTACGACGAGCTGGCGGTGTGCGCATCATGAACAACGACGTGCTCGCCGCCCAGATACTGCTCTACGCACGTGAACTCAAGATGCCGGGACTCGCCGGTGCCTTCGAGGAGGTCGCCCGCGATGCGGCCAAAGCGGGCCGAGGCCACCTTGAGTCGCTCTCGGCATGCCTGGCCGCCGAGATGGAGTCGCGGGCGGAGCATCGACTCGCATCACGTATCAAAGGCGCCAGGTTCCCGACGCTCAAGTCCTTCGAGACCTTCGACTTCTCGCTTCTGCCCTCGCTGAGCAAGAACGACGTGCTCGGTCTGGGCTCCGGTGAGTTCACGAGGCAGCGCGAGAACGTGGTCTGTCTGGGTGCATCCGGAACCGGCAAGACGCATGTGGCCTCGGCGATCGGCCTGTCGGCGATCTACGCCGGCGCACGCGTGCGCTTCACGACTGCGGTCACTTTGTCCCAGGAATTGCTGGCCGCGGCCGACGATCACCGATTGCCGCGCTACCTCAAGAGCTGGAGGAGTGCGGACCTCGTGATCGTCGACGAGCTCGGCTACCTGCCACTCGGACCGGGCGCTCCGCTGATGTTCCAGTTCTTCGCGGAACGCTACGAGGCCGGCTCGGTGCTGGTGACCACGAACCTGGAGTTCAGCCGTTGGACCGAGGTGTTCGGTGACGCAACGCTCACCGCGGCACTGCTCGACCGTCTGACGCACCACAGCCACGTGCTCGTGTTCGAAGGAGAGTCCTATCGGTTCCGTGAGAGTGCGGGTCGCCTCACGAAACCGCGGAAGTAGCCAAGCTTGGGGTGGTCAACTTTTCGGTGATCAAAGTGGTCAACTTTTCGATGGACAAACACA
>JAUSOQ010000030.1 GCA_030655755.1 Coriobacteriia bacterium
GCCGCCCCCGCAAGGTGTTTTCGCACCGTTTGCCGCGACCAACCTGTCATCCGGGCAATCTCCCGGATCGAGTGGTGCCGTTTCATCTGTCTGATCATTTCGACGTCGACCATCCCGAGCACTGCCTTCCTCCTGCCACCGTCGACAGCGTCCCGGTTCCGGGATCACCTCGACGGTACAGGCGTTGGTGGGGTGGTCAACTTTTCGGTGATCGAAAGACCTCCAGGTGGTCAACTTTTAGAGTACCGAACACAAACGTGAACGTGCGGACAGGCCCGGAACCACCGAAACTTGACCAAGTATCCTCTGTAGGTCGGCACGCATGGCAGGCAGGGCTACTCGCATTCTGTTCACAATCGAATCCGACCGCCTGCCTAGCCGAGAGTTCGAAGTCAATTCGAGTGACAACCCATCGATGCGCTCGTTGAGGACATGGCTGAACCCGCCCAATTCCTTCACCGCTGAAATCGCAATGGACCCAGAAGTGGAGCTACTACCAGCTGCCGCTACCGCCCTCAGAATCTCCTCAAGCGCCCCATGTAGGACTCGTCCCTCCAAGGCTTTGACATTGGGCATGCGCGGATAGCCGATACCACCACCGACATCCGTGTAATCAGCCCGTAGTAGCGCCCATGCTCGAGGGCATCTCTCAACCGCAATTAGTGTCGAGATTGTCATACGCTCAGGCGGACATGGCCACGAACTTGGACTCACGACCCGATTCTGTAGCCCACCAGCGACCACCAGCCTACCGCCCTATCGCGCAACGTACAGCGGCAGAGGCATGAGGGAGATTGACACGCGTCTCATACTCGTCCACCGGTTCTACCACCGTGGGGCTTATTCCGTACTCACTTAGGTCTCTCAGGCCCTTGTCAGCAATGTAGCCCGGCGTCAGTGCGCCCGAGACGCAAACGGCGAACTCACGACCATCGGAGCCCTTACACAGGATTGGGACTGCGACCTCTCCAATGTCCGGAATCTGACGTATCTCGTTCCGCGACAGGACGAAACCTTCCATCGCATAGCCCTCAAGGTCGGCGAATAGTAGGTCACATGCCTGCTCGATGCGCTTTGTATATCGGGCAGCAAGGTGACCCGTTAGGACGTAGTTAAGGAGCGAAGCACCGAGATGCCGGTCCAACGAATCATGCTCGAACTTGTTCTTGTAGCTCCGCAGGCATCTGTAGCACGAGCTATCGCAGTCTTCGGGACAGTTCTCGAGAATCTCGAGGGCACGCACGAAGAGACGCTCGCCAAGTCCGCCAGCCATGCGAGCGAAGCCCGCCCCACCGGAGAGAGTGTCATAGAGGTAGAGTTCCGCTTCCTGACCTCGTTCGCCCAGTTCCGTGAGCGCGGGTCGGAACTCAGCCATGAGTTCTCCCGGCTCAATCTCTAGTAGGTCGCATGCTGCTTTCCTCAGCGCCTCGCATGCGGTGCGGAGCGCAACGCGGGTGGACTGAACCCCCGGAATCAGCCGAACAGGGTCATCGAACTTCAGTGAAACCAGAAGTACGTCACTGTAGAAGTCCGTTCCGAGCACCATCCCTATGGCTGTCGCTCCACCCGGACACAACGGTTCGTCATCTGGGAATGGCTTCCGATGGGAACCGCCTGTCTGCCCGTCTGGGAGTGCCGCAGGTTCAATCCGTCCACACTTCGTGCAGTAGTTGTAGCCCTTCTGCTCGGCGCCACGATTGGTGACTACGAGCTTCTGCTGGGCGTAGTGCACACGAATGCGGTCCGTGACCGATTTCCACTTGTCGGGCTCGGGCGACGCAACCGTGAGTTTTGCGCGAGTGGGATAGCCCAATGGTGGTGAATCGCTCCGGGCAGTCGATGGTGGTTCGTCCACGGGATGTGCGAAGCCAGGTGGTCGCATCCAGTTCTGCGCAGGTCCTAGCGAATGTTGACCGCAACCCGGGCAGTCGAGAGTCTCTCCCTTCTCGGCAGAGGCGAACGGTTTGGTCATCGCGTATCCGCAGCGTTCGCACTCGAGGTAGAGCTCTCGGTCGCGCCAAGCATTGAATCGTTCCCTGGTTACCGGAGAGTAGAGCGCCCCAGACCTCCACAGCTTCCCGTCGACCCAAACGCTCTTGGCTGGCGCGTACTGTGACAGAGCGGCACTCAGGCCCTGTTGGGGAGCGTACTCATACTGGTGCAAGAACTTGGTTGAGTTTGCTTGGTCAAAGACATAGAAGGTTGCCACATCAGTGGGAAACGCATAGCGAGGGAGTACCCCCTTGTATAGCAACCGGTCCAGCAGAAACTTGCTTGACAGCTGCGAGCCCTCGGACCCGCCCGCGCTGCTGTCGCTCGAAACGCCTCCGCCCGTCTCCGCGGCTCCGCCGGAACCGACCCCAAGACCGCCTCCTCCTGGGTCAGAGGCAACGTAGCCCACCAATGCTTCGTCGATATAGCGCAGCGTTTCCTCAACCACGCCGCCCAGGAGTTCGGTACGGGCATCCCCAGCCAGCTCATCTGGCAGCCATGCATTCAGCTCTCTTCTGAGCGCATCGCTGTGTGTGCTCAACCATACCTCCAGTCCGGCGCGGCTGAGCGAGGAACTCGGCGCTAGGAACTCCTCCACCGAGCCCAGGACTGAGAAGAGGTTCGGTCTTGTCACAACATCCTCAGGTTTGATGGTGTCTCGCACGTACCGCTGAAGGAGGTACGCAGTCATATGCCTACGAATGATGTGGCGATTGTCCAGAACCAGCGTCGGGTCTTCAACGCTGCCGCTTATCATTTCGGCTGGTTCTGAGAAGTAGTGTTCGTCGTGACTGTCCGCACTCCCAAACGCTGTCACTGTCGCTACAGAGTCACCCCGCCGCCCTGCTCGCCCGGCGCGCTGTTGGTAGTTGGACCGGGCGGGCGGCATATTGCGCAGCGACACACCTGACAATGCGCCGATGTCGATTCCGACCTCCATGGTCGTCGTGCAGGACAATACGTCGACGGCGCGCTCGGTGGTGCCATCGTCGGCGGACAGCTGTATGTCCTGAAACAACAGTTCGTACCGTTCGGCAAGCGAGAAGACGTCAGTTGGAGCAGCTGAGTTCAATTGCGCCGTGTGCTCCTCTGCCCTCAGACATACCGGTGGTTCGTTCTCACGTAGTGCGCGAACGGTGGCACTTCTGTAGTAGGACTTCCTCGCAAGGAACACCGCGTCGGTCTCTGGGTCGATTTCCTCAACCTCTCGCTTGCCACACTTGGTGCAGACCGCGCCGTCACCGACTAGGCGTTGGACGTTCCTGCATGCGCCGCAGTATCCCCAGCCTGTGCCGAGGTCCAGTGAGAGCTGCCTGCCCGCTGCCCGGTAGGTACCATCGAGATTGCTGCAGAACTTCTGCAGAAGCTGCGGCAGCCATTCTCTCTTGAACACAGACTGAGCCTCGGGCGTGTTTAGAACACGCAAGATGCTTCTGAAGTCACCCTTCTTGTGCCCTCCTACCGGGTCCCGACCGGACCACCACTCTTGTGGCATCGCGGACAGCCAGTATCCCTGCTTGCGCCATGCACTCAGCCACGCCCTCATCAAAGCTGTGCGGGACTCCAGCCCCTCGGTGACGCCCGGGATGTCTGGAAGCGTGCCCGGCAATCCAGCGTGCCGACGGTGCTCCTTGACTGAAGCCAAGGCGAGGGATTCGAGCCCGTACAGCGAATCAGCAAGTGCCTCGTGAATCGAACGAATCAGGTCGGGGGGTGCGCTCTGACTTCCAACCTCATCCCTGAGTTCTGCAAGCAGGTCTGAGTCGTCAAAAGCACCGGCTGCCGCACCGAGGTTCACGCGCCGCATATCGTCGGAGAAACTGGCTCCCTCGGTCATCTCAGGGTCGAGAATGACGCCAAGTCTACTGCCTGCAATAAGAACTGCGAAGTACGCATCATCAAGGGACGGGTCTAGGCTGAGCGTGTGCTGCAGCATTCTGAACCCATACACCAGAAGCGGGCGCACGGCGTCTTTGGTTGCATACCGCTGGAGATTCGGGGCAAGCCTCGCAGCTGACTGTCTGGAGTCCGAGAATATGAGAACCTTGCGACCCCGAAGAGGCGCGGCGGGGGTGGGCTTGTGCGGTCCAGGGGCTTGGACCTCGATTTGTTTGGATAATAGCGCCTGGAATGGCTCGTCGCCTTTGGTCTGGTGGTCCTGAATTCGGCTGCTACCAAACTGCTGGTCATCGCAGACCGCGCATCGAGCGAATTCGGCGGGTGAGTGCTTGGCATCCCCGGCATCGGGGCTAGCCGAGGCGCTTCGCGGAAGGTAGACCCTCCTGTGACGGTCGCCGAGGTCCTCGGGGTCGATGCGCCCCGTCACCAGGTCGTAATCCTTCAGCTGAACATCACCAGATGCAAGTGGGTGTTCGAGCAGAAGGTCCACAGCCTCGAGCCCCCGCACAACTCCTCCACTTGAGACGAAGTCCTGCCCAGATTCACTCCAAAGATACTCAGGGTCGTTAGGGTCGTCAGTGTATGCCTTAGCGTATGCGGTCCCGCACGCCCGGCAGGTATAGAGTTCGAGCACCCTCGCGCCGCATTCGCAGAACTCTCTTGGCTGGCTGTACAACTTGCCAGCCGGACCCCCGCGGAGACCCTCAGCCAAGGCATCACAGTCGGGGTCCATGCATACCCAGAGTCCCGGAAGGCCTCGATGAAACGAGTGGACACGACAAGGCAACAGACTAGCTGCACCGGGCTTCTCGCGAGCGAGCGAGGCTAGAGCCATAAGATTGGATACCGCTACCTCGGCAACCGCGTGGGGGACTTGCGGGAAGACGAGCCCCGGAAGACTCTCCACGGACAACGCCGTCTTCATTGTCTCGTTCACGAGCAACCCAAGGGGGCGGAAGTCACGGAGGGCTCGCATCAGCGTCTCGGAGACACTTGTGCCAGGCTTCTCACCGCGGTACTCCAAGAATGATGACAGCAGCGCCATGCGCGCCTCATCCGTGTCAGCTTGATAGAACTCGGCGATGTCAACTGTCGCAAGTGCTTCCGCGTCTTCGGGACCACCCACGGCAGCGGTACGGCGGAGCAGCTCGCCACTCAACACCGCGAAGGTCCCAGCGTCCAATCCTGTGAGCTGTGATGCGAACCTCTTGGCGTTGACCACGTCCTCGAAGCTAGCGCTGGTGCAAATCGCCTGAACCCGGTCCGCTCCAATCCCGAGGCGCATACGAAGTCGCCTGAGGAGTAGAGCTACTTCAGAACCGCCTGCGCCGCGATACAGATGCGCTTCATCCACAACAAGCAGCAGCTTCTCGTCTGGATGTTCTTTGAGCCAACGGGCCGTCTGGTCGAATATTGGCGCCTCAATTGGACGCATGAGCATGTACTCCAACATGGAGTAGTTGGTCACAAGAACATCCGGCGGTGATGCCAGTACCTCGTGTCGAGTGAGCAACTCAACGTCATCTGGCTGGGTCACCGCTCTTAGAAACTCACCCGTACGCCGGTCCTGCCACGAAGTGTTGTCGCGACCATACCAGGCACGGAGGTCCGGCTTCGCAGGCCATTTTCCCCGCCGGGAGAGCTCTTCGAACAACTTTGTCGCCTCAGCGGAAATCGCAGGGTCGTTCGACTTCATCAGTTCAAGTTGTTCGATATAGAACTTCTTGATGGAGCTCAGACGTTGCTGGTCTTTGTCCTTGTCTCGCACTCCCGCATATGGTGTCCTACTTGTATATCTGGCAAATCGTGCGGGTCTGCCGCCATGACGTCCAAAGAAGCCCGTGACACGCGAATCACCAAGCAGCAACCTCAAACGACCAACTTGGTCGTTCACCAATGCGTTCATCGGATAGAGGAGAATCACCCGCGTCGCAGAGGATTTGAATGAGTCAGGACGCTTCGCTGCCTCGCTCGCAAGTTTGGCAACGAGAGGCAAGAGGAACGACTCCGTCTTGCCCGAGCCCGTACCCGTAGTGATGACCAGATTTCGTCCCTCAACATGCGCCAGCTTCAAGGCTTCCGCTTGATGCTGATACGGCGGGTTGTAGAAGACCTGGCTGGCGCTCTTTGGGGAAGCCAGTGCCTCTAGGAGTTCCAATGCGTCTTCGTCGAGTCCGAGTTCGCCGAACCGGGCACCGATAACGTACCTTGGGGTGCTCTCCACAAACGGTAGTTGATGGATGACGCCGGGAACGCCCAGGAGCTGCTTGCGCTGCTCGACGAGCTTTGCGTCGCGTATGTGGTAGGCAGCCTCTATGTACTCGGTCAGGCGCTGCTGCAGCGCGCCAACAGTCTGCCCGAGTGTCAGCACTTGCGATTCCACTAAGCCTCCATACGTTCGCGGGCAATGCCCTTGTCTACCTGCTGAAGCCAGAGCGCGTCCTCACAAAAGGAAGCCTCTTCAGTTGCATCGCACTGTGCGAACTCATAGCTGAGCAACGCCCCATGCACGTCCACTGGGTCGCCCAGGTTATCCCATCGCCGCTGCACCCATTGCGGAACGGGCGAGAATAGGGACAGACACTGGGTATCTCTCCCCTCGATTGCCCTCACAGAGAATTGCTGCGGATACCCGCGCCCTTTGTCTATTGCCAGCTGAAGCCGCCAGGCCCGGTCGCACGCCCTCTCCGGACCTTCGCCCATCAAGTCAATCAGTTGTACTACCTCACCTGCCTCGACACGCGCATAGCCCCAGAGGTCGCTTCCGTACCGGCGTGAGCGCCTAACAAGGTATCGACCAGCGTCACGGACCGACTCACGCCATCGTCCGGGATAGAAGTCAACTGGGCACCTTGAGTCCAGGAAGCGAACACCCGCGAGGTCCCGGGTATCCGGCGCTGCATCCAGCAACAAATCATACTGCTCCACCAGGGCTTCAGGGCCTAGTTGCTGCGGACGCCATCCCCATGCATCCGCAGGAATCTCGATGAGGTCGTTGTCCCGAAGGCGCGAAGCTACGCCTTCACCCGAGAGCCGTCGAGTGTGGGCCTTGTGCACCACCTTGGTCTGAAGCTCCAGTGGCAGTGGCAGCTGGTCCAACTCGCCCAGCCCCAACAGGAGCACGTCTCCGCCATCTCGGCACACGAACGACGGCGGTCGCGCATACACATGAGTCACGCGGTCACCGGAGTCAGCCGAGCGCGTCTCAGCCTCAATCAGGTCGCCGTACGACAGCATTGCCTCCAGGGTGGTCTTCAGGCGGTCTCGGTCAACCGATACGCCCAGTCCGACAAGCGAACTCTGCACCTCATCGAGCAGCGTGCGCCTCTTGCATGGGCACCGGAACCCGCCAGCCACGCGAATCAAGGCGGATAGTGCTTCGGTGGAGTCGAGCGAATAGCCGGGCAAACAGAGTGCCTCTGCGGTTGACGCGCCCGCAGCGATTCTCGTCAATAGCTCCACAACTACCACTCCCAATCCGTGCGAGGCTGACCGTCGCCAAACCGTTCAGCTACAGCATCCGTCGCAAGAACCAACCACCGCGCAGCCCTGAGATGCATGGGCGACTCGAGCAGGTCAGTCAAGAGTGACTCAAGCCTATCGCCCGCCCAAGCACCAACTGTCTGTGGCGAGCTCGCGAATCGCAATGCGAACTCCATTCGCTCCATCAACTGCGCTTTTGGAATCGCCGTTGGGGAGAAGGCTAGCGCCTGGCTAATGAGGGACGTAAGCCGCTCACAACGCTCTCGCGGTACGCCTCTCGCCAACGTCCCGTCCACCTTCAGCACTCCCACAAGTGGACGGTCGTGTTGAGTCGTGGCAACCGCCTCCGTAAGAGCATCCCAGCTGCTAGCGGAGCGCTGTCTTTGGTAGTGCTGCTCCGCGTGCATCCAATTGGAGCCTACGATTATCTCAACCAGTTTGTACTCAAACGATGCGAGCACACGCCACATCGGGTACTGGGCAGCCAACTGCCCGGGTATTCGCGCACTGTGCCAGCTAGCTGCGTGACCGAGAAGCCCCATCACATCCCGTGCGCTTCGGTTGTGGTAGCTGAGAGATGGTCTGCAGTTAAGGTCCTGCAGGTTGTGCGCCTGGAGCGGCACAATTGCACTACACATGAAACCGTCAACCCGTGCCACATAGAGTCCGCCCTCGGGTTCGAGACATCGGGAGTTTTGCAGAGGAGCAGAATCAACGCCCACCGCCACGTCCGGCTTGTCGAACGAATACCAAACGACCGCGGGCAGCTCAAGCCGACCTGTGTCATCGCGCAGTTCAAGACAGTAGTCCTTCGAGTCTCTGGACAGCACCCAGCGCAACGGCGTCTGTTCGCGCTCCATCCGGAATTCACGAGCGCCAAGCTCCCTGCCATCTACGGCAAGGAGGCACGAATCGGCTTCGTCGTAACGGTTCTGTACTCCCGAGTTATCGATGAAGTGTCGCTCGACGTGCTCTCGCCAAGCAGCGGTATCGACGGGCAAGTGAACTGACGGCAGTGTTCGCTCAATGAGCGCTGACGACACACCATCTCGAAACAACGCTGCTTTCACTCGCACCAGGTGCCCCTCAGGTCCGTCTAGGTCAAGACTGAACCGCCCATCCCAGAACTCCTCGAGGCTTGGACTTCGAGGGCTGGGAGTGATGACAAGTGGCAGTGCGCGCTGTGATGTCCCAGTGGTGGGCTCACGCACAACAACCCGCAGCCGCCCGGCTTGCACGCTGGTCCCACAAGTTAGACTGAGTTCGAAATTGTGTTCACCCACCTCTATCGGCTCGAGATTGATGAAGGCAGGCCGACCAGACACTAGCGGCACTCTCAGCGGCTCGGTCCCAAAACGAGCGTTGCGAAGCTCCAGCACTCCGTCAGCGCAGTCCGCCGTGACAGCCACGAGTTTCGGCTGCAGAGTGACCCACTCGACATTCCCCTCACCGTCCCATTCTGCTGCAGGCATTCCCACGGGCCATACTCGGAGCGTTGTCGCCTGCGTCAGGGCTAGTCGCTCGCAAAGGGTGTCCAGTTCATCCGATTCGAGCGCATCTGGCCACAGGCGTGCCACCCGTGCACCCCCGAACTCCGCCGACTCATCGAGAAGGGGGAGTCCGACCAGGCTGCCCTCTTCACCCACAACAAGGTATTCGGCGCCACCGCGAATCGTTCGGCCCTTGACCAGACGAGCGTCGCCGTCGTCACGCAGCCTGAACAGCCATGTGGAGGAGTCGCCAATGCTGAGCTTGGAGCCAAGAAGGGCTTCGGCGGCTGAACCTGAGTCCTCGAACTGCACGAGCGGGGTACTAGGTTCGGGCCATCGTGCGAACTCTATGTCTGGCATTGCGAACATGAGAGCACCTGCCGCCCAAGGCTTCGTACGCCTACCTGACGGGATTCTGAATCGGGACTCCAAGAGCGTTCGGCGAACCTCATCCGGAAGCATAGGCGCTGCGGACGACATATCCGGAAGCCTCAGCCACCCTTGCCACGAGCCGTCGGACCCCAGTCGCAGTGTAAGAGTTGGCTCGAGTCCAAGCTGGGTGAGAAGCGCGGAGGAGTCCCTCGTGCCAGCGCCTTGACGCCCAACTTCACCATGCCCGAGTCCGTGCATCGCGATAGTCCGCCGCGCACGGGCACGCGCCCGGTCGAGAAGGTCCTTGGCATGTCGGCGTCGCTCGAGGTCACCCACGATTCTCTGGAGCGTCGCATGTTCCAGCACCTCGAACTCCAGAGACTCGCCCTGGAGGAGCAACGCCGATGCGATGA
This sequence comes from Coriobacteriia bacterium, assembly GCA_030655755.1. GTDB lineage: Bacteria > Actinomycetota > Coriobacteriia > Anaerosomatales > Anaerosomataceae > UBA2279. The sequence goes on from JAUSOQ010000030.1 coordinate 9,650, forward strand.
GACCGACGAGTTCCGTGTTCTTGATGAACTGCCTGAAGCGGGCACCCGCATCGGAACTCACCGACTCAATTGCGGCACCCAGCAGTGCAGGATTTCGCAGTAGGGCCGAGGTGTAGCGGCTCTGAAGCCGACCTAGACTAATGACGAACTGGTTCTGCAAGTCCTGAGGAAGAACCGAATGGGTGATTGGCCAACAGATGATGCTGAACTGGTTCGCCCAAGCTCCGGACGGTTCGACCCCTCCGAACTCCCGAGTAAACCGTTTGAACTGCTGGCGAATCCAGTCGCGGCTGTCGTTGCCATCCCGCCACCTAGGAGTCCGCTTCTGGAAGATTGGCCAGTACTCCAAGCCAACGTAGTCATAGCCAATCTCGGTGGCATGAACTACCCAAGCCAGCCAATGCCGCCGCTGCGGCTGCCCGAATGAGAGAGATGACAGCAACGCTTGTTCGACATCATTTCGCTCAGACGGCGACAACCCATGCTCGAAGGCGAACACGCACTTGGACAGCCCTGTAGACTCCGACCGCTTCTTCGCAAGAGCGGTGAAGCGGCCCTCCAGTTCCCGTTGTATGTTGTCGAGTTCGCTTATCTTGTGCCCCCCTGGCCCCGGCAGATGGTTACCTATCAACCGACGAAACTGGCAACTGCCCCAGCAGCCCAGCGCAGACTGATTCGGGGTCGAAATCTCGATAGGATTCATCCCTCGCCGCACGCGGAATAACCCAGCGGTTCAAACAGCTCTTCGATATCGCATCAGCGGACCAGTCATAGTGCTCTGCCAGGGTCGTCTGCCCAAGCAGAATGTCACGCCAGTTCTTGGCAAGTGGCGCCACATAGACCTCGCGGGATACTCCATGATTGAGGAGTGCCCGCTCGTCCATTCCAATCTCGCGAAGCGCGGCCCTGGCGACTCGCAGACGCCAATTGGGCCCGTCGCCAAACCTATTCCCGCTCGCGTACGGGTGCTCGATTTCGGAGAGGTACTGGCGCATCAATCCAAACACCTCCGACGAGAACTGGAAGTGCCCATAGCCTTTCGTGGAGCCAATCCTGTCGAACCTGGGACCGTCCGGCAGACGAAGTCGGTTATAGAGCGAAGACCGACCAAGGGCAGATGTCGTCGTCAACAGCACAAGAGGCGCCTTGCGACTGACCTGCCGGATGACGGAAGTACGCTCTCCGTACTTGCGGTCATATGCAGTTCGAACCTCGTTCGACGCAGCCAGAGATGCGACCAGCTTCCCGCCTATCAAGCCGGAATAGGGAGGCACAGCGCCCATCACATAGGCATCCATCACATGCACGAGGCGCTCTCGCCTGTCCTCAACATCCCAGCCGACCCATTTGTCTCGACTTGAGAGATTGAACACTGGGTCGCCGATGGCGAAGAGCCCGATTAGGGCCTCGTGTTCAGCATCCCACACCAAGTAGCGAAGACGACGACCGAACCCTCGCGACACGGGCACCGACCAAAGCTTGGTCGCAAGCCGGAACAGCTCCGATTCGCGTGTGCCTGGCTTCACTTCTATGAGAATCGGCCGAATCTTCTCAGGCACAAGGTCACGACCAGAAGCTAGCGCTGAACGAAGGTCCCCGATGTGTGCTCGAATGAAGGTCGCTTCGGCGGCAATGCGCTCGGCTCTAGCGCCCGCATGCATTCCCCGAACAGCTTCCTTTGAGAGCGCGGATGCAAGAGTGTCAGAGACCTCAGGAGCGTTGGCATCCACCCCGATAGAAATCAGGTGAGCCGATATCGCCTCTCTGAGCTTCTCCCCCGCCTCATCCACCGCGTCAACGCCCCTCATGTGATGAACTCCCGGACGACTCTTGCAGCATACAAGAACCCTGCGGCGTCCGGTGGACACAGCCGACAACCCTAGGTAACGAACCTGCCCGCGCAGTCCGGCGCCGTACACACTAGCTGACACGTAGGACCTCCCCATGTATCACTACATAGGAAATGCTACGCCCTCGGTCTGACATGCCGCGATTCCGCTCACTCTGGAGTATCGGCATCCCGGGTATCTCGAGCCTCACGTGCCCCACCGTGGCCCACGTCGGGACAGTCGGCGAAGAGTGCCGCGACCTCCTCGGGCGAAGGGCGAACCGCGTCAAGAAACGCCTGAATTCCCTTCTGGGCGTCGCCACGACCGCCATTCACTTTGAACTCGTACGCCTCTCGCTCCATGCGAACGCCCTCAACGATGAGTAGCCGAAGCTCCCGAATACTCTCGTCAGTCAGGTCCCTTCGCTCTAAAGCTGCAAGCGCACGCTCTTGAATGAGCCGCGCATGCCTTGCCCACCGCTCAGAGGCGTCGCTAATAGCCCGCTCGTGCGCCGCTCTCAACAGGGAATCGCAGTGACCGTCATACGCCGTCACGCGGTCAACCCAGGAATGTTGAGACGACCAGCGTTTCCACTGAGACGGTATGGGGCTGGTGCCTCCTTGGTGTCTCTCAAGGCAAGCGTCCCTGTGGCTCTTGAAGGCAGCTTCAATCGAACGAGTGGACGGACTGAGGTCGCGATAGTGAGCAAAGGCATGAAACGCCTTCGCAGATTCATCGCCTTTCTGCTCCCAAGGCTCAATCACTTCGTCTCTCCCTCTCGCGCAGCCTGTCCGCAGGCTGGTCACAGGCTGTCTGCTGCTCCCTGGATGGTTGACTGAATGAATAGATGAATGAGTGAAGTTCCTTATGGAGATTCGCCCTAGTCTTTGAATAGCTCATCTGGATTCCTGAATCCCCCCAGCCGAGTGCCCACACTTGGCTCACTCTTGGGAATCACCGCAGCCTGACCGAGGGCTGCGGGTGTCTTTGCCCAGTGGTAGGTGCCACTTTCGTAGCGATTCTTCGATTCATGCGGGACGAAACCGATGCCTGGCGGCAAGGGAACCTCTCTTGGCGCATTCCATCGCGTCAGCGAACGATTCCAGACCGGGAAGTCAGGCAGGAAACCACACTGCACTCCTTCAGCCTCGTAGCCCCACACGAATCCTTCGTCCTCAAGCTGCCGAAGGTACTCTGCAACTTCGGCGTCTGTGATGTCCGCCTCCAATGGCACCGCTGCCTTGCGCACTGCTCGCGGATTGGCAACGAAGCAGCCGCTGTCTTCAGCGAGGTGATGCAACGCGATGTACACCGCCCGCTTCTCAAGAGGGCGAAGGTCCGAGTCGAAGGCAACGGCAGGGTCAATCATCCGCTTCGTCGGATTCATCGCTCGCCCTCAAGCCAGCGTTCCAGGGATTGGCGACCAACCAGCACCCGTCTACCTAAACGCACTGAGGGCAGCTCCTCCCGTCGTATCGCTCCGTACACGCTGTTCTCTGCAACCCCGAGGAACACAGCCACCTGACGAACCGTGAGCACGTCCGGCAGCTCCGCAAGTGACGTTGCCCTACTCATCGCACAACACCTCCTCCAGCAGCTCGTCGGAATGGTCCGTCGGGACGCCAAGGGCATTGGCGAGTTTGCTCATCTGCGACGGATAAGGCTTCCCGATATACCCCTTTTCAATCTGACCGACAGTCGTCGGATGCATCTCGGCAAGTCGGCTAAGGGCAGCAAGGCTCAGACCCCTCGCACGTCGCAGCTTCTCAATCTTGCGCATATTTGCGCCTCCAAATCTCTCGCTGTTGCGGCATATGCCTTGGTCAGTGTAGGATGCATTAGGACATACGCAAAGCCTCTGAAAGGACACATGTTCGTATGACGGTCTATCCTCTCCAAGTCGAACCAACGAGAGTCCTGCCTGAACTTCCAGTGATGCTGCCCGGAACACTTGCGGTGGATGAGAGCGGTGCTATTCGCGGCGTCGCTCGCCTTACGGTCGTCGCTAAAGGAGATGGACTCGCCTCGGGTAGCCACACAACCCTGCTCCCACCGGAGCTGTATCTAAGGCAGCTCCTTGACTTCGACGTGGCGTCAGACGATGCCCTGCTCGACTTCATGGGGAACTTCGGTCTTCTGGGAAGCGGCTCTCTGGATGGCAAGTCGTCAGGCGCCTACGAAACCCCCGTCAGCACAATGCGCAGTGCGAGGGAACGTGCGGCGGTGCTGAGGGACACGAGTCGGACCCTCCTCGCCAATGAGGGAATGCTGGAACCTGACGAGCTGTTCGCTCTGTGGGAGTCACGCGGAGGAAATCCCCTCGCGAGCGTCATCTTCCAGAACGACCCTCTGGAGGTTGCGGTCAAGCTGGCGACTGGCGTCGTTACCAACGCCCTCGCCCCTTTCGGTCCGAGGGTGAGCACGCCCGGAAGCAGCAAACACGAGGTCTTCGGCATTCCGTTGGAATCAGCCGTCTGCGCACAGATGTTCAACCATATTGCCGAGGGTGCGGCATACCGTCGCTGTGCATTGCCCTCATGCTCCCGCGCATTTGTCCGTCAGGTCGGTCGCGCCGTGAAGGGGCAATTCAAGCTTGAGGGTGTCGAGTACTGTTCGCCCCAGTGCGCCAGAGCAGCAGCAAGCAAGAGGTACCGGGACCGCAAGCGCGATGAACGGCTACGCACCGCGAGTGAGAGGGACTCCGAATGAAAGGAACACTTCGCAGAAAGACGGCTGAGACCTGGCAGCTTCGAGTCTTCCGAGGCTACGACGAGCACGGCAAACAGCTCTGCGACTACCACACCATCCACGCCAAGACCAAACGTGAGGCTGAAGCGGAGCAACGTCGCATCCTACATTCACTGGACACGGGCGGGTACGCCGAACCTTCTCGCCTCACGGTTGGCGACTATCTGGAATCGTGGCTTCGCGACTACGCAGCAAACAATGTCTCTCCGTACACTCTCGACCGGTACGAGAGCATTGTGCGGAAGCATCTGATTCCGGCACTCGGGTCGGTCAGAATGAACCAGCTCACTCCGGTCCGCATTGAACGCTACTACGCGACCGCTCTGGAATCTGGACGACTCACACGCACTCGGAAGAGACCAGAAGACGGCAGTAGGACTTCCCCGCCACGCGGTCTGGACCCGCAGACAGTGGTCAAGCACCATCGAGTACTTCGCACGGCACTGAAACGAGCTGTGAGGCTTGGTCTGCTCGTTGCCAACCCATGTGACCGCGTCGACCCTCCAAAGCTCCCTCGCACTGAGATGAAGGCGCTTGATGAGTTTGATACTGAGAGACTCCTTGCGGCGGCTCGTGCCTCGAACTGTCCCAGCCTGCATGTCGCCGTCTTACTGGCAGCGAACACAGGTATGCGGCGCGGGGAAGTGCTGGGGTTGAGATGGTCTGATTTGGATTTTGATGCTGGAGTCCTTCACGTGCGGCGCACACTTCAGCGCTCCAAGAACTCGGTGGTCTTCGGTGAGCCGAAGTCCGCCTCAAGCCGCAGAATGCTCTCGTTAGACGAAGAGACTCTTTCGGAGCTGAAATCTCACAAAGTCAGGCAGAGTCGAACGCGACTCGCCCTGGGCACAGGATGGCAGGACAACGACCTAGTGTGTCCGGGTCGCTGTGGTGAGCCGTGGCACCCCAACATGCTCACTCGTGAGTTTCAGAGACTGAGAGACCGGAATGGATTGTCTCTGCGATTCCACGACCTGCGCCACAGTCACGCCGCGCAGCTCATCAGAACGGGCGCGCCTGCGAAGGTCATTCAGGAGCGACTGGGGCACGCCTCGGCAGGATTCACGCTAACCACCTATGGGCACTTATTGCCAGGGATACAAGATGAGGCGGTCGAGCGCCTAGCCATCGCCCGCGCCGATGCGCGTGAGAGACTCGCGGCACTCGCGAAGTAGAACGCGACTAACTCATATTGATGGCGTCGTGATTCACGTCGAACCAAACAACATAGAAGTACTGCGCCTGTCGATAGCCGTACAGTCGCCCCGGTTCCATCCCGAGGACATCAAGCGAGAAGATGGTCTCGTCCTTTGATATGTAGCTCGGAAGAGCACAGGTAAGGCTCTTTCGAGCGATAGGATGGCAATCGTAGTCGCGCCGCTTCTTGAACTCGGACCACGTAACATTCTCGGCTTCAGCCAGCGTCTTCAGCAGGCAATCGCATGCGCTGCCCACAAACTCCCTCAGTCGGAAACGGTTGGGGTCCGATTTCTGAAAGCGGAAGTGTACGGTCAAGTGGTCAGTGCCCAGAGGAGCGCTCTTGCTATGCTCCTTCTTCTTGGGACCCAAAGCTACTGCGCGTTCACGTAGAACTCGGTCATGAGCGCATGCTCAATGACGCGGTTCGAGGACTCGTCTGGCTGAAGACCCTGCCGTGTGACGAGCCACGGGTCCTCGGCGTGGGTCAAGTCTTCCAGCTCAACCGCCGAGAGATGCGAGTATGCTTCGAGCACGGAGTCGATGACCTGCGCTGACGCAGGCGGAATAGACCCAATCAGAGCGCGGTCAACAACCTCATCCGTGGGAATTGCATGCCAGCCGCAATCCGAGAACCGCTTCCACAGCGGGTATACAGCAGGTCCATGCGCCCACGCTTGAATATCTTCTGCAAACAGCGGTTCGCCCAGAGAAACGAGATGCCACGCCTGAGCGTAGTAGACAAGCTTCTGGAGCTTGAGGTTCGTGATTGAGTCGCCCTTGCTCACGTCAACACTCGCGAGAATGTAATCTGCGACGGCTTGAACCGATACCATCAACCGCTCCCTTCCTTAAGCCAGCCCACGCGACAATCGAGCAGATGAATAGACATAATGGCACGCGGCAATGACATCTACAGTCTACCCCAGAACTCCGTTCGCCGTTGCAGAATCCGCTGCCTCGCACCTTGCCACGCGGCACGTCCACCGCATGCTTGTGTGCCCCCAGTGTGCCTCTTGGGGCAATTCCGCTAGAAACAGAACAGCGAGGACCGGAGTCCCCGCTGGTCAAATATGGTGCCCCCAAGGGAATTCGAATCCCTGTTGCCGCCTTGAAAGGGCGGAGTCCTTGGCCTCTAGACGATGGGGGCATATTCACTTGTGGTGGGCCGTATAGGGATCGAACCTATGACCTTGGGATTAAAAGTCCCCTGCTCTACCAACTGAGCTAACGGCCCGTAGCTTGAGCGACTCACGTGCCAGACCGCCCGCGAGGGCGAAAAAGCGCAAGGCGTAGTGTAGCCGCTCTTCGCGTCAGGGGTCAATGCGAGACCCTTCTTCGCCCATCGGGTATGGTATAGGGGACCATCCGGCGACTCGAAGGGGACCATGGGTCGACTACTGATCGTATCCAACCGCCTCCCGGTGACTCCCGAGCTCCACGAGAACGGTGACGTCACCTTCAAGGAGAATGTGGGCGGCCTGGCCACAGGACTCGGCTCCTTTTACAAGCATTACGACAGCCTGTGGATCGGCTGGTGTGAGGGCGCTGCCTGTGACCGCTACGAGCTGCGCGAGCGCCTGCTCGCGGAATACGCCTGTGTACCGATCTACCTCGACCCGCACGATGCGCACCTCTACTACGAGGGCTTCAGCAATGAGACCATCTGGCCGATCTTCCACCACTTCGCACAGTACGCGCAGTTCGACCAGGAGACATGGGAAGCCTACGAACGCGTCAATCGGCGCTTCGCCGACGCCGTGGTCGAGCAGCTACAGCCTGACGATATCGTCTGGATCAACGACTACCACCTGATGTTGCTGCCGGGCATGCTCCGCGAACGCCTTCCCGAGGTCAACATCGGTTTCTTCCTGCACATCCCGTTCCCCAGCTTCGAGATCTTCCGCATGCTTCCCTGGCGCGAGCGTATCTTAAGCGGGCTTCTCGGCGCCGATGTCGTCGGCTTCCACACCTACGACTACGTTCGGCACTTCCTCTCGAGCGCACTGCGTCTCACCGGCCACGATCACACACTCGGGCAGATAGTGATCGGCACGCGCACCATCAAGGTGGACGCCTTCCCTATGGGCATCGACTACGAACGCTTCGCTTCGGCGGCGTCTTCACCGGAAGTGGCCGAGAAGGCACTCTCCCTGCGCACCGACATCGGGGACAGGCGCTTCGTGCTCTCCGTCGACCGCCTGGACTACACCAAGGGCATCCCGGTACGTCTTGAAGCGTTCGAACATTTCTTGGCCGAGCACCCCGAGTGGCACCGTAAGGTGGGACTGACGATGGTAGCGGTGCCGTCGCGCACCGATGTCGAACACTACCAACGACTGAAACGCGAGGTCGACGAACTCGTCGGGCGCATCAACGGACGCTACGGCACGATGGATTGGACGCCGGTGCGCTACCTGTATCGGAGCCTGCCGTTCGAGGAACTCGTGGCGATGTATCGGGAGGCCGACGTCATGCTCGTCACTCCACTGCGCGACGGCATGAACCTGGTCGCCAAGGAGTACGTCGCGACCAAGGACGGCGGCGGTGCAGGCGTCCTGGTACTCTCCGAGCTTGCGGGCAGCGCGAAGGAGCTCGGTGAGGCGCTGATCGTGAACCCGTTCGATCGGGCCGATATCGTTGGCGCGATCGACCGCGCGCTTGAAATGCCGATGGCCGAGCAACGCGACCGGCTTGCGGCCATGCAGGAACGGCTTTCACGCTACACCGTGGTGCACTGGGCCGAGGACATCATAGAGGCTGTCGAACAAGCAAGCCTGAACCGCCGGGAACGCGCGGCTACGCGCCTCTCTCCGGAGGTCGAGGAGCAGCTCCTTTCGGCGTACAGGACTGCCCGACGGCGCCTGCTGCTGCTCGACTACGACGGCACGCTCGTGGGTTTCTCGGCCAGACCACTGACGACCGTGCCCGATGATGAGTTGAAAGCCACGCTGCGCGCACTGGCTGCCGACACCCGCAACGAGGTGGTCATCGTCAGCGGTCGCGATCGGCGGACACTTGCCGAGTGGCTCGGCGAACTCAACGTCTCACTCGTGGCCGAGCATGGCGCGATGCAGCGCTGGCGAGGCGGAGACTGGATCGAGGCCTCGCTGCCCCCGGACACGTGGAAGGAGACCGCGCGACCGGTCATGGAGCGCTACGTCGACCGCACACCCGGGACGTTCGTCGAGGAGAAGGAACACGCGCTCGTGTGGCACTTCCGGGCGGCTGACCCCGGATTGGGACCGCAACGCGCACGCGAGCTGCACGAATCACTGGCGGGGCTCACGGAGAACTACGGACTCGCGATCGTGGAGGGACATCGGGTCCTTGAGGTGAAACCGGCCAACATCAACAAGGGCCGCGCGGCGCTCGACTTCGCCGAGAGCGACGACTGGGACTTCATGCTCGCGATCGGTGATGACCGTACGGATGAGGACGTCTTCGAGGTGCTGCCCCGGAGCGCCTACTCGATCAAGGTCGGCGGCGGCGGCTCACTTGCGCGCTACCGCGCGGACGGTGTCAGCGATGTACGGTCCCTTCTCGACAGAATGGTGAGGTGACAACAAATGCATTGTCTCGAGGACTACCGCAGCATCGTCGGTGACGACGTCATCGCCGGCATACACGCCAAGGCCCGAGGTCTTCTCGGCAGACGCGTTCTGCACATCAACTCGACCTATCAGGGTGGTGGCGTGGCCGAGATGCTCTCCTCGCTCGTGCCCATCACGAACGACACCGGTGTGGATGCCGACTGGCGCATCTTGTTCGGCAACACCGACTTCTTCCAGGTGACCAAGAAGTTCCACAACGCGCTGCAGGGTGGGCCGATCGACCTGACCCGGCGAAAGAAGGAGCACTACGAGCAAACGAATCAGGCGTTTGCGAGCTGGGCGCAGCTGGACCGTGACGTCGTCATCGTGCACGACCCGCAGCCGCTCCCACTCATCCGCTATTTCAAGAAGCGTCAGCCGTGGATCTGGCGTTGCCATATCGACCTCAGCGCGCCCAACCCCGCGCTCTGGGACTACCTGAAGGGCTTCTTGCTGCGCTACGACATGATGCTCGTGTCGCACCCCGACTACCTGCACCCCGACCTACCGGTACCCCAGCGCATCGTGCATCCCGCGATCGACCCTCTCTCGGCGAAGAACATCGAGCTACGGCCTGCCGAGATCGACCGGCTGCTCGCCAAGCAACGCATCCCAAGAGACAAGCCCCTCGTCACACAGATATCGCGCTTCGATCCGTGGAAGGACCCGCTCGGCGTCATCGAGGCGTTCAAACTCGTGCGTAAGGAGGTCGACTGCCGCCTTGTGTTGTGTGGCAGCATGGCGTCCGACGATCCTGAGGGTCTCGTCGTCTATGAGGAGGTCGCCAAGAAGGCACGCCGACTCGTTGAAAGCGGCGACATCATCCTCATCGCGCAGGACAGTCCCTCGGCATTCATCAACGCCCTGCAGCGTGCCTCGACGGTCATCGTGCAGAAATCGACGCGTGAGGGCTTCGGTCTGACCGTGGCCGAAGCGATGTGGAAAGGCACACCGGTCGTCGCATCGCGCGTAGGCGGCATCCCGCTGCAGATCACCGATGGCGAGACCGGTTTTCTCGTTGAGCCTCGGGGTATCGAGACGACCGCCGAACGGATCATCGCGCTGCTGCGTGATGACGGACTTCGCGCTAACATCGGAGAGCAGGCGCGCGAGGCCGTGCGGGGCAAGTTCCTCACCACGCGCCTTTTGGATGACTACCTGGACGTGCTCGCAACGGTCCTTTAGGAGACTGCATGAAGCTTCTCGGCGCCGACATCAAAGACTACGGGATCATGGTCGCCCTCATCGTTGCCGGCCTGGTCATAGGTTGGCTGCTCGAGAAGATCGTTTCCGGACGCTTGCGCGCTGCTGCCAAGCGTCAGTCGTGGGGCGGCTGGAACGTGGTCGCTTGCGGCCTCGGCCACATGCCGATCTGGTGGCTCGGCATTGCAGGCGGCGGTATCGCGCTCGACGTGCTGAAGTGGAGCGGCCAGGTCGAGAGCTACCTCGGCAAGACGATCATCGTGCTTGCGGGCATCACCGTGACCGTCGTCGCGATGCGGATCGCTACAGGCTTCGTGCGGATGTACGCGGAGGCGGCCGATGGCGCCGCAGCGTCCTCGACCATCTTCGTCAACCTCACGCGTATCGCCGTGGTGATGCTCGGTGCGCTGCTCATCTTGAACGCACTCAACATCTCGATCACGCCGATCCTCACCGCGCTGGGCGTTGGCGGTCTGGCCGTCGCCCTGGCGCTCCAGGACACGCTCGGCAACCTGTTCGCGGGCATCCAGATCGTCGAAGGCAAGCAGATCCGTCCCGGAGACTATATCGAGCTCGCCAGCGGGCAGGCAGGATATGTCGAGGACATCACCTGGCGCTACACCACCGTTCGCAAGCTCTCCAACAACCTCGTCGTCGTGCCGAACTCGACCCTGGCGACGATGATCGTCACCAACTACCAATTGCCCGCGGAGGAGATGTCGGTACTCATCGATGTGGGCGTGGCCTACGGGACCGACCTCGAACTGGCCGAGCGTATCGCCAAAGAGGTCGCTGCCGAGACGGTCGCGGAGCTCTCGCCCAACATCGTCGGCTACGAACCGTTCGCGCGTTTCCACACGTTCGGCGACTCGGCCATCGAGATGACCGTGGGCCTGCGTACCGGAGAGTTCACCGACCAGTGGGAACTGCGTCACCATTTCATCAAGCGACTCAAAAAGCGTTTCGACGAAGCGGGCATCGAGATCCCCTTCCCGCAGCGTGTCGTGCATCAGGTAGGCTAACTGCCAGCCTCACCGAGAACGGGCGACACCTTGAGCCGCGCTTCGGCCCACTCCTCTTGCGGGTCTGAGTCGATGGTGATCCCGCCGCCCGTGCCCCAAGCGGCACTGCCGTCGGAGGCGTACTCCAGCGTCCGGATGAGTACCGCCGAGTCGAGGCGACCCGGTATCGCCACCGCAAGCGCACCGGTGTAGGCGCCGCGAAGGCTCACTTCCAGCGACTCGATGATGCGCATCGCGGCGATCTTGGGCGCACCGGTGACCGACCCGCAGGGGAATGTCGCCGCCAGCAGATCGTGGATGCCGACATCCGTACGCAAGAGCGACCGCACCCGCGACACCATCTGATGGCAGTACGGCGTCTGGAACACCTCGAGGAGGGGCTCGACCCGCACGCTGCCCGGCACGCTCACGCGACCAAGATCGTTGCGCTCCATGTCTACGACCATCACGTGCTCGGCACGCTCCTTCTCGCATGCGAGCAGCTCGTCCACAGCAGCGGCGTCTTGAGCAGCGTCTGCGTGACGCGGGCGCGTGCCCTTTATGGGCCACACCTCGGCCACGCGCCCTTCCTCCAACGCGGTGACGCTCACGAACCGCTCCGGCGAGACCGATGCTACCTCCGTCCCACCGCCAAGCCAGAGTGCCGACATCGGACCTGCTGAGCGCGCATGCAGCCGTGCGAATGCGTCAACGGCGGCAAGACACGGCGTACCCGTTACGCGGTGGGTGAGATTCAGGACGTATACGTCTCCCTCGCGGATGGAGTCCTGCACCGAGCGCACGCGCTCGCACCACTCACGTCCATCGAGATCACCCCGAGCATCGAGAAGCAGCGAGCCACCACCCGCTGACGGACGCAACGGCTCCGGCAGTGGCAAGGCGCCGTGCCCGAACGGCACCCATGTGTCCCCTCGGCCCTGATACGCCGATCCGTATACGCGCACGTCGCTGGTACCGTCATAGCGGATCAGCGCCGCCGCGAGCCGGAACTCTCCTGACTCGAACGCCTCTTCGAGCGACAGGGCTGCCTCGGCAAGTGAAACGCCCTCGACGCTGCGGACCGGGTCCAACGCAAGAAGGGGCGTACCGCCGAACCACCCGGTCGCGTCTGTGGGCGCAAGAAGGACGGGTTGACGATCAGCACTCAGATCAGGCATCCAGGGCAGCATACGGCCTCTTCAATCGTAGTCGTACGCGCCGTGGGATGCCCCGACGGGGCTGACATGCGGCGGTTCAACTCAACATCCTAGCAGGTGGAGCACCCGCCGTCAGCGGCGAATACCCGCTCGAACTCGGCGGCAAGCATCTCGCTCACGGGGCCGCCGCGCCCACGAACAGCCACAGCGCCCGCGACTGCGGTCGTCAGGAAGACCTCATCCGCATCGTCGAGGTCGGGCGGCACAAGCTCCGCGCTCTTGGCGACAAGCCCGAGAGTGGGCGCGACGTCGAGGACGAAACCGCGAGAGACACCTGCCAGCGCGGGAGGACTGGGAGGCGTGAGCAGCGTCGCGCCCCGCACCACCCAGATCGTGGCCTGGCTCGTGTCCAGGATGAGACCGCCCTCCGAGACCATCACCGCGACGTGCGCACCGTGCGAGCGAGCGACACCGAGCGCAGCGTCCCAAAACGAGCGGTCCGCGGGTTTCGCCGCTCCCGGAGGCAGGTGAGGCGTGGCCGAGACGACCAGGGCGATGACGGGACCACCTTCCACGGCGATCGTCGACGGTGAAGCCGTGACATCCACCGAAACGTCACCGTCAACCGGCACGAGGAGTGTCATGCGACCGTACGACTCGTCCCACGTCCTGGCGGCACGCTCAGCCTCGCGACGTGCTGCTGCGAGTATTCCAGCATCGCAACCGCCCGCTCGCAGACGAGCAAGATGCCGCTCGAGCAGAGGGACGCGCCCGTCCTGCACGCGAATGGTCTCGCGAAGCGCCTCGGCAAGCCTTGCCACCACCTCGACCCCTAATGCCGGAAGTGGCGGTGCCCCGTGAAGACCATCGCCACGCCCAGCTCATCGGCGCGCTTGATGACCTCATTATCGCGGATCGAGCCGCCAGGCTGGATGACAGCGGTGCAGCCGCCAGCCGCCACGACCTCGAGCGCGTCCGGGAACGGCATGAACGCGTCGGATGCGCACACACTGCCCTCGGCCTTCTCACCGGCCTTCTCGACCGCGATCTTCGCCGAGTCAACACGGCTCATCTGGCCGGCGCCGACGCCGATCGAAGCATACCCCTTCACCAGGAGTATGCAGTTCGACTTGACCGACTTGGCCGCCTTCCAGGCGAAGAGCAGCTGCTCCATCTCGTCTTTGGTGGGCTGTCGCTTCGTGGGCACGGTGAATGTCGAACGGTCCTCCGCCACCACGTCGAACTCCTGCACGAGCATGCCGCCCTCGACCTTACGCAACTCCAGACCGCGATCCTGTGGCCGACGGATGCCGCCGGTGCGCAGGATGCGGACGTTCTTCTGCTGCTTGAGCAGCTCGAGCGCCGCCACGTCATAGTCAGGCGCGATGATCACCTCGACGAACTGGCCACGCGCATTGATCTCTGTGACCACCTCGAGCGAGACAGGCTTGTTGAACGCCATGACGCTGCCGTACGCCGAGACCGGATCGGAGTCGTGCGCCGCTTTGTACGCCTGGAAGACATCAGCGGCGATAGCCGTCCCACAGGGGTTGGTGTGCTTGACGATGACGCACGCCGGATCCTGGAACTCGCCCACCGCGCTCCACGCTGCATCCGTGTCGAGGATGTTGTTGTAGCTAAGCTCCTTGCCGTTCAGCTGCTCAGCCCGCGCGAGGGTGTGCTCGGCAGCGTCCATGTCACGATAGAACGCGGCCTGCTGGTGCGGGTTCTCGCCGTAGCGAAGATCCTGCATCTTGAACAGGCGCGCGCGGAACTCCTCGGGGAACTTCTGTGGACCCGAGAGGTACTTGAAGATCGCGGCGTCGTAGGCCGATGTCTTGCGGAATACCTCGACCGCCAGGGCCTTGCGCGTGTCGGGCGTGGTCGCACCGTCGTTGGCGCGCAGCTCCTCGATAATAGCGGCGTAGGCGCCGGGATCGGTGACGACCGCAACGGCGTCGAAGTTCTTCGCTGCCGAACGCAGCATGCTGGGTCCGCCGATATCGATGTTCTCGATGGCCTCCTCAAGCGTCACGCCTGGCTTGGCGACGGTCTGCTCGAACGCGTAGAGGTTCACGACCGCCATGTCGATGAGCTCGATGCCGTGCTCCTCGGCCTGGGCCATGTGCTCCTCGACATCGCGCCGGGCGAGCAGCGCACCGTGGACCTTGGGGTGCAGCGTCTTGACGCGCCCGTCCATCATCTCGGGGAATCCGGTCAGATCATCGATGGGCCGCACGGCGATACCCGCGTCCGCGAGCACCTTGGCCGTCCCACCGGTCGAGACGATCTCGACGCCGAACTCCTCGGCAAGTACCTTCACGAAATCCACGACGCCCGTCTTGTCGGTGACCGATACGAGCGCGCGCTTGACCTTCACGAGATCCACGAGAAATGCCCCTTCCAAGATGTCTGACACGCGCTGGGGGCGCGCCTTCTCCCTACCTCCTATTGTGCCTCACTTTGCGCTCACGCGCAGCAGTAAAGCAACGACGACCCCGGAAGAATGTCAGGATCGTCGCATGTCGCTCTGTTGCACTTGCAGGGTATCAGGCCTCGATGACACTCTCTACCAAAGCTACGACCTCGCCCGAAGCGGTCAGGCCGCTTTGTACGGCGTCATGCTGCTCGTCGTTGAGCACCTCTTCCGTCAACTCCACGTATCCCAGTTCGGTGATCCGGCGGAATAGATCCTCGGCTGCAGATCCCAGTTGTTCACAACAGAACGAGGCCGATGCCACAGCATCGTCGATCGTCTCGTATGGGAGCCCCTTGTGCGTCGCCAATGCTTGCGCAGCAACCGTCGTCGCCATCTTGACGTGGTGCTGCGCCCCGTCAAGATCACCGAAGCCGTATGCCTCGCGGGCAGCCGCGACCCTGAGCCACGCGACCCCGAGCAGAACATGCGCATCCGGCTGTCTTGGAGGACGTGAGAAAGGATACATCATGCTGTTGGCCCACACACTCGCCACCCCCTGATGGTCGGGTCGAACGGAACGGCCGGGCGACGCCCCCTCACGCCGTACCCAGCCACCGCGAGTGTGACAGGTGGACCTTACTAGAATCTTAACAGCTCACAAACAGGCCGATCCGCGTACCCTACAGCTCAGGCAAAACGCGCACTTTCCGACCCTCAACGAACAGCCGACCCTCAACGAACAGCTGCACGACCATGGGCAGCAGCCGATGCTCCACCTCATGGATCTTGGCCTCAAGGGTCTCGACCGTGTCTTCGTCATCCACGATGACAGGCTCCTGAGCGATTATGGGACCCTCATCGAACCTCTCATTTGCAAAGTGAACGGTGACACCGGTGACCTTCACGCCATGATCGAACGCATCGTGGATCGCCGAGGCCCCGACGAACGCCGGCAGCAGCGCCGGATGCAGGTTGATGACACGCTGCGGATAGGCCTCCAGTACCTCATTGCCCAGGAGCCGCATGTATCCGGCCATCACGACCAAGTCGACTTTGTGCGAATGCATCACGTCGATGATCGCGTGGTTGTACGCGGCGAACGTGGTGTATGCGGCGCGATCGATATATACAGCGTCAACACCCGCTCGACGTGCGCGCTCCAGCCCGAAGGCGTCGGGCTTATTGGAGATGGCGACGGCCACTTCGGCCTCCACCGAACCATCTGCGCAGCTGTCGATAAGCGCCTGCAGGTTCGTACCACTGCCCGAGATGAGAACGCCCACGCGCAGTGCCGTCTGGTCCTCGACCGGCTCGAACAGATCGTCGACAAGAGGCTCATGCTCGCTCATAGATGACCTCCCCCTTACCAGCTACTATCTCGCCGATCTCGAAGACTCGCTCGCCCGACTCGCGTAACGTTGCCGCGACGGAAGGCGCATCGGCGGCGTCGACCACGATCGCAAAACCGATCCCCATGTTGAACGTGCGATACATCTCATCATCAGACAGCGCCGAGGCCTTCTGAAGCAGCCCGAACACCGCCGGGACCGGCCATGCACCGGGATGTACGCGCGCATCGACCGCCGGATGCAGGACGCGGTTGAGGTTCTCGGTTATGCCGCCGCCCGTGATGTGCGACATTCCTTTCACGCGCGCGCCACCGCGAATGAGCGCGAGGATACCCTTCGCGTAGATGCGCGTGGGCGTGAGAAGCACATCACCGAGCGTCTGCCCGCCGAGATCGATGCGCGGCAACGTAAGCTCGTCCTCGTGACCTTCAACGAGCACCTTGCGTACCAGGGAGTAGCCGTTGCTGTGGATGCCCGAGGATGCGAGGCCCAGCACCACATCACCCTCGGCGATCGTTGAACCATCGATGGCGGCTGCGCGGTCCACGACACCGACGCAGAAACCCGACAGATCGTAGTCATCCGGGTCCATGACGCCGGGGTGCTCGGCCATCTCTCCACCGACGAGCGCACAGCCGGCTTGTTTGCAGCCCTCGGCGATCCCACCGACGATTCGCTCCATACGTGGCGCATCCAGCTTACCGACGGCGACGTAGTCGAGGAAGAACAGCGGTTCGGCACCGGTGACGAGGATGTCGTTGGCACACATCGCCACAAGGTCGATACCCACCGTGTCATGACGATCGAGCAGCTGGGCGAGTTTCAGTTTCGTGCCCACGCCATCCGTACCACTCACGAGGACCGGCTCGGCCATTCCCGCAGTGTTCAGGGCGAACATCCCACCGAAGCCGCCGATGTCCCCGAGCACTTCGGGCCGGTACGTTGAACGCACGGCGTCACGAATGCGGTCGACCGCACGAGCGCCCTCGTCGATGTCGACGCCGACGTCGCGGTAACTGGTGGGCCTGTCTGGCGTATCGGTCATACCGTGCACCCCTCCCTCGACTGCCCTCATTATGGGGCATTCCCACAAAGACCGCCTGTGCTACGAGATGCGCGCGAGTAGAGTCGACAATGCGTAAGACGCCATCACTGCCACCGACCCGGCGGCCAGCCAGCCCGTGCCGTGCGTGACGCGACGGCCCACCGTCTTGCCGAGTAGTACCGGCACCAGATAGCCCACCGCGAAGCTCACGAGCGCCCACGTACCGAGTGTGACCCACTCGGCCCACATCGGCTGCGACGCGTCGAGTAGGCGCGCGACGCCGTCGTAGACATCTCGGGCGCGACCAAGAACCCAGAGTCCGTCACCGATGAGCCAGCCCACGACGAGCGTCGCCCAGGCGTATCGCTCACGTTCGCGGGGGGTTTTAGGCGCACCGAGAAGCACTGCAGCGAGACCGGCAGAGATGAGGCCGACGAGCGGATTAGGATGCAGACCACCGCGGATGCCACCCATGAGCGCGGTCGCGAGCGCGGTGAGCTCGGTCACCCGACATGCTCCAAAGAGAGCTTGCCAGCTTTCACCGACTCGGGGATCTCCACAGGATACTCGCCGTTGAAGCACGCAAGACAGTAGTCGTCGTGCGGGGCTCCTGTGGCAGCCACCATGTCCTCCACCGACAGATAGGCGAGCGAATCTGCGCCGATGAACTCGCAGACCTCGTCGACCGACTTGGTCGCAGCGATGAGCTGCTCTTGGGTATCGGTATCGATACCGTAGAAACACGGCCACTTCACGGGCGGCGAAGTGATGCGCATGTGCACTTCGGTCGCGCCCGCCTCACGCAGCAGCGCCACCAGTTTGCGTGACGTGTTACCACGCACGATGGAGTCGTCGGTCACGATGAGGCGCTTTCCGGCGATGATGTGACGCAAAGGGTTGAGCTTGAGGCGGATGCCTTGCTGACGCAGCGACTGCGTCGGCGAGATGAACGTGCGACCGACATAGCGGTTCTTCACGAGGCCCTCGCCGAACGGGATGCCGGACTCGGCGGCGAAACCGACCGCAGCGGGCACGCCAGAGTCGGGAACGCCGATGACAAGATCGGCCTCCACCGGCGCGGAGCGCGCGATCGCAGCACCCATGCGACTGCGAGCTTCATACAGGCAGCAGTCGTACATCACACTATCCGGGCGAGCGAAGTAGATGAACTCGAACATACACAGCGAAGGCTTCTCGGCAGGCACTGCTTGCTCACACTCAAGCCCGTTCGGGCCGATCTTCACCATCTCACCCGCAGCAACGTCACGCACATACTCCGCTCCGATGATATCGAGTCCACACGTTTCTGAAGCGACGATCCAACCTTCGCCGAGGCGGCCGAGCACGAGGGGACGCACCCCATACGGATCGCGGAAGGCGTAGAGCGCATCCTCGGACATGAGCACCACCGCGTAGGCGCCGCGAATACGACTCATCGTCTCGCGAATGCCACCGCGCATCGAGTTCTCGCGCTGCGTGAAATGGTCGACAAGTGAGGCGATGACCTCGGAGTCGGTGGTGGAGCGGAACCGGAAACCGTTGCCTTTCATCGCGTCGCGCAGCTCGACCGTGTTCACAAGGTTGCCATTATGGGCAAGTGCGATCGTATTAGGCCCGATGGAGGAAACCATCGGCTGCGCGTTCTCCCAGCTGGAAGACGAACCCGTGGTCGAGTAGCGCGTGTGGCCGATGGCGACGTGACCGACGAGTGTGGTGAGGTCGCTCTCTTTGAAGACCTGCGGCACGAGGCCGAGGTCTTTACTGACCATCAGCGTGTGACCATCGGCTACGGCGATACCGGCCGATTCCTGACCCCGGTGCTGCAGCGCGTGTAGACCGAAGTAGGTCAGGCGAGCGACGTCCTCGCCTGGCGCATACACGCCGAACACCCCGCACGCCTCTTCCGGACGATCGGGCGCATCGGACAAGATCCAGTCGTTGATAAGATCGGTCTCGCTCATAGGAGAAAGGAGCGTCCTTGGGTGTTCAGGGGCTAGGACGCGTGTAGGATACCACGCATTCGGAGCATGCGGCAGACCACTCACGGATGGCCGAGCATGACGCTCATGGTGGGCCGTACGACCCGCATCGAGTCCAGCTCGCTCAGCGTCACGAAGCGGAAGCCGCGCTCGATGGCGGCGTCGAGGAAAACCGGCAACATGTCCGCACTCTTGCTGCGGTCGAGCCGGCCGTCGTGAACGAGCACGATGTCGCCAGGCACGAGCGCGTCCGCAAGCACAAGCGGGTCCCTGTACGCACTGGCCTCCAGACACTGCGTCCAGCCAGCAATACGCTTGCCGCTGCCAACCACACTCCACTCCTGCGTCAGCGGGAGTCGCCCGCGCGGAGGACGGTACCACGTGCAGTCCGCACCCGTCACGCAGCTGATGACGGCATCGCACGCACTGATCTCGGCGACGAACGCGTCTCCATCGAGCAGCTCGACGTGGTCGTGCGTGTACGTGTGGTTGCCCACCTCGTGTCCGGCGGCAACGATGCGCTCCAACACGGCGGGGCACTTCTCGGCTTCCTCGCCGACCACGAAGAACGTCGCCACAACGTCGCGCACCTCAAGATCATCGAGCATCCTGGGTGTGTACTCGGGATGTGGCCCATCGTCGAACGTCAAAGCGATGACCGGTTGGCGGACCGGCACCGCCGTGAAGACGTAGTGGGTGCGTATCGTTCCCAGCGCGACCACCAGACCAAAGGCGGCCGACAGGACGAGAAGTCCCGTGACAGCGACGCAAGCAGCAACGCGACGAGTGATCTTCATATCATCCTCAGCCGTGCCACGAGTTCCATCGCAAGCGCACGCACGTGCACGTCGGCGTCGCCAAGCGCTTGCTCGGCAAGAGTGGTCGCACGAGGATCCGTGCATGCACCGAGCAGCAGCGTCGCACTGATCCGCAGCTCGGTCGCGCCCCTCGAGTATGCCTCTGCGAGCGCATCGAACGCACCCGCCTCGGCCAAAGGACGCGCGGCCCCGAGCGCGAGCATGTCGTCTTCCGAGGTGATGAGCTTCGCGAGCGTGATGATCGCCTTGTCGCGCACCTCCGGTGTGTCCGAGAGAAGCGCCTCTGTCAGCAAGCGCGTCGTCTGAGTGTCGTAGAGTTCGACGATGCGCACGACAGCGGCCTCGCGAACAGTGCGTTCAGGCGAGCGTAACTCGGCACGCAGACGCGACAGATCGTCCTCAGACACCGCTCTCCCTTTCTCAGCCGCGCATAGTACGGCGGCGCCAGAAACGCCACATCAAAACCGCGAGCAACAACAACGCCAGGCCGACGAAGTAGGGCGCCGCGATGGCGATCACCGACATCATCACTGCCCCGACATCCTCGACAGCACTCACAATGGGCGCCCCTATGCCTACCGTGCTCACATTCACCGCAGGCCGCGCGGTCGCTTTCACCACGTGGACGCCGCCGGCAAGGACGATGCCTGCGATAACGAACAACCAGGGACTCACATTCGTCGCATTGCCCGACGCAGCCACGGCCACAAGCCCACCGGCGGCGGGACGCACGACCGTCTGGATAGCATCGTTCACGCTGTCCACGGCTGGGATCTTGTCGGCCAGTATCTCCACGATCAGCAGCACGATGATGATACCGATGACCCACCACGAGCCCAGCAGATCGAATGGCTCTCGCAACTCCAGCCATCCGAAACGCTGCGCGAGCGCGACGGCGAGCAGCGGGATGTAGGCGTTCAGCCCCGCAGGTACAGACAGTCCGAGTGCGGTCAGAAGCTCCATGCCATCCCCGATCGAAGATCCAGGGGACTATCGTACCCTACAAGCCGCTACTCCCCGTGCACCAGGCGTTCGAGCGTGGGCTCGTGCGCCTCGCGAAGCTCGGACACCGGCACATCCAGCACGTCATGGATCGAGAGCGAATCGCCGCCGACCTGACCAAGAACCTCATAGGGCACCCGGAGACGATCGGCCATCGTCATGACCACCGTTGCATCCTCGACCGCAGTCGTCACGACGATGCGACCCTGCGACTCCGAGAACAGCGAGACCGCTCGCCGCATACGGCTCTGGAAGACGATGTTCGCGCCTATATCACCCGCGATGCAGCACTCGGCCAACGTCACGCCAAGACCACCCTCCGAGCAGTCATGTGCAGACTTGACGATGCCCATCTCGATACTGCAGATGACAGCCTCGCAAACTTGTTGCTCGCGCCACAGGTCGACCGTGGGTGGCATGCCACCCACGGAACCGTCGATCAGCTTGAGCAACTCGCTGCCACCGAGGTCGTGGCGCGTCTCGCCGAGCATGATGATGGCGTCGCCCTCGTCCTTGAAGCCAGCGGTGGTGTGCCGCGACACGTTCTGCAGCAACCCGACAAGACCGACTGTGGGCGTGGGATAGATAGGCTGGCCAAAGCTCTCGTTGTAAAAACTGACGTTGCCCGAGATGACCGGCACATCGAACGCCTTGCAGGCATCGGACAATCCGCGGACGGCCTGATAAAAAGTCCAGAAGACCTCGGGCTTCTCGGGATTGCCGAAGTTCAGGCAGTCGGTGATCGCTACAGGGCGACCGCCGGCGCACGCGACGTTGCGCGCGGCTTCAACGAAAGCGATCTGCGCGCCCAGATACGGTTCGAGATAGCAGTAGCGGCCGTTGCAGTCGGTGCTGACAGCGATTGCGCGGTTAGTGCCTTTGATGCGCAGCACGGCAGCGTCGCTGCCCGGCAGCACGACGGTGTTCAGCATGACCTGGTGGTCATACTGCTCCCAGATCCAGCGCCGCGAGCAGATGTTGGGGCTCGCCAACAACTTGAGCAGCATGTCACCGAGTTCGTCGTCGGAAGGCAGCGTAACGGAACGTGTGTCGAACGACTGCACCTCATCAAGATAGGCCGGGCGTTCCATCGCGGGATCGTAGATGGGCGCGTCGTCGGCCAGGGTCGATGCAGGCATGTCGGCGACGATGGTCTCGCCCTCTCGCACCACGAAGTGCCCGGTGTCCGTTACCGTGCCGATCACCGTGGAGCGTAGCCCCCACTTGGTACAGACCGCCTGGGCCGCTTCGAGCTTCTCGGGCTCGAGGACGGCCAGCATGCGCTCCTGGCTCTCGGAGACCATGATCTCGAACGCCCTCATGTTCTCTTCGCGCTGTGGGACCTTGGTGACGTCGATGTCGAGCCCCACGCCACCACGGCTCGCCATCTCGCTCGCGCTCGACGTGAGTCCGGCCGCACCCAGATCGCCCAGCGCCACGAGGAGTTTGGCGTCGAGCAGCTCGAGGCACGCCTCGATGAGCAGCTTCTCCTCGAACGGATCGCCCACCTGGACACTCGGCCGCTTGTCCTCGGCCTTTTCATCGAACTCCTGGCTCGCCAGCGTCGAGGCGCCGCCGATGCCGTCTCGGCCGGTCGTCGAACCGATGAGCAGGATCAGGTTGCCCACGCCACTCGCCGTCGCGCGCGTCAGGTTCTCCTCGCGCATGAGGCCGACCGACATCGCATTGATGAGGCAGTTGCCCTCGTACGCCTCGTCGAAGTAGACCTCGCCGCCCACCGTGGGGACCCCGAGGCAGTTCCCGTAGCCGCCGATCCCGGCGACTGCGCCCTCGAACAGGTAGCGCTGCCGTGCCTTGTCGAGTGTGCCGAAGCGCAGCGAATCGAGTGAGGCGATGGGGCGTGCACCCATCGTGAAGATGTCGCGGATGATGCCGCCCACTCCGGTCGCCGCACCCTGATAGGGCTCGATGGCCGAGGGATGGTTGTGCGACTCCATCTTGAAAGCGACGGCCCACCCATCGCCCACACTGATGACGCCCGCGTTCTCGCCAGGACCCTGCAGCACGTGCTCGCCGGCGGTCGGGAACATCTTGAGTGCCTTGCGAGAATGCTTGTAGGAACAGTGCTCGCTCCACATCAGCGAGTACATGTAGAGTTCGGTCACGCTCGGCCGTCTGCCAAGGATCTCGACGATCTTCTCGTACTCATCGAGCTTCAGGCCAAGCTCAACGGCCAGCTTGGGTGCGAGTTCCGCGTCAAGCATCTGGGGCATAAGGACTACTCCTTTGTGAACGTGTCGGACGTGGACTCGCCGGAGTTGGCCCAAGGCGCCTCCGGGGTGATGGTTGTTGCGTCTTCCATCTCAGCAGCCGCTTCGACCGACGGGCACGGTACCTCGCGGCGCGCAGGGAACACGACGCGCAGCAGATACGCCACTTCCGCGACGAGCGCGATGATGAAGCCGAAGCCGTACGCGGTGATGACTGCGTCAACGAGGGTCGTGTCCACGCCATCCATGAGCGAGAGGATGAACGCGGCCGCAAGGACCACGACGTAGCCGATGCCGAGGACCACCCACAACCAACGTGTCCAGGGAGCGCGCCAACGCTCACGCGGGCGACCCAAAGCGTGGACGATCATGAAAAGTGCGCCCACCACCAGGACGAACGCCATGCCCTGCAGGAAAAGAGCGAGGGGACCGTTGAACGCTAGTACATCCATGGCTATACCTCCGCGAGACGCTTCACGATGCTCGTGAAGAACGGCACACCTGCTGTTCCGCTACACAGCGGATCTACCATCCGCTCGGGGTGCGGCATGAGTCCGAATACGTTGCCGCGCTCGTTGCAGATACCGGCAATGCT
This sequence comes from Coriobacteriia bacterium, assembly GCA_030655755.1. Lineage (GTDB taxonomy): Bacteria > Actinomycetota > Coriobacteriia > Anaerosomatales > Anaerosomataceae > UBA2279. The sequence continues at coordinate 33,816 of JAUSOQ010000030.1, forward strand.
ATCCAGCGCACCATTCGGTGCAGAATCCGGCAGCACGCTGCCGTCAGCCTCGCAGTAGCGCAGGACGATCTGCCCGTTGCCTTTGAGGCGCTCGAGGGTGTCCGCATCGCAGATGTAGTTACCCTCATTGTGGTTCACGGGGATATCGAGGACGGTGCCCCCCGGCAGATCCAGCCACTGGCACGCACTCTCCTCGACCCGCAGCGGCTGCGCGTGGCAGATGAACTTGAGTCCGACGTTGCGCAGAAGCGCCCCGGGAAGCAGGTGCGCCTCGGCAAGGATCTGGAAGCCGTTGCAGATGCCCATGACCGGTCCGCCCGTCTCGGCGAAGCGGACGACCTCGGCCATGACCGGCGAGAAGCGCGCGACCGCACCGCAGCGGATGTAGTCGCCATAGCTGAAGCCACCCGGCAAGACGATCGCGTCGAACCCTGAGAGATCGGTGTCGCCGTGCCAGATGTATTCGGCCTCGTAGCCGAGGTAGCGTGCCGCGTGGATGACGTCCTGCTCGCAGTTGGAGCCGGGGAAGATGACGACGCCGAAGCGCATACCCTACGCCTCCCCGACCGGCTCGATCCGATAGTCCTCGATGACCGGGTTGGCGAGCAGCTTGCCGCACATCTCGGCCACCCGCTCGACACCCGTACCATCGGCCACCTCGAGCTGTATGAACTTGCCTATCTTGACCGAGGAGACCTCGGCGTATCCGAGGTTTTGTAGCGCGCGCTCGGCTGTGGCGCCGGGCGGGTCGAAGATGCCCTTCTTGTACGTCACATAAATGTCGAAACGCGCCATGGATCTCTCCTTCTCAGTCGTTCAGGTCGACGCAGGCTGCTTCCTGCATCTCCTGCTTGCGCTTGCGTACGGCACTACGGATGTTGCGACGGCCGAGCCATGACACGATCAAGCCGACCGCCCACGCGAATATCGAGATGTACGCGAACCACGGAAAGACCGCCTGACCGTCGGAGGCGATCTGCTCGGGACCCGCGATCGAAGCGAAGCTCAGAAAGAATCCGAGGATGCCGAGCGCGGCGATCGTCATGCCCGCCCAGCTCAAGTAGACGTTACGCCGCACGTGTGGCGGCAGCTCCTTGACACTCACGAAGCGTCCTTACCGCTGGCCGTCTTCCCGTTGGCCTTCTCGACCTTCTCGACTTTCTCGGACTTGTCGGATTCCTCCGTCTTGTCAGCCTTGGGCTTCTTGCCTTTTTGCCCTGCAGCGATCACCTCTTTGCGCAGTCTGCGGATGACGAAGATGTCGATGTTGATCGCCACGAGTACGCCGGCGAGCTCGATCGAGAGACCGACGGTGCGCAGCACCTGGCTTTCCTGCTTCTCACCCAGGAACGCGACGCCGAACGCCAGCAGCGCAACGACGATGGCGACCCACCAGACCTTGCGCCACTTCCTGATCTCAGGTGTGGTGGGCACCGGGATGAACTTCTTCTTCGCGGGGGTCTTCTTCGCAGCCTTCTTCTTGGCAGCCTTCTTCTCCTTGGCGCCTGAATCTTTCTTGTACATCGTAGCGTCCACGGTGCCCTTCTCACGCTTGGGCTTGAGCGAGCTCGCGCTCTTGCGCGTCTGGCCCTTCTGGTCCGTACGATAGCGATCGTTGCCCGCGCTGCGGCGTGCCATGCTAATCACCTTCCGGAATGAATGGCTCGCCGGTGATCATCTCGTACGCCTCGATGTACTTCTCGGCGGTTATCGTGATGATGTCTTCGGGAAGCTCTGGGGCGGGGGGCGTCTTGTCCCAACCGCTGCGTTGCAGCCAGTCGCGGACGAACTGCTTGTCGAAGCTGGGCTGGCCCTGTCCGGGCGTGTAGCTGTCCGCGGGCCAGAAGCGGGAGCTGTCAGGGGTGAGGACCTCGTCCACAAGCGTCACGACGCCATCGACGAGCCCGAACTCGAACTTGGTATCGGCGATGATGATGCCACACTTACTCGCGTGCTCGGCAGCACGCGAGTAGAGCTCGATGGAGGCATCACGCAAAGCGTTGGCATACTCTTCACCGATGATCTCGACCATGCGCTCGAAGCTGACGTTCTCGTCGTGACCGCCGATGGCGGCCTTCGTCGACGGCGTGAAGATCGGCCCGGGAAGTCTGGAGGACTCGACGAAGCCTTCGGGGAGCTTCTGCCCGCACACGGTGCCGCTGGCGCGATATTCGTTCCAGCCGCTGCCTGCCAGATACCCGCGCACGATGCACTCCACGGGGAAGACCTCGGCCTTCTTCACGAGCATGAAGCGGCCGGAGAAGCTCTCCGCATACGGCAAGAACTCCTCGGGCAGGTCGTCCACATCCGCCGAGATGAGATGGTTCGCCACCACGTCTTTCAGCAGATCGAACCAGAACAGCGAGATCTTGGTGAGCACTTCTCCTTTGTATGGAACGGGATCCGGAAGGACCACATCGAACGCCGAGAGACGATCGGTCGCGACAAGAAGCATCCGATCGCCGAGGTCGAAGAGGTCGCGGACCTTGCCTTGCGACGTGGGCTTGATCTCAAGCGGCTGCTGCACGCGCGCACCTTCCTAGAGGAGTCGTGGCGAATGGCCGCCGAACGATACGCGGGGGTGTCCCTACTGTCCCGCGGCCATGCGTGCATTGTAGGCGATACAGCCCAGCAGGTTAAGGGCACACAGGACAGACGCCGCTCCATCCGCATAGATACTCGGAAAACACGTCCGGCAGCACTGCGACGAGATCCGCCGCGCGCATCGCCGGCGTGGCGACCATCGCGTGACCTGCATGCCGGTTCGCGCGGGACGCGCACATCGCGGCGTCCACCGTCGGAAAGCCCGCCGCCATGAAACCAGCCGCGAGGCCGGTGATCGTGTCACCGGTACCGCCGATCGCCTCCAATGCCGGCACATCGGGCGCATCGACAGTACCTACGATGTCCCCTAGCAGGGAGATATGGTCGGTCTTGCCCTTCACGAGCAGGACGCGCGCAGAGCCGTCACTCTGGGCAGCAAGGCGCACGAGTCCCGGAGGGTCGAATCCTTCGGTGCCGAAGAGGTAGTGAGACACGTACGCCGGATGCGTCGCCTCCGGATCGGCAAGGAACCCGACTTCGCCGACATCGGGCGTCATGAGCTCGAACCGGCCGGCCACACCTGCGGCCTTCGCCGCATACATACCGCCCGCGTCGGCGACCAAGAGTGCATCCGGAAACGTTTCACCGAGGTCGCAGACCGCCTGACGCATGAGCGCCATCACGGGCTGCATGTAGTGGAAGGCGACGACAGAGGGACAGACCTCTGCAGCCACATCCGCCAACCGGGCATACACCGCTCGAGTCCCGTCGCCACGGCCGATGTCGCCGGCGATCAACGCGTAGGGCGCGGGGGTCCCCAGGTAGTCTGAGACCGCGAGCGCGGCTCCCAGCATCGCCGAGGTGCCCTGCGACGCAGGGACGGGAGAACCGCCCACGTACAAGACGCCCGCATCGCTGTGTACCGGACCACTCAACACAGGACCGCCGCTGACGGGGTATGTCGCCACGACGAGCAGGCTCATCGGCTCTCACCGCCCAGCAACTCGCGCGCCTCGCAAAACGCCCGGTCCAGCATCAGACCGCACAACGTGTAGCCGAGTTCCTTGGGGCGCGGCGCCTCCCATATCGTCTTTCCAACAAGTTCGATGTTGAGATATGGGATGTCGGGACAACCGCCGCCGGAGGTGTTGACGATCACACCGTTCTCGCGCCGGACGGTGATCTTCATGTTGCCCGAGCGGATCATCAGCCACTCGCCGAAGTCTTCCGTAGTCACGAGGTCGCAGACCTCTGCCGTGCCCTCGGCGTCGTCGACCCACTCGCGCACGACCACGCCCGCATCAGCAAGCACGCGCGCCGCGCCGACGTACTCGACCCGCGCTACACTGACGGCGAGGTCACACCCGGCACGCAGATGGTGCGGTGGTGCGACGAGCGCGACCTCGCACTCCTCGGCCATAAGGACCTTCTCGGCGCGTATCGCCGAGGAGACTTCATCGAACAGGAAGATGCCGAGCGCGTCGCCCGGCACCTCCCGTTTCTTGCTTCGCTTGAACAGCACTATTTCGTGCCCTCGATCCTGTAGTCGTCACCGTCTTCGGTGACCGTGACCGCGTAACCCTCGTCTTGCAGCAGGTAGGTCACGTTCGTCTTTGCGGTGCCGTCGCTCGCGAGAACGACGACCTTGCCGGGGTCGGACTCAAGCGCCTTCTTGGTCCGCATCAGCGGAACGGGGCAGACGAACCCGCGTACATCTACTTCGACCATTTCGACTTCCCCTCCTCTATGCCTTCTGTGTCCGCAGGAACCCGATACCGAGTGTCACGACGGCCATGACGCCCATCGCTACCCAGGCGCCGGATGCGGGACCAGCGCCGGTGGACGCAAGCGTCAGGGCGTGCGACGCGACCGCGCCCACCATCATGCCGAGAACGGCGGCCACGGCGTCGAGGTCTCCCTCCGAGGCCATGACGACCTGACGCAGCGGGCAGCCGCCCATGAACACCGCAGTGAGGCCGACGAGGATCATCGGCAAGAAGTTGCCGAGGAAGTTCGTATGCGCCGCCGGCTGACCATCGAAGCCGAGATTGAACTGGCCGAACACGATGTTCATGACCGCGACGCCGATGACAAGACCGGCAACGCCGACAAGTAGGTCATAGCGCTTGATGAGGATGGCGTCGCGGACACCGCCGACGCTGCAGAAGCGACTACGCTGAGCGGCAAGACCGATCGCCAGGCCACCCACGAGCGCCAGGTAGAGCGGGGCACGCGAGCCACCGGGAATGCCGGCAGCGACCGAGACCGACTCCGCAGGGGAGACGACCTCGCCATCGGCGCCGACGATAGCGCCGTCGACCATGCTCGCACCCGGAGGGGCGATGACCTTGTCGGCGGTGAACACAGCGCCCTCGGCGGTCTTCTTGGCGCCCTTGGCCACTGTCGCGAATCCAGCCGGAGCCGCACCGTTGTAGAACGTGACGAGTGCGAGAGCAAGCAAGACGACCGCGATGACCGGCATGACCAAGCCTGCAGGCTTGGTCAGCTTCTTGGCGCGGCCCACGATGTAGCCCCGCTTCAGGAACACGGTACCGACGGCGATTCCGACCACCAGACCGGCGATGCCGACCGCAGCATTGAGATCACCGCCGCCGAGACGCAGCCACGCACGGACCGGACAGCCCAGGAAGATAAGTGCCGATACCATGAAGATGAACCCGAGAACGAACCGATAGACGGCTCCGGAACTGCCGCGAGCCTTGAACTCGCGGAACGCGAACGCGCCGACCGTCGCACCCAACATGATGCCGACGATCTCCGGTCGGACGTAGGCGAAGGCGTTCATCTTCATCGCCTCGCCACCGAAGAAGCTCGTGATATCGCGAATGAAGCACGCGATGCATAGACCCATGTTGCCCGGGTTGCCTTGCTTGACCAGGAATGCCGCGAACACGCCGATCACCAGACCGGTGGCGCCAAGCATCCATGCTGAAGGTCCCAGGACACGCTTCTTTCCCATCTGTCCCCCTTGTCGCTCGGGTTCGATAACTTCTCCTGATACTTTGCATCAGTATTTCCTGATGTCAAGTACCTTCGGAAAAGATCCCGACGCCTAAGGGAACGAGAGTGACGCGATGAAGCGCTGCTGGAAGACGGGATCGCCCGCGAGGTCCAGTGTCTCGACGTCTTCGGCGATCGCGGCTGCAGCCGTACGGGCCTCGCTGCCGAGAAGCGTCGCAACGGCGCCGGCGAGAGCGGTGTTCCCGACAAAGTGCAGGCGCCCGGCCCACTCGGGGGGGATCATCCCGATGCGCGCCAGCGCGCCTCCGCGAACGTGCAGACCGAAACCGCCCGCCACCACGACTTCGTAGACGTCGTCGGCTACAAGACCAGCCGCCTCAAGAAGCATGTCGATCGCGGTGCGAATGGCGCCCTTGGCGAGTTGCAGCTCGCGGACATCACGTTGGGTGAGCACGACTTCCGCCGCCTCATCCACCGTGAACACCCGTTGATCACTTCGCTCGATCACACGCGACACCCAGGGCTCCCGCACACCATCGTCGATGCGTCCACTCGCGTCGAGCGCTCCAACATCAAGCATCGCCGCGATGAGATCGAGCAGTCCGCTGCCACAGATACCGCGCGCCGACTCCCCATCGATAGTGTCTGTCAGCAGAGCGTCGCCGAAGACTCGCACCCGTTCGATGGCCCCGGGCTCCGCGCGCATCCCCATCTCGATGCTCGCGCCCTCAAGCGCCGGTCCTGCAGCTGCCGAGGCGGCAAGCATCCGCCCGCCGGTGGCGAGGACGATCTCTCCGTTCGTCCCAAGGTCCATAAAGAGCGTGGACGTCCTACGCTCGGCCAGATGCGTGACGAGCAACCCTGCAACAGTATCTCCGCCGATGAACGCCGAGACGCCCGGCATGACGGTGACGGCAGCGTCGAACGCACGCAAGCCGAGGTCATGCGCGGTCGTGGCGACCGGGGCGACAGGTGCACCGCCATATGGCGCAGCCGCTAACTGCGTCGTGTCCTCGGCAAGCAACAGGGCACGCATGGCCGTGTTGCCGACGATCGAGAACTCGCGCACGTGCGCAGGCATCGCGCCCACTCGAGCGACAAGGGCGAGCGCAAGGCTCTCGATCTCTTCCACGACCGCTGCCTGTAAGTCGTGCGCCGCACCATCGAGCGCAGCGGTCACGCGCGACATGACATCGGCGCCGAAGACGTGCTGTGGGTTGAGGGAAGAGGCATGTGCGATCTCATCACCGTTGCGCAGGTCGACGAGCGCGAGGGCAAGCGTGGTCGTCCCTATGTCGACCGCAACACCGAGCAGCGGGTCCCCGGGATCGTCCGACACGATGCCGCGCACTGTGGGAGGCTCGACCTCGGGACGCGGCACCGCAGCATCCTCGACGATGCGGATGCGGCCGAGCGGAGGAGCGGAGGAGACGCGTACGTCGCCGACTGCCCGCGCACGGCATGCAAGTCGCACACCCGCGGCGATGTCCTCGGCGGACAACAGCATGCGTTCGTCGTCGGTCAGCGGGCTCACGGCTCCGCTCACGACGACCCGACAGCGCCCGCAGCGACCGATGCCACCACACGGCGCGTCAACGCCGACGCCCGCTTCACGCGCGACGTCAAGCAGAAGCGAACCGGGAGGAACCATAGCGGTCACGCCTCCCGGTTCGAATCGAACGCTGATGTGTCTTATCGCTCCAGCGACCGGTACCACCCTCGTGACTCGACCATGAACATCGTACTCTGCAGATCGTCGAAGACGAAACGCACGGTATCGCCCGGTACGGTGTGTAAACGCACGTCGTCCGTACCCACGAGGATCGCCGAGACGAGCCCAGACTTGCCGACGTGGCATAGCACTGACCCGAAGAGCGGACCGCCCACCTAAGCCGAGCGGTCCTCGAGCAGGGCGATGATCCGATCGAGCTTCTCGAGCTCGATGCGCGCGAGCGTGCGTTGCAGGTCCTCGATCTCAGCCTCGGACTTCACGTTCGTGTCGTAGTCCGCAGTGGCCTGGAAGCGATCGCGCTCGGCCGCACGGTTCTGGCTCATCATGATGACCGGCGCGGCGTAAGCCGCCTGCACCGAGAACATGAGGTTCAGCAGGATGAACGGGTACGGGTCCCAGTGCTTGACGAACGCCAGGAAGTTCAACCCGATCCAGAAGACGACGAGCACGGTCTGGCCGATGATGAACGACCAGGAACCCATCGCCTTGGCGACAGCGTCGGCAACGCGCTGACCCGTCGTGAAGCTCTCTCGATGCCGCTGGTGCCAGGTCTTGTCGTGTCTCGCCATGTCACCCCCCCGTCTCGGCCATCATCTCGGACTATATGCCCGAGAACGGCACGGATGAGGCCACCTACAAGACGACGTTGAACAGGTATCCGACCACGATGATACCCACCGCGTTGATGGCGATGAAGATGCCGATGAGCTTGGGCTTGATGACCTTTCGCAGGATGATCATCTCGGGCAGCGAGAGCGCGACGACCGCCATCATGAACGCGAGCACGGTGCCTATCGCCATACCCTTGTCGACGAGCACGCTCACGATCGGGATGACACCAGCCGCATTGGAGTAGAGCGGCACGCCGAGAAGGACCGCGATCGGCACCGCGAACGGATTGCCGGGTCCGGCGTAGCGCACTAAGAAGTCCTCGGGCAGAAAACCGTGCATGAAGCCGCCGATGGCGATGCCCACTACCACGTACGGCCACACCTTGCCGACGATCTCGACGACGTAACCTTTGGCATACGCAACCCGATCGCGCCACGTGAGCTCCTCGATGACGCCCTCACCGACCTTGATGGCGTACACATACTCTTCCACCAGATTCTCGAGGCCGAGCTTGCCGATGACGATCCCGCTGACGATGGCGACGGTGAGACCCGCCACGAGGTAGAGCGCGGCGATCTTCCATCCGAACATACCGAGCAGCAACACGAGCGCGACCTCGTTGACCATCGGACTCGCCACGAGGAACGAGAACGTGACGCCGAGCGGGACGCCGCTCTCGACGAAGCCGATGAACAGCGGCACGGCACTGCACGAGCAGAACGGCGTCACGACACCAAAGGCGGCCGCCAGCACGTTGCCCGCATACAGACGCGTGTTCGACAGGTACTTGCGGGTCTTCTCGGGCGGGAAGTACGAACGGATGATCGCCACGACGAAGACGATGGTGGCGAGCATGAGCAAGATCTTCGGCACGTCGTAGAGGAAGAACGCGAGCGCTTCGCCGAACGCACTACCGTGCGCCAGGCCGAAGACACTGAAGGTGAGCCAGTTCGCGAGCGCCTCAAGGGGCGCGAAGATGTCCATGCTAGGGGGTGTCCTCTCGGCGGAAGGTCGTCAGCTAGCAGCAGCTGCCACAACCGCAGCCGCCGGAAGCGGCGGGCTTGGTGCTCGCGATGATGCGATCGAGTTCGTCGGCGGAAGGAATGCGGCCGGACAGGCGAACCTGTTCATCGATCACCAGCGCGGGCGTCGTCATGACACCGAACGCCATGATCTGCTCGAAGTCGGTGACGTGCTCGATGTCGGCCTCCAGGCCGAGGCGCTGCACGGACTCGCGGGTCGCCTTCTCGAGCAGGTTGCACTTCGTACAGCCACTGCCAAGGATCTTGATACGCATCAGTCGGTCCCCTTCATCGTCACCGTGATCGCAGCCGCTCACGCGCAACCTCGCTTCGTCGTGCACGCGCAGCTATCGATGCCCCGGGGTGCGACTTCCGCGACATCGGCCAGTGCCGAAATCACCTCGGCCAGTGCGTCGAACGCTGCGGGCTCCAGCGAGCAATGGAGCCACTGCCCGACCTTGCGCGTGCGTACGAGTCCCGCAGCACGCAGCTTCTTGACATGGTGGGAGACGAGCGCGTCAGAGGCGCCCAGTCCCTCGGCAAGCTCGCACACACAGAGCTCACCGCGCGTGAGCATCTCCACGATCTTGAGACGGCGCTCGTCAGCGAGCGCTTTGAGTACGTTGATATCCATGGTGAGCAGTCTAGTCCCGCCCGGGACTCGTTGTCAAACGTTTGTTTGAACGCGCAGCTCAGGACATGCGTTCGACAGCAAGGAGTCCTCACACAGGATGGAGTCAGTCGATGGTCCTCTACTTCGTCGTGTTCTGACAGACGAATTCGCGCCGACTGACTCCCTCATCTACGTCAACTGAGACCGGCATCAGGCTCTGCGGCTCCTGCACCGGCAGCGTCCTCAGCCGTACTGGACACGCCGACGTTCTCGGTCGACTTAGATCCGCGATCAAGACTCTCGAGCACTTCATCGGCCGGGTGAGAGAGTTCTACACCGTAATCGTAGGGAAGGTCATCGATCGTGCCAGGCACGACGACCTCACTTGCCGGGTCCTCCGCGTAATCACCGGGTGCGCAATCATCATCGTCGCAACTGACCTCGCGGCCAACATTGGGCGACAAGAAGACGCCGCCCTCCCGCACAAGTTCATCGTCCTCGAACCAGATGTCATTGTGTCGCGGAGTCATGACGCCTCCTCACGGTTCTCGGCCGTCATAGGGTTCATTCCCAAGAGGTGATGCCCCGGGCACTCGCGCAACATAAAGCCCGCGAGCGCGGCGAGCGCCAGCATGATGCTTCCGGCACGCAAAGGGTCGCTTGCCAGCGGTATAGCGCGAAAGGAAGATGCTGGAGGAGAACTTCTGCGAATCACTACGGCGTGCTACTGCTCGATTTGAGCTGATTACGCAGACCGCATATGTATATATTGGACCGAACCCAAGTGTAAGGTACGCACGAGATATGCCCTCGAGGTTCCTGTTCGCGATGTAAAGCCGATCTTTCCATCTTTCCCATCTTTCGGTACCATGCTAGCCACGCGCGCATCAAACGGGGTGAGCTCTGGGTGAAAACACTGCGGCTCGTGATTCAGTACCTGCTCGCGATAGTGAGCTGGGTGATCTTTGCCCTGCTCTGGGCGTGGGTATTCTGGGAAGGTCCGGCCGTGGACGAGCTCCTCACGGTGGGCTACATCCTTCTGGTCAGCTTCGGCATCGTCGTGCTCATGGCGATATGGGTCAGATACAATGTGGGCATCTATCGACGCAAGGGCGCGCGGAAGACCGTGCCGGTCGCCACATATGACTATTCGACGGATCGTCTCGGTAAGACCGTAAGACTCGACATCGACGTTCTTCGGAATGAGCGCATGATCTCGGTGACTATCGAGAACGGCGAGAAATGCTATGTGGCCATGCGCGCGGACGATCCTGCGACGGTGAGCGATGTATAATCTCGTCCTGACAATAGCCGAATCCGATATCTACAAAGTGACACTGATATTCTTCGCGCTCTATCCAATGTTCATGGCTCTGGTGTGGATATGGTCGTCCATCATCTACTTCTTCCGTCGTGAGCACAGGGGCGACATGAGCTTTTATGAGGTCGCGGACGAGGATCTTCCTGCGGTCTCCATCATCGTACCGGCCTACCACGAAGAGCTGACCGTTGCGCGCACTCTCGGGGGGTTGCTCCAGATCGACTACCCAGATTTTGAGATTATCGTGGTCAACGATGCGTCGGACGACGATACCCTTGCCGAGGCGCAGAAGTTCATACATGACTCACACGTGCGGATCATCGATAAGCGTGTCAATGAGGGCAAGGCCATGGCCATCAATGATGCCCTACCCCTCGCCAGTGGAGAGATCATCATGGTCGTCGATGGGGATGCCGTTCCCGATTCTGATGTTCTGCGCTGGGTCGTGCCACACTTCCTGCATAACCCACGCCTAGCGGCCGTGACCGGCAACCCGCGAGTCCGCAACCCCTACACGCTTCTTGCAAAGATCCAGACTATTGAGTTCTCTTCTATCATCTCGTTGTTGAAGCGTTCCCAGGTGGTTTGGGGCCGCGTCATGACCGTATCGGGGGTCATCGGTGTGTATCGCAAGAGCGCGCTTGAGGATGTGGGTCTCTGCGTGCATGACTGTGTGACCGAGGATATATCTACATCCTGGGAATTCCAGCGTCGCTACTACGACATTCGTTACGAACCCAGGGCGATGGTCCGCATGCAGGTCCCTCATACATTGCGCGCTTTGTGGTCGCAGCGCCTGCGTTGGGCGCGTGGTCTTGCTCAGACTCTTCGTCGTAATGCTGGTGTCTGGCGTCACTGGCGCAATCGTCGCATCTGGCCGGTCTACTTGGAGGCGTCGCTCTCGATCCTTTGGGCGTACTCGTTCATGATTCTGACGACCATGTGGTTGATCACATGGGTGATCGGCGCTCCACTGCTGGGTGCCACGCCTATTCCCGAGTGGTGGGGCATGCTTATCGGTACTATCTCGCTCACACAGTTGGCTGTGGGTGTCTTGATGGATCGGAAGTACGATCCCGATGTCGCGCGTTACTACTTCTGGGCGGCGCTGTACCCCCTGGTCTACTGGTTCCAGATGTCGATCATCACGTGTATCGCCACACCTGGAGGTCTTCTGCATCCAAAGGGTCCCGGTACGTGGCGTACACCGCGCAGCGCAGACTGAGTACTTCTCCTCCTGGGTTGCCTTTCTTCGCGCACACCAGCACAATCGCTCCCTGGAGGCGAATGGGTCCTGGTGGGCTCCGCGGTCTTCAAAACCGTTGTGGGGGGTGAAGAGCCTCCTGGGTGTGTTCGATTCGCACGCGCCTCCGCCATAGGCATACGAACGGGCGCTGCAGCCATGCGGCGCCCGTT
>JAUSOQ010000031.1 GCA_030655755.1 Coriobacteriia bacterium
CGCCCCAGAAAGTTGACCTGATGCCGGACACTCCATCACTCTGACAAGACAACGCGTCGCTTGGCTGTGCCCGTCCGGCATCAAGTGGAACGGTGTCCGGCATCAGCTGGAACGGGTGTGCGGCATCCGTGGAATACGCACCCAACCGCTTCCTCGGTCGCGAGTTGAGCTTGGCCGCTATCGCGTCGCAATCATCTTGCGTGACGTGCGCCATGCTCTTGCCCTTCGGCAGGTACTGGCGGATCAGCCCGTTCGTGTTCTCGTTGGTGCCCCGCTCCCACGAGTGGTAGGGGGTGGCGAAGTAGAACTCCACGCCGGTCGCAGCCTCGATGTCGGCGTAGTCGTGGAACTCCGTGCCGTTGTCGGCCGTGATCGTCACGAACGCGTCGGACCGCCTCTCGATGAGCTCGACCACGCGTGTCGCGGTGTCGACGGCGCGATGCCGCTCGAGTTTGCCGATCTGCAGGAATCCGGTCGCCCGCTCCACGATGGTCACGGCGCTGTGCCTCGCCTGGTCGTCGCCCTTCACGGTGTCGATCTCCCAGTGACCCGTCTCCTCACGGGTCTCGACCTCAGGCGGTCGCTCGGATATGTGGCGTTTACCTGCGAGTCTTCCACGGCCGTCGCGACCGCCGTAGCGCTTGCGTTGCTTCTTGCGCGACTGTCTCAGGTGGGTCCAGAGCGTCCCGCCGGCCCTTCTGTCGCGCCAGACGTGGAGGTAGATGGTCTCGTGGCTGATGCGCATGACGCCCTCGACGCGCAGAAAGCCGGCGACCTGCTCGGGGCTCCAGTCCATGCGCAGATAGCGCTCGACGACCGCCCAGTCCTGCGGGGTGAAGTGCTCGTTGCGTCGCGAGCGCGACCGTCTCCCGCGCGTCCGGGAATCCGCCTTGAACGCGCGGTAGGCGGCGTCGGCGCATCGGTTGCGGCGGATCTCGCGCGAGATCGTCGACGGAGCCCGTCCGAGGTCGCGCGCGATGACCGACAGCGAGTGCCCCTGTCTCCGAAGCGCGGCGATGGCGTATCTTTCACTGGAGGTGATCTGGCGATACTTCATGTTCGGTTCCCCTGTTCTTGGCGGAGTGGAGGAACCCGGAGTATCCCAGATTGCCTCACCCTCACACCTGGGGGGCGTTGCACTTAGTATCTGAATTCGCCGCTGCTAACCCGGGTGTCAACCCGACAGCGCGCCCGTGTAAGCTAGAGTCGGCAAGCACGGGCGCGAGGGCACCCTGCGGGTTACGCCGAAACACGTTAGACCCAACTGATGAATGTATTGTCTAGTATATCCCAGATGTGGGATACTCACTTATGGAGACTGCCATGCCCAAGGAAGTCATGTGGATTGCATCCTCTCTGCGGGACTTGCAGGCGTTTCCTGATTCAGTGAAGCAGGCGATGGGTTTCGCTCTCTTCCAGGCACAGTGCGGAGGCAAGCACGTGCAGGCGAAGCCACTCAAGGGCTTCAAAGGTGGTGGGGTTCTGGAGGTCGTCGAGGATTATGACGGCGATACCTTTAGGACCATGTACACAGTGCGGTTCTCGGATGTTGTGTATGTTTTGCACTCGTTCCAGAAGAAAGCGAAAAAGGGGATCGAGACGCCGAAACATGAGATTGACATTGTGGAAGCACGGCTCAAGATGGCCGCACAACTGCACGAGCAAAGAGCAAAGCAGAAGAAGGGCAAATAGGATGAGCGCCATGCGTGAACATACAGCAAGTAGTGGCAATGTGTTCCAGGACTTGGGCCTGCCCCAATCCGATGAACTCCTGGCCAAAGCTGCGCTTGCTAATCAGATTGCCAGCATTGTCTCTCATAGGCACTTGACTCAAGCGGAAACCGCCCGAGTCCTTGGAACTGGACAGCCCAAAGTGTCAGAACTCTTAGCTGGCAAGCTGGATGGGTTCTCAATCGAGCGACTGATTCGCTTCCTTAATGCTCTTGACCGCGATGTGCAGATCCTTGTCAGTCCCAAGCCGCGCAGTCGAGAGAACGCCACCCTCAAGGTTACTGGACGCTCCCGCTCGGCTCGCTTCACGGACATAGCCTGCAGCACCTAGCCAGTGGGTCTAACCAGCGCGCAGCAGACGCGGTAAGCGCTAGACTGAACTGCAGGGCATCGGCGCGCAGCTGACGCGCAAACACGTACGTACGCTAGGCGGAACGAGTGCGGTGCCTTGGGCGGGAAGGTTTCGCCGCGACGCGCTACTACTGCTCAGGCCGGAGCTTGACGAGGAGCGTCGACGATAGCCTGAACCCGGAGCCCTCTTCTTCCTTGACCGTGGCGTAGAAGGGGCATTGCTGGCAGTCCCTGAACTTCGCAGCGAAGGCCCCGGCGACGTCTCCATCACACATCGTGCCGGCGACGACCCAGCACGCACGGCCGGCGTTCCTCCCGCAGTGAGTGCCGTGCAGTCGGCCCTCCATACATGCGGGGCAAGCCTTGTGTTCGCTGTCGCGCACGCCCCCAGGGCCCCTCCCGCAATCCATGTACTCCCAGCAGTCCAGTTTGCGTTCCATGTGTGATTGCCCAACCTTCCCGCAGACAGCCCGCTGGCGTGGGGCGACTTCCTGCTGCCTGTATCGTAGCATTCGGGACATGCCGTCCGGGTGGATCATGAGCACGCCGCGCCTAGCCAGCGCATCCAGCAGACGCGACAAACGCTAGACTGGGAGTGAGGCATCGGCGCGCAGCTGATGCGCAAATACGTTAGACACAACGATGGGGGGCTGTGTGAGCGAGAATCCGGGCTGCCTTGGCGCAATCCTGAGACTGTTCGGTATCGGACCCGCGACACCCGCGCAGACGGGCCCTCTGCCGTATCGGCTTCGCGATGACTTCCTCTCTCCCTCAGAATTGTCGTTCTACAGAGTGCTCGCCTCAGCCGTCGGCGATCGCGCGCTCGTCTGCCCCAAGGTGAACCTTGCTGACCTCTTCTTCGTCGTGAAGCCAAACGAGAACCAGGCATATCGCAACAAGATCGACCGCAAGCACGTTGACTTCCTGCTCTGCGATCCGCAGTCGTTGTGTCCGCTGGTGGGCGTTGAACTCGACGACAAGAGCCATCAGCGCGAAGACCGACAGGCGCGTGATGAGTTCGTGAACCAGGTCTTCGCAGCTGCGGGTCTGCCGCTGCTGCACGTACCAGCACAAGCCGGCTACTCGGCCACCGCGTTGGCTGCCTCGCTTTCACCCTACATGTCGATCGAGACGACGCCGGTCTCAGTGCGGCCCGAGCCAACCATCGGCACCGCCCCTATTTGTCCCAAGTGCGGTGTCGCTATGGTCGTGCGTACTGCGAATCGGGGGGACAAGCGAGGGCAGGCGTTCTACGGTTGCACGAACTACCCCAAGTGCCGCGAGACCGCGCAGATCTCGTCAAACGCCAGTTGATCGATAGGTGTGTCTAACCAGCGCATCCTTGGTGTCACTCTGCCCTTGTGGGATTCCTGACGAGAGTCAGGTAGCCTCGGATCCGGTGGCGGAGTGACCCACCGCGCTTCTGTCGCCGCGTTGCGGCTGACCGTCAGCTGTTATGTCCCCCGCCATCGTTCACGTCGACGGAGGGGGGCTGAAACCCCCCGGGTTTGACGGAGGCTCTTCGGCCGGGATCGCGCGCCTCGATTTGTCGCCCGATTTGTCGCCCAAATACATGGTACTTGTTGGTACTCGTTGGGACCTATTGGGACGAACCGCATGGTCAGCCGTACCAACGAGTGCCAATAGTCACCAACAGTCACCAACAGTCACAAGCACAATCAGGATTCGAATTCCCTTGGGGGCACCATTTGTTCGCAGGCCAGAGGCCTGAGTGGCCCGATTTCGAGTGCGGAATCGGGCTATGTGTTCGGTACTCTAAAAGTTGACCACCTGGAGGTCTTTCGATCACCGAAAAGTTGACCACCCCACCAACGCCTGTACCGTCGAGGTGATCCCGGAACCGGGACGCTGTCGGCGGTGGCAGGAGGAAGGCAGTGCTCGGGATGGTCGACGTCGAAATGATCAGACAGATGAAACGGCACCACTCGATCCGGGAGATTGCCCGGATGACAGGTTGGTCGCGGCAAACGGTGCGAAAACACCTTGCGGGGGCGGC
>JAUSOQ010000036.1 GCA_030655755.1 Coriobacteriia bacterium
TTATCCGTCCGAGATATTGCCAGGAGTCTGGGGATTTCGGTGGGGGTTGTGCAGAACTATCTGCACGGGGCGGCCAAGGCCGGTCTGGGATGGCCATTACCGGAAGATCTGGGTGAAGAAGGGCTACAGGCACGGTTGTGTACCCCGGAACCGGTAGAAGGCACTCCGCCGGCCAGCCAGCGGCCGTTGCCTGAGATGACCTATCTGCGCCGCGAGTTAACGCGCGAGGGCGTCACACTACAGCTTTTATGGGAAGAATACCGGCGCGACCAGCCGGAATGCTATTCCTATCCCCAGTTCTGTCGATATTATCGGGAATGGGCCGCAAACTCAATCCGACGATTAGGCAAGCGTACCAAGCGGGCGAAAAGCAATTTGTGGACTGGGCGGGGCCGACGATTCCGGTGCATGATCCGGTGACCGGCCGGGTGTGGCCGGCCAGTCTTTTTGTTGCGGCCCTGGGTGCGAGCAACTACACCTATGCGGAAGCGTTTGCCAACCGGCAACTTCCGGCTTGGATCGACGGTCATATTCACAGTTACGAGTTCTTTGGCGGTGTTCCGGTCTTGACGGTGGCGGACAACGAGAAGACCGGCGTTACTTATCCCAGCCGCTATGAACCCGGCTTGAACCCCAGCTATCAGGACTTGGCCACTCATTATGGCTCGGTCATGTTGCCCACCAGGCCGCGCAAAGCGCGTGACAAGGCCAAGGTCGAGGCAGCGGTGCTATTCGCGGAGCGCTGGATTATCGCGGCCTTGCGCCACCAGACCTTCTTCAGCCTGGTGGAACTGAATCAGGCGATCCGTGAACTGCTGGTCCGACTGAACGAGCGGCCATTCAAAAAGATGGCCGGCACGCGACGGAGCCTCTTCGAGCAGTTGGATCGTCCCGCCCTGCGGCCTTTGCCGGAGCGTCGCTACGAGCTGGCCGAATGGCGCAAGGCCAAGGTCAACATCGATTACCATGTCCAAGTCGACACCCATTGCTATAGCGTGCCGTACCGGCTGGTGCATGCCACGGTGGACGTGCGGTTGACCACCCGGACGGTGGAACTCCTGCTCAACGGTGTCCGCGTGGCAGCGCACATGCGCAGCTATGAGCGCGGGAAAGCGACTACCGATCCGGCCCACCGGCCGAAAAGCCATCAACAGCACTTGGAATGGACGCCCAGTCGGCTCATCCATTGGGCCGGGGCCGAAGTAGGCCCGCAATGCGCGCAAGCGGTCACTCGCATTCTGGAGATCCAGCCGCACCCGGAGATGGGGTATCGCGCTTGCCTGGGAATTATGCGGTTGGGCCGGATGTATGGGAAGATGCGCCTGGAACAGGCCTGTGTGCGTGCCTTGTCGCTGGAGGCGTGTTCCTATCGCAGCATCAAGTCGATGCTGCAGACGGGACTGGACCGCCAGCCGCTTTTGAATCTGCTCCCATCGCCGCCCGTCATTCGCCATCTGAATGTGCGCGGCGCGAATTATTATCAACAACCCAGCAACAAGGAGGAAGCCGTATGCTGAACGAACAAACGCGGAGCAAACTGTTGGCCATGAAACTCAACGGCATAGCAGAGGCTTATGAGGAACAACGCACCCAGTCGCGCGCGGCCGAGTTGCCCTTCGAGGATCGCTTGGCCCTGCTGGTCGAGCGACAATGGCTTTGGAAGGAAAGCCGATCCTTGGCGGCCCGCCTGACCTATGCCCAGCTCAAAGAATCGGCCTGCATAGAAGACGTAGACTTTCGGGAAGCACGCGGCCTGAAACGAGCGGTGCTCGATCAGCTCTCGACGGGCGATTGGGTCAAGTACCACCAGACGGTCATTGTCACTGGTCCCACGGGCACCGGCAAAACCTTCCTGGCTTGCGCCTTGGCCCAGAAGGCATGCCGCGAAGGCTATCGCGCGATTTACTTCTATGCCCCAAAGCTGGTTCGGGAACTCGCCCTGGCCCAGGCCGACGGCAGCTTATCCAAACTCCTGAAGAAGATCGCCAAAGCTCAGCTCCTGGTTGTGGATGACTGGGGCATGGCTAAACTGGACGAACAACGCTACCGGGACTTCCTGGAGATCCTCGATGATCGCCAAGGCAGCGGCGCCACCCTGATCACCAGCCAGTTCCCGGTGAATGCCTGGCATGAGACGATCCCGGACCCCACGGTAGCCGATGCCATCCTCGACCGCCTGATTCATAACGCGCACCGCATCGAACTCAAGGGCGAATCCATGCGTAAACGCAAGGTCAAAGGAACCTGACCCAGCAGAAAGAACCCCCTCCCGCTTTCGCGGGAGGCTCCAAATGGACCCATAAAAAGATGAGGGGAGGAGGAGAAGAAAAGAGCGTCGTCCCGAGGCGGGACTCCGATCGGAAAACGAAAGGAATACTTGAGTTGTAACGGCTCAAGTGTTATCAATCAAAACACAGCGTCGCGAAGCTCCGAATACCGTTCACTTTCGGATGAGAACAGGTGTTCACCTTGGTGAGAATCCGCAATTATCTTAAGTTTTACTTTATTAAAATCTTTACCAGATAATATAACTTCTCCAAGTCCTCCTGAACCTGTAATCTCTCCTGCTGCTTTTTTGAATGCATCATAAACACCAGGGACTTGATAACTATAGGAAAGATGATA
>JAUSOQ010000071.1 GCA_030655755.1 Coriobacteriia bacterium
ATACTCCGGAGAGATCCTCGATCACGTTATGCGACTCTTGTAAGCGCGCGTCTAGTTTGAGGCAGGCTCCGGTCCGACCGAGATGTGGGGTTCGAATCCCCGGATATCAGCATGGTCGAGCGCCGTTCCCATGTGCCCGCCTGCTTGCACGAAACCACAGGTCAAGACCACCGTGAGCAATTGGGGGTTGACCGGCCATCTCATATCAACGTCTTTCGGCATCACCTGCAGCGCGAAGCGCTGTCAGGTTGGATGCCGGGGTTAGGAACGCCCGCTCAGTGCGCCCCTGGATCTACACTGCAGCCTTTACGAATGCTGCCAATTGCTCCAGATCGTGCTCCCAGAACACCGTGACGTTATGCTGATCCTGCGCTTCGCGAAGGTTCTTGAGTTTGAACACTCCCGCGAGTACGGCAGCAGTCACCACTTGGTGGCCAAACGCATTCTGCCATCGGGCGGATTTGCCGCCGGTTTCTCGAATCAACCGCTTCACGCTGTTGGTGTAGCTGTTGGAGACCTTGCACTCGATCGCCAGCAAACGCCCATCGTGCAGTCGCGCCGGCATGTCGGTCTTGGTGCCCGCAACCATCACCTCGCGACAGAAACACCCGCGATCGAGGGCGTCTAGAACATGGATCTCATTGGGCCGATCGACTTCGCGGAAGCCAGCAGCGGTCAGCGCCGCAGCCACTGCCTCTTCCTGCCGTTGAGATGGTTCCATGCGTCGAGCGATACGCGTCCTTTCGGATGCCCACACTCCTGTTGTCCACGCAATCGCAGTCTCAACCTCGGGTGACTCTGGGTACCGCGAGTCGCGTAACCAAGGAACCCGAATCGGATCCAGCGCAGACAGCGCGACTTCGACGAGAGCATCTTGCGCGGTGAGACCGTCGCCCTCGAACACCAAGACCTCGATCACCGTCTTGAGGTCATCAGCGCTGATGGGCGGCGCTGCCAGGTGACGAATCGCGTTCACTGCCGCCGAATCGCCTGCGTCTGAGTTCTGAAGTGAGGCGAGGTTGTCCGTCGAATCGAACAGGTGTTGGACGATGGGGCGTAGCCGAACGAATTCATCCGCGTACGCCGCAGGCCCATCCTCGATGCGCTGGTGAACGAAGGTTGCGGTGGCAATGTGACGATCTGCTTCAAGCTGCGCGTCGTCCCAGTGCGGGGGACGAATCCACCCCGGCTCACGACTCACGATTGGCCCAGCCTCTCAGTTGGTCTGGAGGCGGGACGAGAAGCTGTTCCATCTCGCTAGGTTCGTACTTGCGCAGGCCACCCTGGTAGGTCCGTCCAGAGCTGCCGTGCTGATCGCCGGTACTCAAGAAGTTGACCAACCCGTGGAGCTGGTCGTCGTCGAGTGCCACCTTGGGGTACAAGCCGTGGACCACGTTCACGGTGGGCATGCGATCAGGGTTCAACGCGAAAGCGGGAAGCCCGCGGCCCATGTAGGTCGCTACGATCGGTGGTCGCTTGAGTGGCACCGAATACCAGTCACGTCGGGACTGGCAAACGCCACCAGCCCGTGTCGAAATCGCCCCCATACCTGCTAGGTACGAACGGAGGTTCTTGTCCGAAGCTGCCACGGTCGGGTTTGCTACCAGTAGGCAGCGCTCGGAGTTGGCAGGATCCAATCGCCCATGCGCCGAGAGGACCTCGCGTGCTCGAGTTATCGCAGGCGTGCAGTGGATAGTCAGACCAAGCTCCCTCGCCTTGTCCCTAGTCAACAAGAAGAACTCGTTGGCGCCGGTAACGGCCCCTCGACTGACCCGGACATAGCTACCCAAGGGCACGAGACCCTTTGGAACGGACTTCTTCGGGGCGAGAAGTTGGCTCCATGAAGTGGCGGACTCGAGCTTAGCCCTGGATACTAGACGACCGCGCTTGTCGAGATTCTTGAGTTCTCGAGGCTGTCCCGCGACCTGAATTCGAATCCCTTTCGCGTTGAGCCCTCTCTCAAAACACAGGATCGACGCAGTGACCATCGCTTCTTCGAACGCGCGCTCCTGAGGCCGCAAGATATGGACCGAGCGCCCGCCGGCCCCGTTGAGCAATGCATCACGCATGGCGCGCCCATAGTTGACGTCAAGCCACTCCGAACTTGTGAGCAGACAACCTGTGTCGCCTGGGCTGCTCTTGCTGACAACCGCCATGAAGAACAGGGCATGCAAGCCGGCCAGTCCGGACCAACGGGCCCACCCCAGTTCATGGGCCTTTTCGCGAGCCCACTGTTTCAGGGCAGCAGGAATCTGGTGGTGTCGCACGTACGGGGGGTTGCCGATGAACGAAGTCCGTCCCGCCTCTGAATCAAGTGACATGAGGATGAAATCGTCGTTGTGAACGGCGATGGTTGTCAGTCCCAAGACCGATGCGTTGGCCCTGCAGGCAAGAGACGCGATTGGATCCATGTCTACGGCGAGTACCGGGGTATCCGGCATCGCCTTTGCCGCCGCAATCGCAAAGCGCCCCGTGCCACATCCGCAATCGACGACTCGCGATGGCGTCTGGCGGGTGACCCACCCAACCATCTCGTTCACAAGGAGTGGTGGAGTGAAGACTTGACCGATGCTGCGGCGTTCAACCGACGAACGCATCGCGATAATCCGTTCACCAAGAGGATCGCGACCGGCAAGAATCTGTTCGCGGACCTCAATTGGGTCGAAAGCGGTGAGTTGGGCACCTTGGAGCAACGAGGATTCAGTCGACGAGAGCCTGCCACCGGTCGACGCAGCTCCGAGGGCAGCACAAAGAGCCACGAACTCAAGTGCCTGAACGTCCGACTTGGCCAAGGCCCGCATCTCCCTCATATGCCAGGACCCTGCGTCCTGAACTTGTGAACGAGACTAGCATACAGATCGGACACGCACCCGGATTGCGAGAACGCGGGGCTTCCTAACGTTCTTGCGGATCAGCTGCGAGCGAAGCGAGTCTGCTGAATCCGCGGGTTAGCAAAGGAGCTGGCAACTGGTCAGCCCCTGAACACCTCCTGCTGATGCCATTCTAGGCGCTCACGTTTGGGTTGCCAGAGGGCGTTGTCAGGTACCGCGATCGTCGATCCGCTGAGTGAGTAGTAGCTGCGCCCGTTGTTGAACTCCTCCCGGAGGCTCTCGCCCACACGAAACTCGTAGTCCGGGGTGACCGTCACATAGCCGCGGTCGTAGAGCCGGTGGAGGTCGCTCCGCAGCAGCAGCCCGTTGTCGACGCGATGCTCTCCGCCGCGGCCGTACGGGACGATGTGCGCAGCCTCCAGAACGGGGCCGGAGTGCTCGCCGGTGACAGCGCACGCCCCGTGGTAGGCATCGCGCACCGCCAGACTGAACAGCCCCTGACCGAGTCGCGGACGAACCATCGAAGGCAATCCGTATCGTGGAGCATCTTCAGCCACTTGCTCGACGTTCCAGTAGCGGTCGCCGCGATTCGCGCGCTCGAGGCACTCACGGAACACGCGATTGCCCTCACCGGAGTCGAGCGGATACGTCTTGCCCTGCTGGATGCCGGTCTTGGCCCAGTTGGACGGCGGTGCGACCCACTCATCCTTGGTGAAGAAGACGGGTGCAGTGATCATCACGCAGCCGATTTGGAAGTCGCCGGTCGACGAGCCGCCGTCTCCTCGTAGCCGAGCGATGCGATCGATCATCGATTCGAAGTCCGGAGCGCCGTTCATCTCACCGAAGCACTCCCAGGCCAGCCATGCAGGCAAGGACTCGAAGCGCTCGAAGAAGCCGAATCCAGCAATCTCCTTCAGCGGCGCCCGGAGTTTGAAGAAGAACGGTTCGCCCGGCTTGATGGCGCGAAACGTGCGATTCCCGTGCGGTTGCCAGAAGTTGACCTCGTCAACACGCGGGTGGGCAGAGAGGAATGCGTACCAGTCTGGGTCAGTCAGACCTATGTAGCCCCTCTGAGCGTCCATTGAGCCCCCCGACTCATAGCGGTCATGCTCTCTTCCTAACAATGATTCTGCTGTCAGGATACGCCACCTAGTCTTGCACAGATACAAAGAACCACCTGCTCAAAAGACCCCGTGTATGTCGTGATATGAGCACGCGGCGTAGGAACTCGGTGAGGCCCTCGCCGGCGTCCTCGGCGTACGTGCGCGGCTGCTGCACTTTGGCCCAGAACGCCGCTTCGCTTGTTGCCAGACTGCATGATTCAAGCGTGCGGACACCATTGCCGCTGGTCTCACGGCCCACGAGCACGAAATCGCGGAGGTTGGTGACGAGCACGAGGCCGTAACGCTCCACGTAGCGGGCGACTTGCTCGGAGGCGGCGATCGCGAAAGCGTCGTCGGCGGTGCCCTTGACCTCGATGGCGCCACGCGCCGGCAGCTGACCCAGGAACGGGTCGACACCGGGTTCCCAACCCTTGAGTTGGTTGGCGGTGAACAGGCCGCCATCGGGGTTGCCGGAGCCGGTGTTTCGCAGCTGCATGAGCGCGGTGACCTTGGGTTTCAGGTGCTTGCCCACCTCGTCGAGCAGGCGCTTGAGGGGTTCGTAGTAGGTGGTCTCGGCAGTACCGGCACCGGATGCACGGATGTCACGCAGTGCTGCGAAATAGGCTTCCACCGGATCGTGCACGAAAGACCCCCCTCGGCAAGCTTGACCGTACGTACCACAGGATACCAGTAGGGGGTGACGTGGCGCCCATCTCTACAACGGTCGCTCCAGCACCTCCATGACCGGTCGGGCGATCCAGACTCTCCCCCACGAGCGACCGGTGTACTCCTCGAGAAGTCCGACAGCCTCAAGTGCTGAGATGGCTGCACGCGCCGTGGGATCGGAAACCCCGAGGCGGCGGATGGCGGAGGCCGCATTGACGATCGGCGAGCGGAATACCTCGTCGACCAGCGCAAGCGGCTTCGCCTTGTCACCCACAAGCGCGCGATACCGTTCCCGCATCGCCGCAAGCTCGCCCGCCTGCTCGGCAGCACGACTGGCCACCTGAGCCACGCCGGCGAGGAAGAACAAGAGCCAGCCGCGCCAATCCGCATGCGTCCGTACTCGCTGGAGTGCGTCGTAGTAGTCGCTCTTGTTGGCCTCGAAGTACGCGGAGAGATACAGCAGCGGCTGCGACAGCCGCTGCCGCTCTATCAAGAACAGCGTGATGAGCAGGCGCCCGATGCGACCGTTGCCGTCCAGAAACGGGTGGATGGCCTCGAACTGCTCGTGGACCAAGGCGCACTGGATAAGATCCGGCAGACTCTCACGATCGTGAAGGAACCGTTCCCACTCGCTGAGTGCGTCGTTCATCTCGTCTGGAGGGGGCGGAACGTATGCGGCGGTATCGATCGTCGAACCCGGGCGTCCGATCCAGTTCTGTGAGCGGCGGAACTCGCCCGGCGTCGCGTGTTCTCCGCGGACCCCGGCCATGAGAATCTCGTGCGTCTCCCGTATGAGTCGCAAGGACAACGGCAGACCAGAAAGCCGCTTGATGCCGTGCTCCAGCGCAGCGACGTAGTTGCGCACTTCTCGCACGTCGTCGCGCGACGCCTCCACCCGCTCGGGCGCGATCTCGTCCAGGAGCAGGTCCGAAAGGCTCGCCTGCGTGCCCTCGATGCGAGACGAGAGAACCGCCTCACGCCTGGCGTACGGGTCGATGAGCAGATGCGAGTTTGGGAGCTGCGACCCTACGCCGGACAAGCGGCTCAACGCCGAATCGGCGCGGGAAAGCGCCAGGACCAGCTCGGTATCCCACTCGATCGCAGGTGGAAGCGAAGACGGTACAAACGCCCAGTACCCGCTCTCTGCGCGGATGACCCGACCAGCAGCCGGAGCAACGAAGTCCTTGGGGTCCATCGCTCACACTCCCAAAGTCAACCTGCAAAGGACGAGAGGCTTTGCAAGTTCTGTGCACTATTCTTGCAAAGCTGAGACAACTCTGCAAGTGAACTTGGGATGGTCTGCCCAAACACGCTACCACCGCCAGTGCAGCGAGCAAACGTCGCTGCGGTACGATACTGCTCGTGAAGATCGCATACATCTCAGACACGTACCTCCCGGAGACGAACGGCATCGTCACTGCCATCGTCCGCCACTCCGCGACACTGGCCGAGCGAGGCCATGAGTTCCTCGTCCTGTGTCCACGATACGGCACCGGCGACCCAAAGGGGTATGGCCGGATCCATATCGAGCGCTACGGCGCGGTGAGCGCCGGCAGCAACGAAGACACACACGTTGCGCTGCCGTGGCTGTTTGGGATGGTGCGCACACTGCGAGAGTTCAAGCCCGACATCATCCACGCCCACACACCGCTGCCGATCGGCGTCACCGGCGTCATCGCCGCCAAGCTGCTCGGCGTCCCCCTCATCCAGACCTACCACAGCTACATGCCGGGCTTCATCCAGTACCTCGACCTTCGGCGGCTGCTCAAGCTCGACACCGGCCCACGTCGCGTCAAAGACGACCGGTTCTCGTGGCTCGTGACGCGCCTGCTCTACAACCGCGCCGATCTGGTGCTCACCCCGTCCCGTACGCTCATGGCCGAACTGCGTCGTCATCGCGTGAGGTCACCCGTCCGCTATCAGACCAACGGCATCGAACTCGCGGAGTTCCCGCCGAAAGACGACTACGCGCTGCACAAGCGCATCGTGCACATCGGCCGTCTCGGCTATGAGAAGCACGCCGACGTCGTAGTGCGCGCATTCGCGCTGTTCGCCAGGACGCATCCGGACTGGAGCTTACACATCCTCGGCGAAGGACCGGCAAGGCCATATCTGTTGCGACTGGCCGCCGAGCTCGACATCGAGAAGCACGTCGAGTGGAGCGGCTTCATCGACCGCATGCAGCTTGCCAAGGCCTACCGTGATGCCGACATCTTCGCGACGGCGAGCACCATCGAGACGCAAGGCATCGTCGTGCTGGAGGCGATGGCATCCGGGACGCCGGTCGTGGGCGTGAACGCGCTGGCGGTGCCGGAGATGGCGCATGACGGACGTGACGGCATCATCGTCGAGCCGTATGATGCCGAAGCGATGTCTCAAGCCTTCGCGCGTCTGGCAGATGACGACGCTCTTCGCGAGCGTATGGGACGCACTGCGCGGGAGAGCGTGAAGGCCCACCTGCTACTCGATGCAGTCGACCGGCTCGAACAGGTGTATGAAGCGGTGGCACAAGGACTAGCAGGGGACCCTGGAGACGGGAGATGTGATGGCGTCGGGTGAATCGAAGACCGCGGCCATCGCCGCAGTAGCCGGAAACCTCATCGTGGCGATCAGCGTAGACCCACGATCGTTGCCAGGCCTATGTGGTGGCCTCGTCGGCATGTGAGAGGAACTCAGCGCGGCGGGCATGGTCGGTGGCGGTGCGCAGGATGCCGACCGCGAGCTCAAGCGTCGCACTGCGCTGCGTGCCATGGCGGCGAAGGCGATCGGCGTGCCCGGCGAGGATACGCGTGTCGTGAAGATCAAGCTTGCTGAAGTGCAGGCCCTCCCACTCAGCACGGTCATGCGTCGCCCAGATCTCACCCGCAAACCAACGAAGGTTCTCGATGTCTTCGCGAGTCAAGAACTGCCAGTCCGCCTTCAGACCGGCGCGCATGCGCTCGATCGCGCGCTCAGCGGCACGCTGGCGGGTGACCTGGTAGATGCGAGCGCCGAGGTTCTCCTCGGTGGAGGTCTTACGGATCTGATCCATCTTGTGACACCTTTCACTAGCGCTACGTACGTATTGATTTCGTGGCGCTGGAGTGTGTCCCTGCAAATGTGAAGAAACCTGCGCCCGCGTGGGCCTCGCCTTGGACTTCCCTTCGTGGATCTCCCGGAAGTGACCGCAGGCCGCGCAGTACCCCTACTCACCGACGTCACGCATCAGCCGGACCATCACAGAGTCGGCAGCGTGGCGCAGCATCATGACCTCGGGGTCGACATCGAGCGCGCTCTCGAGGTGTTCTTCAAGCCGCCGGGCAGCAACGAAAGACGCCTGGCGCAGCACCCTGGCCAGCGGCTCCCATGGCCCTCGTGTTTGAACCCGCCATACGATGATCGCAAGCACGGCAAGGCCGAGGAGGGGCACCGCCGCGTAGTAGGCGCCATGCGGCCACAGATCCACCGCGATCAGTGCAGTGATACCCGCAAGCATCAGCCAGACGACGGGGCCGGGCTGATTCATCACACCGAACATGAGCTTGGGCACCTCGATGACATCGCCTTTGGGCTCAAAGCCGATCTCGACTCGCCGCAAACGGATGTAGACGGCGAGTGAGCCCCGGCGGCGGCGTAAGTCCCACACCGTGACGAGCAGGAAGGTGGCGACACCCAGCCCGAGCCCGAACCGCGCGAACACACCGTACTCGGAGGACGCGGCGACACCGGCGGCCGCGACGAACGCCCCGACGAAGTACAGCACGGGTATGCCAAGCACCGGCTCGGCCAGTCGTGCCTCGGCCACCTCGTCCACACGTGAGGACAGCAGGTAGCCCCAGCCGATAGGGTCGACGAACGCCCCGACCACGGCCAGCACGAAGAATCCTGATAGGCCGAGAAACATCCAGAGCATGTACGGTTCCAAGCGATAGTGACTCTCGCGCCAGTCTACGTGACACCGCGAGCGCGTATATGCACCCTAGCGGCCGCTTCCGATCGGCAGTCGCAGCAACTTGCGGATGCGCCCCGTGAACGTGAGGCGCGGCGTGCACGGACGCGAATCGATAGAGCGTCCCTGGCCCTCGATGCACCGGTTGGAGCCCGGCTGTCTACGCCGGACGGGGTACTCCTTGCAGTACTTGCACCAGATGACGGCCATCTCTACCCCCGCTCGCGCAGCAGCCGCTCGAGCGAGTCAGTGAAATGCTCGCGGTCCTCATCCTCGAAGGGCGCAGGTCCGCCGGTCCTGCCGCCCGAGCGCCTGAGGCGCTGCTCGGCATGCCGGACTTCCATCTCGATGTCGATCGTCGCCTTGTGGAAGATGCGCCCCCGCACGCCGATCGCCCCGGCGCCGCGCCCGAGCACCATCGCCGCAAGACCGATGTCTTGCGTGACGACGACATCTTCCGGCGCGAGCAGCTCGATGATGGCGAAGTCGGCCGAGTCGCGACCGATGCCTACCGTGACGGCTTCCACACCATTGCGCCGCGTGTGCCGATCGAAGTTCTGCGTGCCGTTGCCGACGAGCACGACAGACATCCCGTGCGCCCGGGCGACAGCGATCGCCTCACGAGTGACGGGACATGCATCTGCGTCGATGAAGAGTGTGCTCATGTGCACACGATACCTGAGGACGGGAGCGCGTGTCTCGGCAGGCTCGGCTCCGGCCCGGCGAAGTCCTACGTCGGGCTCCCCGCCAGTCTTCGGAACGTCAGGTGGTGGGCACTCACAGCGGACTGCAGCCCCACCGCGAACGCTCCAGCAGCGATCGCGGCGACCGCGGCGACCGCATACGTGACGGCCGGATCCACGCTCCCCGTCAGCAAGATGACCACCGAGAAGAACGCCACGCCGCCCCACGATCCGAGTACGGCGCCTCGCAGGAGTCTGTGGACGGCGTCGCTCCCGCTGTGCCGGTGAGAGGATGCAGCCATGATCGCCGCAAGGACCGGCAGCGGAGCGAGGAACCCGGCGACTTCCGCCCCAAGCTGGCGAGCGCTCGTCGTCACGAGCAGGACCATCAAGCTTGCGAGCACCATGCGGAGCGCCAGGATCCGCTTGCGGGGAGTGGGTGTCGCCTGCTCGCTTCCAGGAGTGTCGATCGAGAAAGCCAACGACACGAGCACGACCGGGATGAGAGCGAGCATCCAGCCAAGCGCGACATGGATCAGTGACAGCAGCCCGGCGACCGCGAAAAAAGTCGCATACGCGACGATCAGCGACTGCCACCACGGGCGCTTGGGAGAGACGACCGCGTACGACGTGCAGAACATACCGGCGGCGACGAACCCCAGCAACGTCCCGTATGCCGCGTGAACAGCGAAGTTGGAGCCGTACTGCGCGAAGAGCAGCACCGAGACCGGACCCGAGATGAGCGGCAGTCCGAGCAGCAATCCACCGATGAGACCGCCCCACTTCTGCACCGCGAACATGGACGTCGCCAGCAGCAAGGGGCTGATCAGGACTTTGGCCAGAACAAGTATCACTGATGCTCCTAGAATCGATATGTGCATCCCTTCACTTGTTCATCTTCGGCACGAAAGAGAGTAGAGTCTATTTGTTCTTAGTTTTGGTAACCATCATATTTATTGAGTCTTAGAGGGAACCATGCTGAACACCACACGCTTACGCATCCTGCGCGAGGTCGCTGAACGCGGAACCATCATCGCCGCAGCTGAGGCACTCTATCTCACGCCACCTGCGGTCTCCCACCAGCTGAAGGTCCTTGAGGCGGAGCTGGGAGTCCCACTGCTGGAGCGCACACCCCGTTCGATCCGTCTCACCGACGCCGGGCTTCGCCTCGTGCAGCATGCCGAGACGATCCTTGCCGACTGCGAGACAGCCATCGCGGACGTCGTCGCGTTAGCGGGAGAGGTCACGGGGCACCTCGGGCTCTCGAGCTTCCAGACGGCAGCGCAAAGCTTCGCGCTACCGGCCGTGGCCGAGATCATCAAGCAGTACCCGTTGCTTGATGTCGTGGTCAACGAACTAGAGCCGGAGAGAGCGGTGATAGCCGTCAAGGCCGGTCAGATCGATATCGCACTCTCGCACGAATGGGACTTCGTGCCTCGGCCAAAAGACCCGGGGATCGATCGCTACGCATTGCTCGACGAACCGATCGTCGTCGTGCTGCCAAGCGGACATCCCCTCGCGTCGGGACCCGTGCGCCTGACAGACCTCGCAAACGAACGCTGGTGCGTCGCACAGCCCAGCACCACCAGCCGCCGGGCCGTCACCCATATCGCACGGTCGGCCGGGTTCGTGCCCACGGTCACCTTCGAGAGCAACAACTTCCGCGCGATCGGCTCGGCCATAGAGGCCGGGCTGGGTGTAGGCGTCGCCCCGCTTATGACCGACCTTCGCGGCCTCGATATCGTGATACAGCCCCTTATCGAGCCGAGTATCCATCGCCACATCTTCGCCGCGGTCCGGCGTGGCTCCGGCGGCTCGCCGACCATTCGAGCCGTACTCGAGACCCTGAGAGCGGTCGCAGGAACGCTCGGCCCCGAAGGCCCGCTCGAGTTCCGGCCTTAGGCGCTCAGCACCCCTCGCTACGTGCGTGTACCTCGACGCCAACTCTGCGCCACCAGCGCGGACCCCGGCCGATACGCCAGGTGCAGGTGGGACGGCGCATCGAGTACCGCGAAGTCCGCGTAGGCGCCCACAGCGAGGTGCCCCACGTCGTCGCGACGCAGGGCCTTCGCTCCCCCGCGCGTAGCGGCGTACAGCGCTTCAGCGGGTGTGAGGCCCGTCTCACGCACGGCCAGCGCGATACACAAGGGCATCGAGGTGACGTATGAGGATCCCGGGTTGCAGTCGGTGGCGATTGCAACGGTCACACCGGCGTCCAACAGCCTGCGGCCGTTCGCGTACGGCGCACGCGTGCTGAAGTCTGAGCCCGGCAGCAGCGTGGCGACGACATCGGATGCGGCCAGCGCCGCCACGTCGTCGTCGGTCAAGTGTGTACAGTGGTCGACGCTCGCTGCGCTGAACTCGACCGCCAGCCGCACGCCGGGTCCGTGCTCGAGCTGGTTGCCGTGCAGTCGCACGCCAAGTCCCATCGCGACACCCGCCGAGAGGACCCGTCGCGTCTCGGCCTCATCAAAGGCGCCGGTATCGCAGAAGACATCGATCCAGTGCGCACGTGGTGCGCACGCCCGCAACATCTCGCCACACACGAGATCGACGTACGCCGCCCGATCGTCCGCGTACTCCGCAGGCACGACGTGCGCGCCGAGGAAGGTGGTCTCGTCGGTGAACTCGCGCGCGACCTCGAGGATCCGGGCTTCGTCCGCCACGGTGAGCCCATAGCCGCTCTTGATCTCGACCGTCGTCGTGCCGAGCGTGCGCATCTCCGCCACTAGCGAGCGCGTGTGCGCTCGCAGCTCCTCGCGGGACGCCGCGCGCGTGGCGGCGACGGTCGTGGAAATGCCGCCGCCCGTGTAGGGTTCGCCGCCCATGCGCGCATCGAACTCGGCGGCGCGATCGCCCGCGAACACGAGATGCGTGTGGCTGTCGACGAATCCCGGGACGACCGCCTTGCCGCCGAGGTCGATGCAGTCGTCGGTCGCGGGCGCAGCCAGCGCCTCACCCACCCACACGACCCGCTCGCCCGCGACGACGACTGCGGCGTCACGCACGATGCCGAGCGGCGAGCCGTCGCCCTGTGACGGATCGCAGGTGGAAAGCTCGCAGATGCCGGTGATGAGCGTAGCGGTCATCGCGGGGAAGCCTCGCCCTCACGCATCGGGATGCGTACACCGGTCTCCTCGGCCACCTCTATCGCACGCTCGTAGCCGGCGTCGACATGCCTGATGATGCCCGTGCCGGGGTCGTTGGTGAGCACGCGGCGGATCTTCTCGGCAGCAAGCGGTGTGCCGTCGGCGACCGTCACCTGCCCTGCGTGCAGCGAGCGCCCGATACCCACCCCGCCGCCGTGGTGGAACGACACCCACGTGGCGCCGGATGCGACGTTGACGAGCGCGTTCAGGATCGGCCAGTCGGCGATGGCGTCGCTGCCGTCCAGCATCGACTCGGTCTCGCGATACGGGCTTGCCACGCTGCCGCAGTCGAGGTGGTCGCGTCCGATGACGATGGGCGCCTTCAGGCGACCGTCGGCCACCATCTCATTGAAGCGCGCGCCAGCCACATCGCGCTCACCGTAGCCCAGCCAGCAGATGCGGGCGGGCAACCCCTGGAACGCCACCTTCTCGCGAGCCTGGGTGATCCACCGGCGAAGCCCGTCGTTGTCAGGGAAGAGCTCGAGTACAGCCTCGTCGGTGGCATAGATTTCAGCGGGGTCTCCGGAAAGCGCGACCCAGCGGAACGGACCTTTACCCTCGCAGAAGAGTGGCCGGATGTA
Source organism: Coriobacteriia bacterium (assembly GCA_030655755.1). Classification (GTDB taxonomy): domain Bacteria; phylum Actinomycetota; class Coriobacteriia; order Anaerosomatales; family Anaerosomataceae; genus UBA2279. The sequence goes on from JAUSOQ010000071.1 coordinate 12,942, forward strand.
GGCTGGTACGAATCCCGGGAACTCCCACGCACGCGTGTAACCGCCGAGCTCGGCTTCCTTGCGGATGGAGTTGCCGTAGTCGAAGACCTCGGCGCCGGCATCCTTGAAGCCCACCATCGCCTCGACGTGTGCGGCCATCGATGCACGCGCCTTCACGGTGAACTCCTCGGGGGCCCGCTCGGCGTACTCGCGCCACTCGGCCACACTCACGCCAACGGGCAGGTAGGCGAGCGGATCGTGCGCGGAGGTCTGGTCGGTCACGATGTCGGCTTCAAGGCCGCGACGCAGCAGCTCCGGGAGCACCTCGGCGCAGTTACCCTCGAGCCCCACAGAAAGCGCTCGACCCTCGCGCTTGGCGGCGAGCACGCGGCGGACCGCGTCGTCGAGGTCGCTCGTCCACTCGTCGAGATAGCGCGTCTGCACGCGACGCTCGAGGCGCGTGGGGTCCACCTCCACCACCAGCACGACACCATCGTTCATCGTGACAGCGAGCGACTGCGCGCCACCCATGCCGCCGCACCCGCCGGTCACCGTGAGCGTCCCGCGCAGCGTGCCGCCGAATCGCTTCGCGGCGATCGCCGCGAACGTCTCGTAGGTGCCCTGCAAGATGCCCTGCGTGCCGATGTAGATCCAGCTGCCGGCCGTCATCTGGCCGTACATCATGAGACCGAGCGCATCCAGGCGGCGGAACTCCTCCCACGTCGCCCAATCGCCCACAAGGTTGCTGTTGGCGATGAGCACGCGCGGCGCCCACTCATGCGTCTGCAGGACACCCACGGGCTTGCCCGACTGCACAAGCATCGTCTCATCGGCCTTGAGTGTCTTGAGCGTGCGAACCAGCGCGTCAAAGCTCGCCCAGTTCCGCGCGGCCTTGCCGGTGCCACCGTAGACGACCAGGTCGTCGGGCCGCTCGGCCACCTCAGGGTCGAGGTTGTTCATCAGCATGCGCATGGCGGCCTCCTGCGGCCACCCAAGCGCGGTCAGCTCGGTCCCGCGCGGTGCGCGGACGGGGCGTGCTCCCTCACTCATCGCGATGCCTCCCTACTCCAGCTCGCCCACAGCGCGTTCCGCCGCCGAGACGATCGCTCCGCTCGCCACCAGCTCGCATGCCGCCTCGATCTCCGGCGCCAGATGCCGGTCGGGCCCTGGTCCCGCCACGCGTGAGCGCACCAGCGCACGTGCCGCCTCCGTTCCCGCCGCAGGCGCCAGCGGCGCGCGAAAGTCGAGCGCTCGTGCAGCGGTCAGCAGCTCGATCGCGAGTACGCGCGTGAGTCCGTCGACTGAACGACGCAGCTTACGCGCGGCGTTCCAGCCCATCGAGACGTGGTCTTCTTGCATGGCCGATGATGGAATCGAGTCCACGCTCGCCGACATCGCCAGACGCTTCATCTCGCTCACGATCGACGCGGCCGTGTACTGCGCGATCATGTGACCCGAGTCCACACCGGGGTCGGCCGCCAGAAACGGCGGCAGCCCATGTGAACGCGACACATCGAGCATGCGGTCGGTGCGGCGCTCGGCCATCGAAGCCAGATCGGCCGCCACGATCGCAAGGAAATCGAGCACGTAAGCCACAGGCGCCCCGTGGAAGTTGCCGTTGGACTCCACGCGACCGTCGGCGAGCACGACAGGGTTGTCGATGGCCGAGGCGAGTTCGCATTCCGCGACCGTCGCAGCATGCGTGAGCGTATCGCGCACCGCACCCGCTACCTGCGGCGCACATCGCAGCGAGTACGCGTCTTGCACGCGCACGTCACCTCCTCGATGTGACGCCACGATCTCTGAACCCGCGAGCAGCTTCATGATGTTCCTTGCCGAGGCGGCCTGCCCCGGCTGCGGCCGTAGCGCCTGCAGGTCCGCGGCGAAGACGCGGTCGGTACCCAGAAGCGCCTCTACGCTCATCGCGGCGGTGATGTCGGCGACCTTCACAAGTGAGCGCATATCGGCGATGGCGAGTACGAGCATGCCGAGCATGCCGTCGGTGCCGTTGATGAGCGCAAGGCCTTCTTTCTCCTCAAGCTCCACGCGCTCGATGTCGGCGGCATGTAGCGCTTCGAGCGCCGGCACCCGGCACCCCTCGGCATCGATCACCTCACCCTCACCTATCACCGCGAGCGCGCAGTGCGCGAGCGGCGCAAGGTCGCCCGAACATCCGAGCGAACCGTACTCGGGTACGCACGGTGTGATGCGCGCGTTCAGCAGCGACGCGTATGCACGCACGGTCGCGAGGCGGACGCCCGTACGTCCGGTGCACAGCGTCGAGAGGCGCAGCAGCATGAGCGCACGCACGACTTCTGTCTCCACGAGCGCACCGGTCCCCGCCGCGTGCGAGCGCACGAGCGAACGCTGCAGCTGATGACGCTTCTCGGGCTCGATGTAGGTGGTCGCGAGCGCCCCAAAACCGGTGCTCACGCCATAGACGGGCTCACCAGAGCGCGCCAGCCGTTCGACGTGAGCGCGACTCTCCTCGATCGCCACGACCGCCTCGGCGGAAAGCTCCACCATCGCACCGCCGCGTGCGACAGCCGCCACCTCATGAAGCGTCAACGCACCCGTGCCTATCACCACCGTTGTTCCCATGGGCTGCGCTGCCTTCCTGATCCGCGCCGCTGTTGTGGTATGGGCGCTGTGTTGGTACATACTCGACGATAGCGCATACCGTTTCGCCCTGCAGAAGAGGAAACCGACGCCACATGTCACACTCTTCGTTCCCAAACGACCCGCTCTGGCCGAGGGCCGGGTACTGGATCTTGCCGATGACGGACACTATGTCCGAAGGCGACCTCGCCCTTCTCGGTATACCCGCGCACCAGACCTCCATCTCTCCCACCGGCGCTGATGCGACACCCGGTGCTGTCCGAGAAGCGCTGCTGCGCTACTCGACGTACTCGGCGACGCACGATGTGGATGTGGCGTCGCTGCGGGCGGTCGACCTCGGCGATGTGACGGAGCCGGACGGACCCGAGGGCGAACAGCGCGTGCGGCAGGCCGTCGCGCAGATCGCCGGGCACTTCCGGCTGCTTATCGCGCTCGGCGGCGACAACTCGATCACCTACCCGGTCATGCAGGGGCTCTTCGGCGAAGACCTCGCCCACTGCGGACTCATCACGGTGGACGCGCACCACGACCTGCGCAACGGAGAGAGCAACGGCTCGCCGGTACGACGGCTGGTCGAGGCCGGGCTGCCCGGCGCCCACATCGTCCAGATCGGCATCGCCGACTTCGCCAACTCGGCAGCTTACGCGGCTCAGGCCTGTGAGCTGGGCATCACCGTCGTCCAGCGAGCGCAGCTGCGTGGCCGCCCGCCCGAAGAGGTCGCAGCCCGCGCACTGGAGACCGCCGGCTACGGTGGACGTCCTGTCTTCGTCGATCTCGACGTCGACGTGTGCGATCGTGCCGAGGTACCGGGCTGCCCCGCCTCGGCGCCGGGAGGCATCTCAGCCGACTATCTGCGCCAGCTCGCCTACTTCTTCAGCCGAGACGAGCGCGTGCGCGGCATCGACATCACCGAGGTGGACGCCACTGCCGACGCGCCCGATGGCCGCACCGTGCGCCTCGCTGCGCTGCTGGTGCTCGAAGCGGCCGCAGGACTGGCAGAGCGGCAGTAGCAGGCACGAACGTGCGATGGAAATCGAATCTGGCGTTGGGCGAGCACCCCACCTGAAGGCAATGCGCTAGCCGATGTCCTCCGCAGTGATGCGTATCCATCGTTCGATCGCCTGTCGGCGCTCGGCTTTCACCGGGAGTGTTTCCGCACGCTTCAGGAGAGTCTCGCCATCGATCAAGTCAGTGTTGTCAGGGTGGTTCTTGGATTGAATGTCCACCTCGATAGACGCCCTCAAAGTCTCGGGCGCGTTAGGATAGCTCCCTAGGATAGACTGCAAGCCGAATATCAGCAGCTCTGTGTCACCAGAAACGTGACAGGCGACCCGAATTGCGTGTTCTAGCTGGTCCCTCGTCATCGGGACCTCTCCACGAGGGCCATCAGACGATCGCGCTCTTCTGCAGTGAGCACTGCAAAGAACGGAGCGCTCTGACGGAGCCTCACCGCACGGGAGCTGGCCGAGACGAGCAGTTCTCTCAGCCGCTCCGGAGAATACGTTTCCAGCAACTGTCGCCACTCACCAATATCGCCAGCTGCGGTTCCTTGACCATCATGGAGCAGTCGATTCACGTGCTGCATCGCCCGCTTGATCAAGGAGGGGTCGGATCGGATCAACTCGGCGATTCCTTGCGCCATGATCAGCGAACGCTCTTCTGCCTCGCCGTGCATCCGCAGCTGGCTGCGGGCTCCCAGCTCGGCGTCTGGCTCGGTGGTCCACAGAAACAGAGCCTCCGGCCCTGGACGTGGAGCATCAGCTCGAGTGAACACGGCCACTTCGATAATCAGATCAAACTCCTTCTCGAGACCCCCAAGCCGAGACCGCAATTCTTCGCCAATCCAGCTGATCGACTTGGTCTCCACGGCCACAACGACCTCCACGGGACCTCTCGCGGGCGAGGGAAGCGATTCCACCCAGGCGCTTTTCACCTCATGTAGATCAGCAAGGGCTTGTCGGAGACTCGACATGAACCCGTCGTACCTCTCCTGCTCCTGGGCGAACAACAGCGCCAGCGTCTCAGTGATCGGCTCCTTCCTTCGCAGCCCGTATTGCTGTGTTCGGCCACCTCCGACACGCTCGATCACACCAGACTCTTCGAGCCGCGCCAGAGCCTTGCGCGCTCCGGCTGGAGTGAGGCCCGCCAGCCTCGCCGCATCGGACACTCCAAGGGAAGTGTCAACCTCGTGGATGAGCACACGAAGGAGTCGAACATGCGCTTCGGACCCCAGAACCTGATCCAAGGGGTAGCGCAGTGCACTTCGCTGTGCCGTGATTGGACGCATGGTGATACTTCCGTTCCCGATTCACAACTTCCGTTTCCTATGGGTAACTATAGTCACTCGTGCCGTAACTGTCCACAAATCTGGATATCGCGGCAGCACCCGATCCAGCTCACGTCACTCTGGAGTTCCGGGCTACCCCTTCTCGGGCAAGCGCCTGAGACTGTGCAGGTCTGCGTCCGCAACCTTGTCGAGCATCGTCTCCGCCATGCGAATCCTCCAGAAGGTCAGGGTTGGCTGACAAGCTAAACGCTCTCTGCTGCCTCATCAAGGCGCACCGAGATGTCGAGCGTGAAGACCAACGACCGCGCAACGCTCTCTGCTCGGCTATGTCATATACCCTATCCCAATTCCCCCAGGAGACCCGCAAGCGACCATCACCCGTTCGGGTCACACCGGGAACACACCTCCGATATTTCCGAGGGGAAGGCAAGGGAGACGTTCGCGTTCGATGATGGGTGACCGTGGACACGGACGGCCCCCGTACACGCCGTGGACCGCTGCGCGGTGACGGGAACTAGCGGCTGCCCCGGGAATAGCTGGGTTTGGGTGGCCGGGTACCGAGCTGCCGCCAGTCTGTCTCGGTCATCTCGACATGGTAGTGCTCGGCGGCTTTACGGATATTCTCGAACGCGAGATCACGGTCCCCGTCGGAAACGTCGCTGAACTCCCCGAAGAGGGCGATCGCATCGCGCACGTAGGCGGCACCGGTAAGCGGCCCTTTGCGTTGCTTCGGGAACGCGAACGCTGAATCAGGAAGATCGCGTTCTTTCGCCTCTGACAACTTGCCATGCGTGTCCCGCAATCGCCACGTTGCATTGCTCGCCATCACGAACCCCCGTTCTCGACTCTGTATCTGGACGCGATCCCTGTTGGGTCTATACATACCGCACGCTGGCCGGGTCGAATCGCCAAGAGTACACGGACACCCCGGCGTCATCGCACTCCTCCGGCAAGGTCGCGCAAAGTGAAAGGGGTCCCTTCGGAGTCCTTGAGATAGACTCCTCCGGGGCCTTTTTGCATTCATGGTGGGCGATGCGAGACGCATTTGTAACCGAATGAGACACCCTGCTCTACCCGGGAGAGCCATCTACGAACCGCAGGGGCAACTCGAGCGTGAACTCCGAGCCGGAACCCGGCGTACTCTTGACGGTAAGGTCGCCGCCGAGGAGATTCGCGAGCTTCCGTGAGATGGACAGACCCAGACCCGTTCCTTGCGGCCTGGCTTCATCCCGCAGAAAGGCCTGTTCAAACTCATCGAAGATCCGCTCGAGATCGTCTTCTTCGATGCCGACACCCGTATCGGTCACCCTCACGAACATCGTTCCCTCGCCGGTGCAGTCGACCCGGAGCTCCACGCTTCCGGCCTTTGTGAACTTGACGGCGTTGCTCAGCAAGTTGAGCACGATCCGCATGAGCTTGTCCGGATCCATCATCACTAGGCCGCAATGAGGACACTGCCCTGCACACGGGATGAATCGGAGTTTGATACCCTTCTCTTCAGCCTGGGGACGCATGTATTCGAGAGCTTCGCCGCAAACCCTGTTGGCGTTCGTCTTAAGTAGCTCGATACTGACCGCTCTCGCATCGATCTTGGACAGATCGAGGATGTCGTTCACGAGCGCGAGCAGCTGTTTCCCGGACGCCTCGATCATCTCGAGTTGGCGTCGTTGCTCCTCATTGATCTCTCCCGCCATCCCGCTCAGCAGGATGTAGGAGAAGCCGATCACGGAATTGAGGGGTGTACGCAGTTCGTGACTCATGGTCGCAAGAAACTCACCCTTGGCGCGGTTCGCGCGAACGGCTTCCGCTGTGCGCTCCTCGACGAGGCGTTCGAGGTTCTCGTTGAAATCGCGCAGCTTCTGCTCTGCCCGCTTGCGCTCGGTGATGTCGCGATCGATGCCTCTGTAACCGCAAACATCCCCTGCCGCATCGAGGACTGGAACACCGCTCGTCTCAAGGATCACGGGTTGCCCATCCCGGCGCACATTGACGTTCTCAAGAGCGACGATCGGTTCGCCTCTTTCGGCGAGATCCCTGAAGATCCCACAGATCCTCTCTGCCTCTTCCGCCGACATCAGGTCGAACGGGGTCTTGCCGACGATCTCCTCTGGCGTGTATCCAAAAAGTCCCTCGACTTGCGGACTGGCATACGTGAAGACACTCTCCGCATCCACTTCCCATATGAAGTCGCTGGTCGTCTCCACGAGTCCCCGGAAGCGCTCCTCGCTGTCGCGCAGCTTCTGCTCCGCCTGCTTGCGCTCGGTGATGTCGGTGAGGATGCAGTACGTGCGGAGGAAGCGGCCGTCTGTGTCTCGCGCCACCTGTCCCGTGAACGAGATGTCCCGCGGCGTCCCGTCACCCCGGATCATGCGCCAGACAAGGCTCCGGATCCCGTCCGTCTCCTTGCAGCGTGAGAACTTCTCAGGGAACTGACCGGCCACAGCGGGATCCAGGAACTCGGCGAAGTTGTGCCCTAAGACATCGTCACGTTCGTAACCCAAGACCTCGACCCAGGCGGGGTTCACATCCAGGAAGTCGCCGTTCTCATCAAGCGACTGATAGCCCAGGGGGGCGTTCCAGAACATCTCGTGGAAGTGGGCTTCACCCGAGAGTGGTGTGGTCTCCGCGCTTCGATCTCCGCTCATATAGCCCCCCCTGAGTCTTCTCCTATGGTACGTACCACTATTGCGGTATGGCAAGCACACCCATTCGAGCACGGGGCCGCACGTTGCGGACGTCGTAGAGGTTCTTGTGGCGAAAAAGGTCCGAACCCGGAGGTTCGAGACCTTTGGTTACTGGTGGGCCATCGTGGAGGCGTTTGTAGCCGACCGAGATACCCCGCTCTACCCGTGAGAGCCGTCTACGAACCGCAGGGGCAACTCGAGCGTGAACTCCGAGCCGGGACCCAGCATGCTGGTCACCGTAAGGTCGCCGTTCATGAGGCGTGCGAGGCGTCGAGAGATGGCGAGACCGAGGCCCGTCCCGGCCAACTCGGTCTCATTCCGCGATTCCGCCTGCTCGAACTCATCGAAGATGCGCTCCAGAGACGCCTCGTCGATGCCGTGTCCGGTGTCGAACACGCTCACACGAGTCGTCTCTTCTCCTGTACAGGCAACGACCAGGCGGATCTCACCTTCGTCAGTGAACTTCACGGCGTTGCTCAGCAGGTTGAGCAGTATCTGCTGGACCTTGCCACGATCGAGCATCGCAAGACCGCAGTGCAAGCACTTCTCGGGACAGGGCGCGAACCATAGCGCGATTCCTTTTCGGTCGGCCTCGAGCCGGATGTACTCAAGCGCCTCGCTGCACATTTCGTTGATGTCGCTCTCGACTAGCTCAAACGTGATAGCTCCCGCCTCTATCTTTGACAGATCGAGGACGTCATTCACGAGGGAGAGCAGCCGTTTCCCGGACGAGTGGATCATCTCGAGCTGGCGCCGCTGTTCCTCGTTGATCTCTCCCGCCATCCCGTCGAGCAGGATGTGGGAGAAGCCGATGACGGAGTTGAGCGGCGTCCGGAGTTCGTGACTCATGTTCGCAAGGAACTTGCTCTTGGCGTCGTCGGCATCTCGCAGCATCTCGTTCGTGCGCCTAAGTTGCACCTCACATACTTCCTGGGCCTGGTGAGCTTCCGCGCTCGTGACGTATGCGACGCCGAAGAGCACCGGGATGAGCACGAGCAACAGGGCCATAGCGGTCAAGAGAAATGCGTTGCGCCTCGTGGGCGCCAGAGCCTCGGAAGAATCCACCTTCGCTACGAGGAACCATCCCGTATCCGAGACCGGGCGGCCGTGTGCAAAGACAGGTTCCCCACGGTAGTCGATACCCTCGATCACCTCGTGAGCCGAGCGCGATCCACCGGACCTGGCAAGAAGGGCTGTGACAAGCGTGGACGAATCGGCCGGGAGTCGCAGGGTGAGAGCGGTATCCGCCTGGTAACGCAAGTCGTTCAAGTAGACGACCTCGTCACCTTCGAGTCGGAAGAGAAAGATCTCTGCCGTATCCGACGGAGCAGGCCACTGCACGAGGTATGGATAGAGGTAATCTTCGGGATCCATCGTCGTTATCACGAAACCCCCGGGGGCGGGGGAATCCGACGCAATCCGGGTTACCCAGTGCATCAGAGGAACAGAATCCTTGCCGACATGAACGCTATGGACGTCAACGAACGCCACGGAGCCGACTCCCGTGATACCGCGAGCCGCCTCGAGTATCTGAGGACACAGCACGGGGGACCCCTCCGAGCTACAAGCCAGAGTCTCGCCGTTCGAGTCGATGACCCGGATCTCGTAGAGACGTAACTCTGTGCAGGCTGAATCGAGCCAACTGGAGATATCCTTAGCGGCCTCTCCTTGCCCGGATTCGTCTGAGTCGACGAGGGCGACGATATCGGGGCGACTTGCCAGGAGCGCCAGGTCCACTTCCCTCTTGTGCAACCACAGCTCGATCCGCTCGATCTTCGGGGCCGCAACGAGATGGAGCTGCTCGGCGATGCGCTCCTCTTCTTCGTGCGCGTAGGCGCGCTGATAGAGAACAGCTCCGCCGACTACGATTGCGGCATAGATGAGGAGCAGCACGGAGGCGAGGACCGCCCTCTTCCTGGCCCATGGCGTTCCGATGTTCCCGGTGACTCTCGAATCGACGAATCCTATGGCGACCACGCTCCCAGACGGGACGACCCTAGCAGCTTATAGCACTAAGGCCGCAGTTTGATCTTTCGGCTCACTCATCTTCCGTAAGGACTCTTTAGTCGTATACCGGGGTGCGCGCGTAAGTGAAAGACCCCGGCACTCCTGCCAGGGCCTCGATGATTGCTGGTGGGCGATGAGGGATTTGAACCCCCGACCTTGTGCGTGTAAAGCACCTGCGCTCCCGCTGCGCCAATCGCCCGTATGAGAATCATGCCCGCTCGGCAGGCTCACGTATTGTATCCTACGCGCCGCGCTCAAGCACGGTCTTGAGCCGTTCGAAATCTGCGTCGGCCACACGGTCGATCGCCTGCTCGATATAGCGCTCCATCATGCCAAGCACACCCTTGAGTTCCATGGTAGCCGAGGCATCGAAGCGCGTGCCTGTCCCCTTGGCAGTGAAATCGAAGCACCCATGCGCATGCATGCCACCGTGTGCCCAGAAGCAGATCCGCTGGCCGGGGACGAATTCGGTGATCTCCAGGTTCGCCTCGAGCGTGCGACCCTGATAGGCGATGCGCTGGCGGATGTGTGCGCCAACGCCCTCACTTATCTCACCAACGATGTCTGTCGCGAGCAGCTCGCTACGCCACTCGCCGTGACGGGACATGTCGGCGACGTACCAGAAGACGTCGGCGACCGGGCGCTCGATGTAGATGGACTTGTGTGTCCGCACGATACATCACCTACCTCTGGAGCGAAGACCCAGACCGGTGAGGACAAGGCCGGAGCCGAGTGCGATGGTGGCGATACCAGGACCCGGGCACACGAGCATCGGAATGCCCATCAAAACGAGTACGACGCCCACGCCCACGGTCAGACAACCGCAGCCCGGGCGGCCGACGCCGCCATCGAGTACCTCATCGTCCTCGATGACCTCGGCTACTACTACTGTCGCTTCGGGTTCCATACTGTGATGATACCCGCCGCCGGTGAGGCGTCCACCTGAAACACAACGGACCCGCTGGAGAGCGCAGTCTCGTGCCCGCCAAAACTCACTCGTAGCGCGAAAGGAGCGCCTCGGCGCAGCGAATGCCGTCGACTGCGGCAGACATGATGCCGCCCGCGTAGCCGGCGCCCTCCCCGCAGGGATAGACCCCCCGCAGATTCGACTGCAGCGTGTCGTCACGCAGCACGCGTACCGGGGAAGACGATCGCGTCTCCACTCCCGTGAGAAGTGCGTCCGCCGCCGCAAAGCCATGCATGCGGCGATCGAGTATCGGCGCCGCTTCGCGCAGTGAGCAGACGGCGAACTCGGGCAGACACTGCGAGAGGTCAGCGTACTCCACGCCGAGCGGATACGTGGGCTGAACGTCCCCGGCCCCCGAGGAGGCGACGCCGCGCAGGAAATCACCCATAAGCTGCGCCGGTGCGCGGAAATCGCGCCCACCAAGCTCGAAGGCGGCGTGCTCCCATTGCCGCTGGAACCACACACCCGCTAGGGGGTGGTCGTCTTCAAAATCTCCGGGAACAACGTTCACCAAGAAAGCCGAGTTCGAGTTCGCGCCGTCACGCGCGAATCGGCTCATACCGTTGGTGACGACGCCTCCGGCCTCGCTCGCCGCCGCGACGACCTCACCACCCGGGCACATACAGAACGTGTAGACCGAGCGTCCGGAGGACAGGTGACACGAGAGCTTGTAGTCCGCCGCGCCAAGCGCAGGATGCTCCGCCGCAGGTCCATACTGCGCGCGGTTCACCATGTGCTGGTCGTGCTCGATCCGGACCCCAATGGAGAACGGCTTCTGCGCAAGGCTCGCGCCATGGCGGTGGAGCATCTCGAGGGTGTCGCGCGCGCTGTGACCCGCTGCCAGGATGAGCGCCTCGGCCGCGAACTCCACGCGTCCCCGATCGCTCTGGGTCACCACGCCACGCAACACGTTATCCTCATCGAGGATGAGATCGCTCAGGCGCGTCTTGAAGCACACCTCACCGCCGAGCGACTCGATCTCCTCCCTCAGCCTTCGTACAGCCCCGGTGAGATGGTCCGTGCCGATGTGAGGTTTCGCCTGCCAGAGTATCTCCTCGGCGGCACCCGCCTTGACGAACGCCTCAAGGACGCTGCGGCATCGGGGGTTGTGAGTGTTGGTGGTGAGCTTGCCGTCCGAGAATGTCCCCGCGCCGCCTTCACCGAACTGGATGTTGGAGTCCGGGTCGAGCGCGCCGTCGCGGATGAAGGTGCTCACCGCTCGGATGCGGCCGTCAACTGCTGCGCCGCGCTCGATAACGATCGGCCGCGCGCCAAAGCGCGCTAGTAGGAGCGCCGCGAATAGACCTGCTGGTCCCGTTCCTACGACGACAGGACGCACCGCTGGAGCTATTGTGAGCGCGGCGATGACAGGTGATGACTCGCTCTCGGCGACGAAGACGTCGGCGTCCGCTACGCGACGCACCACGGTTGCCTCGTCGTCATCGAGCGCCACTCCAAGCGTCACGCCGAGTGTCACTACGAAATGGACGTTGGCCTTGCGCCGGGCATCAACAGAACGCTTGAGCAGACGGACCGAGGCTATCTGTCCCTCGGCGACTCCCAGGCGTTTGGCGGCAGCACACCTCATCTCACCCTCGCTCGATGGGCCGCCCGCCGAAAGCGAGAGCTCGAGGTTCCGTATCTCGATCACGCAGAACCACCCCGGGGGACATCGAGTCCTGCGGCTCGTGCCGCGGCAAACCGCGCTGCGCTCTCCCCCGCCACGATGCCGGACGCCCATGCCCAGTGCAGGTTGAAGCCTCCGCAGCGACCGTCGACATCGAGTACCTCACCTGCGGCGAAAAGCCCGGCCACATGACGCGATCCCATCGTGTTCGGATCGAATCCCGCAACCGACGCACCACCACGGGTGACCTGCGCCTGCTTGGCGTCTCCTCTGCCGAGGATATTCACTCGGAAGTCCTTGAGGACCGCCGCGAGTCGCTCGCAAGGCAACTCAGCAACCGGAGTCTTCGGGTCGATCCGGGCGGCGCGCAACACGGCGCGGGCCACCCGGCTGTGCAGCATACCGTCGAAGAACGTCTCGGCGGTCCGCCAGAAAAGGGCGGCACAACGCTCGGTGATCATCGCCACGAATTCGGACGAGGCCACCTCCGGGAAGAAGTCGATCGAGAGAACGCGACCGTCGTCCAAGAAGCGCGACAGGTCGAAGATCATGATGCCGCTCACTCCGTAGTCGCGGAACAGCAGCTCACCGCGCTCGGTCGCAATGGGCTCACCACTGCTGGCGAGAACGCTCGCGGCGCACTTCACTCGAACTCCGGTAAGGCCGCGGATGGGCTCGAGGTCGGTCTTGATGGGTCCGAGCACCGGCACGCATTCCATTCGGTTGTGACCCCTGTCGGTCAGCAGCGACCCACCACCACCGGTGGTGATCACCACCGCGTCGGCAAAGACACGTCCGCCGTCCCGGGAGGACACCTCGAAGGCTGCGGTGCCCGTAATCTCGGCAATGCTCACGACCTCGAAGCCAAGACGCTCCTCAACGCCGAGACGCGCGCACTCGAGCCGCAACACCTCGAGAACGGATGCGGCGGCGTTCGTCACGGGATAGATGCGCCCTTCGTCATCGGCATAGGCGAGAAGCCCCATGCCGCCGAAAAAGGAGCGGATGTCCTCGCTTCGATGAGCGCTCAGGACCGGCTCGACAAAATCCGGGTGATTGTAGGCCGAGGGTGACACGGAGAGATTCGAAAGGTTGCAGCGTCCGTTGCCACTGGTGAGGATCTTGCGCCCTACGCGAGTGTCCGCCTCAAGAAGCGTGACAGCGGCGCCGAGACGTGCGGCCGCTATCGCCGCCGACAACCCCGCCGCCCCACCACCGATGATCGCTACGCTCGGCTCTGGCATCGTGCCCTTCTCCATCGTCTATTTCGCAGCGCATCATCTCGCTGCCGTCCTCGTCAGATTGTAGTTCATGCGTCACGCAAGGCGTGTACGCAGGTAGGCCCGCCTGTTTCCACGGTGAGTCCCAACAGGTACCAACGAGTACCAACAGTCACCATGTATTTGGGCACCAGATCGGGCACCAAGGCGGGGGCATTTCCCCGGCGCCCGCGTTCATCAACCGACCGTCCCACCCAAGCGCTCAGGTGAGACCCTTCCACGGCGCGCCGGGAAGACGGGTGATGAGACGGTCGTGCACGAGCAACGCAGCGTCGTCTACGTGGTAGCCCGCAGGGTCACGAAGCAGCGGAATCACGTCGGTGCGAAAATCGGGAGACGCGAGCTTGCCCGCCATGTTCGCCTCGAACTCCGCGCGGAAAATCGCAGTCTCCGTTCGCGCCAGGTACTCGCCGAGACACTCGATGATATGCGCCTCATCGGGATCGAGGGTGGTGAGCCCGAGCCACAGGCCGTAGAGGTCGCGGCCCTTCCGCCGCTGGAACAGCGCCCGCATCTTGGTGGCAAGCAGCTCTTCGAGCGTGAATGTCGTGACCAGCTCATCGGCCGAGTGCCACGGGTTGGCTACAGCGAACGGCACATGCTGAAGCCCGTCGACGCTGAAGTGCTCCCGAGTGTTGATCTCGACCTTGACCCGCATCAACTGCACCGGCAGCGTGGTCGTCTCGAAGCGGTAGAGCAGTTTGGCGCTTGCGGGACCCTGTTTCCAGGCCGGCTCGCCCAACCAAGGGTCGAGCGCCTCGCGCAACTCCGCGAGCACGGGGCCGATCGGGCCCGCCTCGACCTGCACGAGATCAAGGTCCTCCGAGTAGCGCCCCGGAGGATCGAAGTGGAGCTTGTGCAGTGCGGTCCCGCCGCGGAAGGCGAGCGCCTCTCGCAAGGAAGGACGGCTGAAGGTCGCGGTGAGGGCTCTCGACAGGACCAGGTCCTGCTCGACCTGCTCGTCTTGGGGCCACGGCGCAGAAGCTCTCTGAGCCGTGATTTGGGCCCGAGGAATCACAGATCAGTCTCCACGTCCAGGTTCGGGATCACGCGCCAGGGACTGACGGCATCACCGGCGCCCCGAGGCGCATCGGGAGCGAGCGCAACGGGCCGATACCGCTTGGAGCCAAGGACACGGAGCAACGGGTCGGCGAGCCGGGGTTGGCCCGTTCGGTCCAACAGGTAGCCGAGGCGCTGGATCTCGGGGGTCTTGCGCAGTTGCGCAACCGCGCCGAGAGCTTCGGGTTCGAAGCGCTCCGCGAGCTCGAGCAGCACCGTCGCGACATTGCTCCAGCCACCGCAGGCCGCCGGGAAGCGCACGAGATCGAATGCCGTCGATTCAGGCGTGGACAGACGCATGGTGCCGGTCTCCGTCTGAACCCGGGTGGCGGGAGTCTCCCCGACCTGACGACTCATGTGGAAGGTGATGTGCGCGCGTCTTGCCACGCCCTCGCGGGTGGGACGGTCGGTGACGACCTGAAACGTCATCGGCTGCTGATGAGAAGCGCCGTGGATGGCCGCTGCGGATAGCAAACCCACGTAGTAGGGCTGGCCGAGAAAGCCCATCAGGTCGTCGATGAACCACGAGGGCGGCGGAGAGCCAGCCGTGATGTACTCGGTAGGCACGATCACGTAGAAGCCGCGACGCGGAGTCACGATGCGGCCACGCTTCTTGAGCCGGCGCAGTGCGTTGTCGACCGCTATCTCAGACGTCGGCAGCGCGGCCCGCGCATCCGCGTGAGAGAACGTGTAGGTACCCGTTGCCTGAAGCTGGTCGACGAACGCCGAGACGTCTTCAGGGGCTGTCACTTCTTGAATCGCCATTTCACTTTCATAAGGTAGCGCTCAACGCTGCTTTACGCAAGTAGATTGGCGTCTTCAGAGGGAAGTTGAGACCAACGAGTATCGAGTTCAATCGGGCACCAAATCGGGCACCAAGACGATGTCGAGGGCCGACTCGCAGCAACAGGGATTTTTGGGCACCAAATCGGGCACCAAATCCGGGGGGCGCGGCGACCTGTACCGGCGCCGGATACCTGGACACGGAACTGCCTTACGCGGCGGCCCCCTGATCCCGCCGAGCGTACCACGCCTCGCGTGTCGCTGATGGGCTGATGAAGCCGTTCTTCTCGGGTAACCACTGGTCGTTGTAGGGGTC
>JAUSOQ010000072.1 GCA_030655755.1 Coriobacteriia bacterium
ATCGGCGGCGCAACTCTATCGACTGTTAGACCCGGCAAACTACAGCAAGTCCGTCGACAGTATGCTTGAGCTTCTGAGCGTCCTTGGATGCGAAGTCGAGCTATCGGTTCGAAAGCGGACGGCGTGACCGTTCAGGAGGGCGCTCATCGGCGTTCGTAGGTCGCGAACTTGGGCTTCGACAGTCGGATCTTGAACGGCAGCTCGGTGTCGGAGGACGGACTCCTCTTCGGCGATCTATTGATGGCTATCGATGTCTCGAGGCGGATATCGAGGTTCGTCGATTAGAGTTTCGAAGCGCATCGATACCACGTGCGCCCCAGGATATGCTCACCGGTCAGGAGAACAGGATCGCTGTGGGCGCTGCCGATCAACATCTTGTGGGCTTAGTAGAGGAGGGTGGTGCACTGGGGGACGCGCCTTTTGCTAGGCTGTCAGTGGATCACACCGTCGCTGTTGGCAGGAAAGGATCTTCAAAGATGCGCATTCTTCTCACCGGCGGCGCTGGCTACATAGGATCTGTGACCGCACGGATGCTGCTCGACGCGGGACACGACGTCGTGGTGCTGGACACGCTTGAGCGTGGACGGCGCGAGGCAGTGGACCCGCGTGCCACGTTCGTGCAGGGCGACGTGGGAGACGCTTCTGTGGTGCGCTCGGCGCTGGCGGGTGTCGATGCGGTCATGCACCTTGCCGGCTACATCGAGGTCGCTGAGTCGGTCGCGGACCCGGAGCGCTACTTCGCCAACAACGCCGAGCGTCCGGTCGTGATGCTGGAGACCATGCGGGATGCGGGTGTAGACGCGATCGTGTTCAGCTCCACCGCTGCGGTCTACGGTGAGCCGCAGTCACTGCTGCTGCTGGAGAGCGCTCCCACGAGTCCAGTGAACCCCTACGGCGCTTCCAAGCTGCAGTTCGAACGTGAGCTGGCGGCGCGCGCCGATGAGGGGTTGCGTTCTATCGTGTTCCGCTACTTCAACGTCGCGGGAGCGTGGCCGGACGGGTCTCTCGGCGAGGCGCACGATCCGGAGACACATATCATCCCGCGCATCCTCTCGGCGATGGCGAGCGGGCAGCGCCGCTTCGAGGTCTACGGGAACGACTACCCCACACCGGACGGCACCTGCGTGCGCGACTACATCCATGTGTGCGACCTCGCTCGCGCGCACGTGATCGCGCTGGAGCGTCTGCATGCGGGTGGAGAGGGCGGCACCTTCAACCTCGGCAACGGGGACGGCTTTTCCAACCTCGAGGTCGTTCGCACCTGCGCGCTGGTGACGGGTATAGATGTGGAAGTGGACTTCGGTCCGCGTCGCTCGGGTGACCCTGCTGCGCTGGTCGCTTCAAGCGCGCTTGCGCGCGAGGTCTTGGGCTGGAAGCCGGAGCGTGCGTCGTTTGAGATGATCGTTGCGGACGCCTGGCGCTGGCATTTGGGATGCCGTAGTGCGCTAGACTAGGCACGGCAACACAAGGCTCGTCCCGCCAAAGGGGGCTCCATGCGTCTGATCGTCGTTGTTGGTGCACGTCCCAACTTCATCAAAGTCGGTCCGCTCATGCCGGCGTTGCTCTCGGCAGGTATAGACGCGAAGCTGGCGCACACCGGCCAGCATTATGATGCGGCGATGTCGGACGTCTTCTTCACCGATCTTGAGATTCCCAAGCCCGAGTGGTTCCTCGGTGTGGGAAGCGGTACGCACGCGGTGCAGACCGGCACGGCGATGATGAAGCTCGAGGAGCTCTTCGCCGCCGAGCGCCCGGATGCGGTCATGGTGGTCGGCGACGTGAACTCCACGCTGGCCGCCGCGCTCGCCGCCGCCAAGCTCAACATCCCGGTCGTCCACCTCGAGGCGGGACTGCGCTCGCGCGACATGTCCATGCCCGAGGAAGTGAACCGCCTGGTGACCGACCAGCTCTCGGCGATGCTCCTCACACCCGTTCGCGAGGCCGACTCGAACCTGCTCGCGGAGGGCGTTGACAGCTCCCGCATCCATCTGGTGGGCAACATCATGGCCGAGTCCGTGCTGCGCAACCTGCCGCGCATCGAGGGTCGCGATGTGTGCGGGCGTTACGGCCTCAAGCCACGTGAGTATGTGCTCGTCACGATCCATCGTCCCGAGAACACCGACCATCCCGAACGCCTCAGCGAGATCGTCTCGTCCCTGCTGGCGTCACCATTACCGGTCCTGTTCCCCGTGCACCCCCGCACGCGTCCTTTGCTGGCCGAACACGGTATGGCCGAGGACGCACCCGGTGTCGTGTTGGTGGAGCCTGTGGGCTATCTCGATATGCTCGCCCTTCAGCGGGATGCGGCCGCTATCGTCACCGACTCCGGTGGCGTACAGGAGGAGTCGTGCATGGTGGGAACGCCGTGCGTCACCGTGCGGCGAAACACCGAGCGCTACATCACCGTCGAGGTGGGGGCGAACCGGCTCGTCTCGGCCCAAAGCGCCGCGATCAAGCCCGCACTCGCCGATGCACTCGCGTCCGACCGCACGTGGCAGGTGCCCGAGCGGTGGGATACGGAAGTCGCTGCACGTGTCGTCAAAGCGCTGCAGAGCGGCGTGGCGCCGCTTATGGGCTGCTAGCGGGGCGGAACACGAAACCGGGGTACCCCTTGTCATGCGAAAACGCTAGAATGGTCGTCGCCGCTCTTGGGTGGCGGATAGGTGCGGGCGATTAGCTCAGTGGGAGAGCGCTTCCTTCACACGGAAGAAGTCACAGGTTCAAATCCTGTATCGCCCACCAGTGAATCTCGAAGGGCTCCGGCTTTTTCCGGGGCCTTTCGTTGTGTCCGCTGTCGAATCAGCGACCGCTCGGCGCAAGGAGCCTCATTCTGTGACGGCTGTCACTCAGAGCCGGGTAGTACAGAACGATGGACTACATGTTGCTTCCCGAAAGGCGACCGGGCTTTGCGCTACAGGAGGTAGTTTTGATGAAGAAGATGATCGCAGTTCTTACCACAGTGGTCCTGCTCTCGGTCCTGGTTGTACCGGGTACCGCGTTGGCCGCCAAGGGCGGCAACGACAAGGTGAAGAACACGCCGCCCGGGCAGGCGAAGAAAGAAGCGCCCGTTGACCCGGACGCAGTAGCTGACGTTCCAACTGAGGACACGAGTGCGGACGTTGTCGGTTCCGAGAAGCACTTCAAGAAGGTACATCGCGAGCAGGTGCGCGTCTCTGAAGAGGGCTCGGCGACCGTTGAGCCCAAGAAGACCGGTATCGCCAATGCGCTGTCTCGCATCGAGGTCAATCTGGAGCGTGCTCAGCAAAAGGTCCTCGACGGCACCAAGAAGGCGCTTCCGCCAGGTCTCGTGCGTGTCTACGAGAAGTTCATGAGCTGGCTTGGCATGACTCCGGACGAGTCGACCCCCGATGATAGCTAGCCTGTCGTCCAGTTGATGGCTTCAGACAGCGCCGGGTGTATGGCTCGCGTGGCTGCTATCTGTGCGATCGTCGATCCTGTGCGCACTGCAAGCGCGTACGTGTAGATGAGGTCGGATGCATCGCGTCCCACGATGTGCGCACCCAAGACGGTCCCGTCCTCGGCGATGACCACTTTGATGAACCCGGTGCGCCTATCGGTGATGATCGCGGCGCCCACGTACTCCAACGTGCCGCGCAACACGCGATGCACTATGCCGCGCTGTGTCGCCTGAGCCTCCGTAAGGCCCACTTGGGCCAGCTCTGGCACCGTGAAGCATGCGGAGGGTATAGCGCTGGTGTCGACCATCTGGGGTTGCCCTGTGATGATCGAACGGGCGACGTGGCTGCCATGTACGCTTGCGATCGGCGTGAGCATCGTAAGGCCGGTCGCATCTCCTGCGAACCAGACGCGCTGATTGGTGGAGCGTAGCGCGCTGTCGAGGGCCGGCCTGCCGTTGCGGTCGCGCTCGATCCCTGCCGCGTCGAGTCCAAGATCGTCGAGATTCGCCCGTCGCCCGGTCGCCATGAGTACACGTTGGGTCGGGAGATATCGTGGGACACCATCGTCGGCTGTGTACTCGACGGTAAGATCGCCCGCCATACCGGTGATGCCGGTGACCGACGCGCCGCGGATGAAGACGGCGCCGAGTCGCTGTAGTTCGCCGATGGCGATGGCCACGGTCTCCTGGTCGAACGGTGTCAGGACGGTGTCGCGCACGAGCACCGTGACCGCGGTGCCGAACGACGCATAGATCCCGGCGAACTCCATCGCGATGTAGCCCGCGCCGATGATGACGAGCGACTCGGGAAGCTCCGGATAGCGGAGTGCGTCGTCGCTGATGTCGGCGAGCTCGGCGCCGGGTATCGGCGGGATGATCGCATGCGAGCCGGTCGCCACGACGATGGCATCGGGTTCGTAGACGGTCTGTCCTGCGATGACCTCGGTACTGGAGAGGAAGCGAGCGGCCTCTGTAAGATGCCGGATGCCGCGAGACGCCATGAGGTCTTCCTGGTCTCCGGCGTAGGTCTCCTGGGAGTGCCACTTCCACGCCAGCACACTCGGCCAGTCAAGTTCGACACCGCTTGTCAGGACGCCGAACTCATCTGCGTGCTGCACGTCGCGGTAGGCCATCGCCGAGTTGAAGAGCGCCTTTTTGGGGATGCAGCCGTGCCAAAGACACGTGCCGCCGACCTTGTCGGGTTCGGCGACCGCCACAGAGAGTCCCTCGGCTGCTACCGCGCGCGACGCGGCGTTTCCGGCAGTGCCGCCGCCGATCACGAAGACATCGATGTGTTCGGCCATGAGATGACCTCCTCGAGGTGTTAGACTGCTTGACGTGATTATCACCGCAGACCATGTTACGAAAACCTTTGGCGAACGCGTCCTGTTCAAGGATGCGTTCATTCGCGTTGGCGGTCGTGACCGCGTGGCGCTCGTCGGTCCCAACGGCGCCGGCAAGACGACCCTGCTCGAGATCTTGGCAGGGGAGCAGGACTGCGACGGCGGGCGCGTCATCACGCCCAAAGACGTCGTCATCGGCTATCTGCGCCAGGAAGCGATCGAGATGGCGGGCTCGACGGTGCTGGCCGAGGTGATGAGCGTGGCCTCCCATGTCACCTCGCTGGAACATCGCATCAGGGTGCTGGAGGAAGATATCGCCGTGACTCCGGAGGGCGAGGAGCTTGAGCGCCTGCTGGAGGAGTACGGTCGCTTGCGCGATCGGTTCGAGCACCTCGGCGGCTACACGCTCGAGTCTGATGCGCGTGCGGTGCTCATGGGTCTGGGCTTTAAAGAACGCGACCTTACGCGTGATACCGCCGAGTTCTCCGGCGGGTGGCTCATGCGTATCGCCATGGCCAAGTTGCTGCTCCAGCAGCCTGACCTGCTGCTGCTGGACGAACCCACCAACCACCTCGATCTAGAGTCGGTCACCTGGCTTGAAGGATTCCTGCGCGGTTATGACGGCGGGATCATCCTGGTGAGCCACGACCGTGCGTTCATGGACGGTTTCGTGGACCATGTCGCCGAGATCGACCAGCGCAGACTCACTGTCTACAAGGGCAACTACGAGCAGTACCTCGCCGCCAGGGAGCTGGCGCTTGAGCAGTTGAAGGCGGCTTTCGTCCAACAGCAGCGCAAGATCGCTGACACGCAGCAATTCATCGAACGTTTCCGCTACAAGCAGACCAAAGCCAAGCAGGTCCAGAGCCGGGTGAAGATGCTCGAGAAGATAGAGATCATCGAGCTGCCCGAAGAGCGCAAGACCGTTCGCTTCGCGTTCCCGCAGCCGGAGCGTACAGGTGAAGAGGTCATATGTCTGGAGGGCGTGCGCAAGGCCTACGGCGACCTTGTCGTCTACAAAGGCCTCGACTTCACTCTTTATCGCGGAGATAAGATCGCCCTGGTAGGCCCTAACGGCGCCGGGAAGTCCACGCTGCTCAAGATGCTTGCGGGCGTTTTAGATCCCGACGCAGGGACACGTCGTCTCGGCCATAAGGTCACCGTGTCCTACTTCGCGCAGCACCAGCTCGAGGCCCTTGACGGTCGCAACACGGTGCTTGCCGAGCTGGACTCAGCAGCTCCCGGTTGGACGCAGCAGGAGGCGCGGCGTCTTCTCGGCGCGTTCCTGTTCCATGGCGACGACGTTCAGAAGAAGGTACGTGTGCTCTCGGGTGGCGAGCGGGGACGGCTCGCGCTTGCCAAGATGCTCGTGCATCCGGCGTCGTTCCTGTGCCTGGACGAGCCCACCAATCACCTGGATATCGCGTCGAGTGACGTGCTCGAGCAGGCGTTGCGGGCCTACAGCGGCACACTTGCGCTCATCACCCATGACCGGCATCTCATCCGTGCGATCGCGACCAAGATCGTCGAGGTCGCAGACGGCGGGGTGACCTTCTACGACGGCGACTACGACTACTATCTGTTCAAGCGCGAGCAGATGGCCGCGGCGGGGGAGAGTACAGCCCGGGCCGTAAAGGCGGATGTGCCTCCCGCGCGCGGTCAAGATCCGGTGAAGACGGTCGTTTCAGGTCCCAAGACCAAAGAGCAGAAACGTGTCGAAGCAGAAGTTCGCAACCGACTGTATCGTGTGGGCAAGGACGCGAAGTTGCGAGAGAAAGACGCCGAGAAGGCGCTGGCCGAGGCGCACGCCCGGCATGACCGGTTGCTTGCTGAACTCGCTGAACCGGAGATGTACGCTGACAACAGGCACTTTGTCGAGATGATGACGGCGTATAGCGAGGTCAAACAGGCGCTGCCAAGACTCGAGGAGGCCTGGTTGGCCGCTGTGGAGGAGCTGGAACGACTCGCTGAAGAGTGAGGGAAGTTCGAGAGATTATAACATTGTAACAATGTTTACAATGTCACAGACTTCATGCTATAAAGCCGAAAACCAGTTGGCAGGAATGGGGGGCGATCGGTGCAGTTTGCGTCTTCAGACAGCGTTCTGTTCGTGCTGGGGTTGGCTGCTGGTCCGGTCATCGTACTGCTCATTCTCTTCGGCGTGAGTCGGCTCCTTGCGCCGCGTTCTCCAAGTGGGGCCAAGAACACCGCCTACGAGTGCGGGATCCCGCAGCAGGGATCGCCATGGCGACCAGTCAACCTGCGGTTCTCCACGATCGCGCTACTCTTCGTGATCTTTGACGCAGAGACAGTCCTACTGTTCGCTGTGGCTCCCGGTGTGAGGGGCTCGGTGATCGGCGCAATCGAGGTCGGCTCCTTCGTCTTCTTCCTGAGCTTCGGTCTTTACTACGCATGGCGGAAGGGAGCCCTACGGTGGCCCTCGTAGACGACCTCGGCAAGGCGCTCGATCGCTCTCCGGGCGGGAGCATCATCCTCACGAGTGTGGACGCGATCTTGGACTGGTCGCGCGGCAAGTCGCTCTGGACGATGCCCATGGGCACGGCGTGTTGTGCCATGGAACTGATCGCTGCGTCGTTCTCGAAGTTCGATTTCGACCGGCACGGGACGATCCCGCGTCCTGACCCTCGGCACACCGACGTCATGGTGGTGGCAGGCACGATCACCCATAAGATGGCTCCCGCAGTGAAACTCCTCTACGCGCAGATGCCGGAACCGAAGTGGGTCATCGCGATGGGTAACTGCGCGATCTCTGGCGGTATCTTCTACTACGACACGTACTCTGTGGTTCGCGGCGTCGACGAGTTCTTGCCGGTGGACGTCTACATCGCCGGATGTCCGCCACGACCGGAGGCGCTGCAAGACGCCATCTTCCAGCTGCGCAAGAAAGTCGCGGGTGAGTCGATCGCATCTGGACGCGAGCGCAAGGTGGAGTATCTACTTCCCCGGCCTGAGGATCCCCGTAAGGGTGACCTCGCCGCTGAGGCCGAAGACGGTGAGGACCGGTGAACATCAACAAGCTGCGCGAGCACCTCTGCGCTACGTACCCGGATCTCTGCCCGCTGTTCTCGATCGAGTTCGGTGATGGGTCGCTGACGGTTGCGCCCGAGCGTCTGCACTCGGCCGCTTCGGACATGCGTGACTTGGGATTCGACTTTCTCGGCATGGTGACCGCTGTGGATCGCGGCGAGACTTTTGAACTCGTCTATCGGATCCAGTCGCGAAAGATGAGCGCAGGGATCTTCCTGAAGGCCTATGTCTCACGAGAAGAGCCGTATATCTCGTCTGTCTACGATCTGTGGCCTGCCGCCGACTGGCAGGAGCGCGAGGTCTACGACATGTTCGGCATCATCTTTGAAGGCCATCCAGATCTCCGTCGCATCCTGCTCACGGACGACTGGGTAGGCTACCCGCTCAGAAAAGACTACGAAGACGAGCGGATGATCCGCCGTCCCGACTACATCTAGGAGGTGTGTGCTTTGTCTGAAGAGCTCGTTGTCAACATAGGTCCGGCGCACCCCTCCACACACGGGGTGTGCCGCGTCATCGTCACACTCGACGGTGAGGTCGTACGGCACTCCGAGGTCGTTATCGGCCACCTGCATCGCGGCATCGAGAAGATGGCCGAGAACAGAACCTACCTGCAGATCGTGCCGCTGACCGACCGTCTGGACTACGTCGGCTCGATGTATGCCAACTGGGCGTACTGCCGCGCGGTCGAGCGGCTCGCCGGTATTCGCGTGCCGGAGCGTGCCGAGTACATCCGCGTGATCGTGTGCGAATTGCAGCGGATCGCAAGCCACATGATGTCGGTCGGGCCCGCAGGCGCCGACACGGGAGCGACCAGCGTGTTCATGTACACGTTCAATCAGCGCGAGCAGGTCGTCGATCTGTTCGAGCAGCTGTGCGGCGCGCGTCTGACCTACAACTATGTACGCCCGGGCGGCGTGTCGATGGACACACCCGTTGGTTGGGCCGACAACGTGCGTGCCTTCTGTCGCACGCATCCCGCAGCCATGGCCGAGGTCGATCGGCTGCTCTTCGGCAACGTGATCGCACGTCAGCGCATGAAGGGTATCGGGGTGCTGTCAGCGCCAGACGCGGTCGCATGGGGAGCATCGGGGCCTGTCGCCCGCGGTTCGGGCGTGAGCTGGGACCTTCGCCGGGATAGCGCCTACAGCATCTACCCGCGTCTGGATTTCGACGTGCCGGTCGGGTCGAACGGTGACTGCTACGATCGTGCACGGGTCCGCCTGTGGGAGTGCATCGAGAGCTGCCATATCATCGAGCAGGCGCTCGATCAGATGGAGCCCGGTCCGGTGATGGCCGAGGCCGTCCCGCGGCTGCTCGCACCGCCTCCCGGAGAAGCCTACGACCACATCGAGAGCGCGCGCGGTTCTCTCGGCGTCTATCTGGTGTCTGACGGTACGCCGCGGCCGTATCGCATGAAGGTGCGCTCACCGGCGTTTTGCAACCTCGCGCTGCTTCCCAAGCTGGCCGAAGGGCATACGCTGTCCGATCTTATCGTGATCTTAGGTTCGCTTGACCCCGTCTTCGGGGAGGTGGACCGGTGAGCTTTTTGTGGGGAGTCGTATGGGGTGTCGCGGCGGTGCTCGTGGTCGCGGTCGGCGCGATCATCGGCGTGTGGTGGGAGCGTAAGGTCGCCGCCCGCATCCAGTTGCGCCTCGGGCCGCAGCAGATCGGGCCCGCAGGCTCGCTGCAGATGGTCGCCGACGTACTCAAGCTGCTCGTGAAAGAAGACATCGTGCCCGACGCTTCCGACGAACCGTTCTTCCGCTACGCGCCGCTCGCGGTCTTCGCCCCGGTGGCTATGTCGATCGCGGTGATCCCGTTTGCGGCCGGTTGGGCGCCGTTCGATGCGAGCGTCGGGGTGTTCTTCTTCCTTGCTGTTCCGTCGATCGGTGTACTCGGCATCCTCTTTTCGGCATGGGCGTCGCACAACACCTTGTCTGCGCTCGGCGGTGTTCGCGCTGCCGCGCAGATGGTCAGCTATGAAGTACCCAGGTCACTGTCGGTGCTCTCGGTGCTTGTCCTTGCGGGCACACTTCGACCGGTCGGCGTGATGGACGCATGGCAGTGGTGGTGGATACCGGCGACGTTCGTCGGCTTCATCGTCTACCTGATCTCATCGATCGCCGAGATGAACCGCGGGCCCTTCGACATCCCCGAGGCGGAGTCAGAACTCGTCGCCGGGTACTTCGCCGACTACGCCGGGATCCGGTGGGCCGTGTTCATGATGGGTGAGTACGGCGCGATGATCTCGGCCAGTCTGTTTGGCGCGGCAATGTTCCTGGGTGGCTATCACCTGCTACCCGGGGCGCTGGGCATCGTCGCGTTCATTGCGGTAGCCTCGCTGCTCATGACCGTGATCATGTGGGTGAAGTGGACGCTGCCGCGGATGCGCCAGGACCAGCTGATGGAGTTCTGTTGGAAGATGCTCACACCGATCGCGCTCGTTCAGCTTCTCGTCGCGGGGGTGATCGCTGCATGGCTGTAGAACGCGACAGACTCAAGGTGCCCGAGTCGGTATCTGACGAGTATGCTCCCGGCGTGAAGGGCTTTTTCCAGGGTGCGCTCTCCGTGTTGACCGGCCTCGGTATCACCGCCAGAGCCGCGACCCGCACACCGACGACTGTGCGATATCCTGACGAGAAACTGACACTCAGTGATCGTTGGCGCGGACCGCTATACCTGCGTGGGGCGTTGGGTCGGGATTCGATAGATATCATCTCGGCGCCACCGGACGAGTACAACGGCGTGATCGACGAGCTGTATCGCACTGAGCGCCTTTCGCCGTGCATAGGTAACTGCCCCGCGAACGTGGATGCTCGTGGCCAGGCCTTCCTGATCGCCGATGACCGGGTGCCCGAGGCCTATGAGCTTGTTCGCGAGCGCAACATCTTGCCGGGCGTGCTCGGCCGCATCTGTCACCACCCGTGTGAGACCGCGTGCCGCCGCACTCGCTACGATGAACCGATCTCGATCCGGCCGTTGCACCGCTTTGCGTACGAGGAGTATCGCAAGGTGGCGTCCGAACGGATCAAGCCGCTGCCGCAGACGCGCGGCAAGCGAGTCGCGATCGTCGGCGCCGGACCCTCCGGCCTGACCGCGGCCCACGATCTGATGCGTCTGGGTTACACCGTGACGATGTATGAGGGGGAGTCTAAGCCGGGGGGCGCGCTGTCTACCGGCGTGCCGTCATACCGCCTTCCGCGTGACGTGCTCTACAACGAGATCGACAACATCGTCGCAATGGGACTGGATCTGCATTGCGGTGTGAAAGTCGGCAAGGACGTCATGCTCGCCGATATCATGCGTGACAACGATGCAGTGTTGGTGGCGGTCGGCTTGCAGCAGAGCCGCATCCTGCCGCTGCCAGGCACCGACGCGGAAGGTGTCATCGGGGCGCTGGAGTTTTTGTGGGCCGCCAACAACCTCGGCGAGGCAGGGGTCGCAGGTAAGCGAGTCCTCGTCATCGGTGGCGGCAACGTGGCCGTTGACGTTGCGCGTTGCGCGTTGCGCGTAGGTGCTTCAGAAGTGAAGCTGGCGTGCCTTGAGGGCGATAACGAGATGCCGTGCCATCCGTGGGAGATCGAGGAGGCCATCGATGAAGGTGTCATCGCGATGTGCTCGCTTGGTCCCGTGGAGGTGCTGAGTAGCGAGAACAAGGTCACCGGGATGCGGATGCGGCCCTGTCTGTCGGTGTTCGATGAGTCCGGCCGCTTCTCGCCGACCTACGGTGAAGAGATGACCGACATCGAGACCGACGTCGTCGTGTTCTCCATAGGTCAGGCCGCCGTGCTCGATGATCTTGTGAGTGGTACGGCGCTGCTCGTCTCGGGCAGAGGCCAGCTGGTCGTCGATAGTACGGACTTCACGACATCGGCGCCGGGAGTCTTCGCGTGCGGGGAGGTCGTCACCGGTCCCGGGAGCGCTATCGGGTCGATCGCGACAGGGCACGAGGCTGCAACTTCGGTCCACCGCTATCTTGAAGGACAGTCGTTGACCGAGGGTCGCGTTCCGCGACCGGTACCGGTTCTCGAGAAATATGGTCCGGTTGATTTCGATTACGTTGAGCCGGAGCGGCGTAGAGCGGTCATCGAGCTCGCCGATCCCGAGGAGCGGGTCACTGATTTTCGGGTGGTCGAGCCGGGACTCACGCGAGAGCAGGCTATGGCCGAGGCCATGCGCTGCTTGCGATGCGAGTCCGAGGTCTGTGTGGGTTGCACGTTCTGTGCGCGGGTGTGTCCGGACTATGCGATCAAGGTGGAGCGCAGCGACGAACCGGGTGCGCGTTGCCTTACCACGTACGAACTCGATCTCACCAAGTGCTGCTTCTGTGGTCTCTGTGCCGAGCAGTGCCCCACCGGTGCACTGCAGCACAGCGGCCAGTACGAGCTGTCTTTCTACCATCGCGAGCTGATGGTCTTCGACAAGGGAGAGATGTTGCGCGACGGGGGCGGGACGCGTTCAACTGGTCGTGACGGCATCACATCGCCGGCGTGCCCGGCGCCGCCACGCAAAGCGGGGGAGGCGTCATGAGCGCGACTGTTGCATACGTGTTCGCACTGCTACTCCTCCTCGGGGGGGCGGTCGGCGTGATGTTGTGCCGTGAGGCGCTGCGTCTCACCCTCGCATTCGGTGTCTTCCTGCTCGGCGTCGCTGCCTGCTTTCTCTACTTCGGTCTCGCTTTTCTCGCTGTGGCGGAAGTCTTCGTCTACGTCGGTGGCGTGCTGATACTCGTGCTCTTCGCGCTGATGATCGTGCGTCGTGCCGACGAAGACCGGGTGCTGATGGACATCCGCTTCGACTGGGGGTCGGCTACCACCGCGATCGGAGTAGCGATCCTGATCATGATGATGTTGTGGTCCGAGTTCGATGTGCTCGTGCCGCCCACAGGAACTTCCGATCCCGCTGCACTGGCCGCAACACTTTTGGGCCACTATCTGGTGCCCTTTGAGATCGTAGGCGGTCTGCTGCTCGTCGCGGTGCTCGCCGTCCTGGCCATCGTGGGCAAGGAGGACGGACGATGAGCATGCTGGTCGCGTGTTCGGTCGTGTTCGGTATCGGTCTGTTCGTGGTGCTCTCGCGTCGGGATATCATCGCCCTGCTGATCGGTCTCGAACTGATGTTGGGTTCTGCCAACGTCTTGCTGGTCGCGCTTTCGACCTTGAACGGTCATGACCCGGCGACGACTCAGTCGGTCGGTGTGATGGTCCTTGTCTTGGCCGCGGCTGAGGCCGCGCTCGGGCTCGCGCTTCTCATCGCGTCGGTGCGCCGCACCGGGCGTTCGCGTGTCGAGGAGTTCGAGGAGGTGACCGGCTGATGTCGATATTGGTGCAACAGCCGTGGATCGCCGTACTCGTCCCCGCGACGCTGGCGTTCGTCATCGCCCTCGGGGGACGTCGCGCGGTCCCGTTGACGCGCTGGCTTGCGCTGGTCGGCCCCCTTACGGTTCTTGCGACGGGCGTGGCGGGGCTTGCAGGCGCAGGATCCGATCCTGCGATAGTGAGTGTGTCCTGGCTCGCGCAGGGCGCCCGGTCCATCGCAGTGGGCGCGTCGGTCGATGCGCTTGCTGCCGTGATGCTCACGGTCGTGGGTGTCGTCTCGGCGATGGTCGTGCTCTTCTCGGTCGGATACATGGCCGAGGACCCCGCGCAGGCTCGCTACTTCGCGTTGGTCTCTGTTTTCAGCGCAGCGATGACCGGGCTTGTGATCTCCACTACGCTGGTCGGTCTGTTCGCCGCGTGGGAACTCGTGGGCGCGTGTAGCTATCTGCTCATCGGCTTCTGGTACCGCAAACCCGCTGCGGCGAACGCCGCGATGAAAGCGTTCATCGTGACGCGTATCGGTGACGTCGGCTTCCTGCTGGGCATCGCGCTTTTGTGGGCGAACGCGGGTACGGCGGACATCGCCACAGTGAACACTGCGGTGGGTACGCTTCCGGTCGCCGTCGCTACACTGGCGGCGCTCATGCTCTTCGCCGGAGCGGCGGGCAAGTCGGCGCAGTTCCCTCTGCACATCTGGTTGCCCGAGGCGATGGAAGGTCCTACGCCGGTCTCGGCACTGATCCACGCGGCGACGATGGTTGCCGCAGGCGTCTTCCTGGTAGCCCGGATGTGGCCGGTGTTCGCCGCGTCGGAGATCGCGTTGCAGGTCATGTTGTGGGTCGGGCTCATCACGGCGCTCGGCGCCGCGATGGCTGCCATCGCGCAGCGCGACATCAAGCGTGTCCTTGCCTACTCGACGATAAGCCAGCTCGGCTTCATGTTCGTGGCGCTCGGCGCCGGACAGTGGCAGATCGCCATCTTCCACCTGGTGACGCACGCTGCCTTCAAAGCGCTGCTCTTCCTCGGCTCCGGCAGTGTGATCCACTCGGCCGGGACGCAAGACCTGCACGAGATGGGCGGACTGGGTCGCGTGATGCCGGTGACGATGGTGACCTGGGTGCTGGGCGCAGGAGCGCTTGCGGGCATTCCGCCGTTGGCGGGCTTTTTCTCCAAAGACGGCATCATCCACGCGGCGTGGGTCGCCTCGCCGGTCGCCGGTGCGGTGCTCGTGCTGGCGAGCCTGATGACGGCGTTCTACATCACGCGAGCGACGCTTCTGGCGTTCGCGGGCGACTTCCGAGGGCAAGGACATCCTCACGAGTCGCCGTGGACCATGACGCTACCGCTGATGGTGCTTGCCGCAGGCGCGGTGGGACTGGGGTTTGCGGGAGGCTCGCTTGCAGAACTGCTCGGCGGGCATGGTGCGCTGGAGCCGGTCGTCGCGATCGTGTCGGCGCTGGTGGCTCTCACAGGCGTTGCCGTGGGCTGGTCGTTCTACCGGCGGGGTCCGTCCGCGGACACGGTACTTGAAACACGTCTGGGAGCCGTATACCCCACTGCCGCCAATGCATTCGGCGTTGATGCGCTGCTCACGAGACTGTTCGTGCGACCTGCCAGGTCTTTCGCCGAGAAGGTCTATGACGCGATCGACCGGAGGCTTATCGATGGCGCGGTCAACGGCGTCGGGAAGCTGGCGGTGGGCGCGGGGCGTTTGGCGGCCGGGCTCCAGACCGGTCAGATCGACCTGGCGGCGGCGATGGTGGGTGCGGGTATCGTGTTTTTGACCGCGCTCGTCATCGGTTGGGGAGGGAGGTAGGCATGAACGTACTACTTCCCATCGCGATACCGCTTACAGGTGCGCTCGTTGTCGCCCTCGCCGGACGTGGAGAGTCGGGAGGCGCGCGACGAGTGTCGGCGATGTTCGCGTTCGCGACATTCGCCGTGACCGTCTACCTGGCTTTCGCGTGGAATGCCGAAGGTGGGGAGTGCATCAGGTGGGTCATCAGCAGTGCTCAGGGTCTGGGAGTGTTGAGCCTTGCGGTTGACGGTCTGTCGTTGCCACTCGTCGTGCTCACCGGGTTCCTCGGCCTGATCGCCGTTCTCACCTCGTGGGAGGTACACGAGCACGCTGCCGCACATCATGCGCTGTTGCTTTGCCTTGAGGCGGCCGTCATGACCGTCTTCTTGGCGGACAACGTCATCCTCTTCTACGTCGCATGGGAAGCCGTGCTCATCCCGATGTTCTTCCTGATCTCGGTGTGGGGTCACGAGAACCGACGTGCTGCCGCGTTCAAGTTCTTCATCTACACGTTCGCAGGCTCGGCGCTGATGCTCGTGGGCATCATCACGCTCCTTGTGTCATCGCCATTGGGATCGCTGGCCGGAGGAGTGACTGCGATCTCAGCGGACAAGCAGACGCTCGTGTTCTGGCTGCTTGCGGCGGGGCTGCTTGTCAAGGTGCCGGTGGTACCGTTGCATACATGGCTGCCCGACGCGCACGTGGAAGCTCCGACAGCGGGCTCGATCATGCTCGCAGGCGTCTTGCTGAAGATGGGAGGCTATGGTCTGCTGCGCATAGCGCTTCCCGTCGCACCTGATGCGTTCGCGGCTGCCGGACCCGTTCTGGCGGTGCTGGGCGGTATCGGTATCGTGTACGGAGCGATACTCGCCCTCGGTCAGCGGGATCTCAAACGGTTGGTCGCGTACTCGTCGGTCGCTCATATGGGCTTCATGTTGCTCGCGATGTCGACCGGCACCCGGCTCGGTATCGGTGCTGCGATGCTTATCATGGTGAGCCATGGTGTGGTCTCCGGTCTGCTGTTCTTCTTAGTGGGCGCGATCTACGATCGCACGCATACGCGTGAGATATCGCGTTTCGGCGGTCTGATATCGCAGATACCTGTGTGGGGCGGGGTGTTCGTCTTCGGAGCGCTTGCGAGCCTCGGGCTTCCCGGTCTGTCGGGCTTCCCGGGCGAACTCCTGAGCGTGCTGGAGGGGTTCGGGAGATTCGGCTGGTGGATCGCGCCGATCGGTGTGGGCGTCATTCTCGGCGCTGCGTACAACCTGTACGCCGTGCGTGCAGTCGCACACGGTGAGCCATCGGCCGAGTGGCAGGGGATATCTGACCTGGGTGTGCGTGAGCGGTTGATCGCTGCATCGTTCGTGGTGTGCATCGTCGGTCTGGGTCTGTGGCCGGGGACGGTGTTGTCGGTGACCGATGCGGCGAGCCGCGTCCTTTCGATGGCTTTGGGAGGCGGGCAGTAGATGGAGTTCGTGACCCCCACCGTGCTTTGGATCCCCGGAGCGGTCGTGCTGATCGGTGTCGTTGTCGGTCTGGCAGCCGAGGCTGCTAAGCACCGGGCTTTAGGTGTCGGTGTTATCGCTGTCGCCCTGATGGTCGCGGCGGTCGTGTGCGCATGGTCTGCGGTGAAGGTCTCGATAAGTCCCGCGTTCGGTTGGATGTTCCTCGGCGGGGGAGGCTTCTCCACAGTAGCGAGCGTGGTCTACCTGCTCGCGGGACTATCGGTGGCTTCAGGATGGCGTCGGGCGATTTCCACGTCTCGTGGCGGAACGGTGGCGGGTATCACTGCGCTGAGTGCCGTCGCGATCCAGTTGCTTACGTCCACATTAGATCTTCTGCCCGCGATCCTTGCGCTCGAGGTCGTTGCGCTTGCGGGGTATGCCTTGGTGTCCGCTGCGGCGAGTCGACGTTCGGATGAGGCCGCGCTGCGCTACTTCGTGCAAGGTGGCGTGGCTGCGGGTTTCACGGTCTTGGGTCTCGCGGTCATATACGGCGTGTACGGCACGACTGGTTACGTCCGATTGTTTGAGATCGTTGACGGTGGATCGCGTGCTGCTGCGTTCGGGATGGTGCTCGTGCTTGCCGCCTTCGCGTTCAAGCTTGGCGCCGTGCCCTTCCACTCCTGGGCTCCCGACGTCTACGAGACTGCGGACGCTTCTGTGGCCGGATTCTTGGCCTCTGCGCCCAAGATCGGCGCCTTGATGGCGCTGCTGCTGCTGTTTCCCGCCGGCATGTTCAACGAAGGTCGTTTCCCTACAGCGACCCTTGCGATCGCGGTCATGGCTGCAGCATCGATAATCTTGGGGAATCTCGGCGCGCTGCGACAGAGCTCACTTGGCCGGATGCTCGGCTACTCCGGGATCGCGCAGGTTGGATATGGACTCATCGGACTTGCTGCGGGAGTGACCGGCTATCAGGCGACGGCGCTGTTCGCCCTCACCTACGCCGTGGGTGTCGCTACCGCGTTCTTCGTGGCCGAGGCAGTGCGTGAACGACGTCCCGGGTGGGACGGCAGCATCGGGGGGTTGTCGGGTCTCGCCGCTGAGGCTCCGTTCCTGGCGGCGGCGATGGTGGCCGCGCTGCTGTCACTTACCGGTATACCGCTGCTGATCGGGTTCTGGGGCAAGCTGTTCGTGTTCGTTGCAGCGGTGTCCGCTGATCTGACCTGGCTTGCGGTCATCGGTGTGATCGGGTCGGTCGTGTCCTTCGGCTACTACGGAGCCGTGATCCGCTCGATGTACACGCGTGGAGTGGAGACAGAAGAGAACATCCCGGCGGGAACACGTTTCTCGGGTCGCGTTGCTTGTGCGGTAGCGTTGGTCGCGGGTCTCATCGTTGTTGTCGGTGGAGTCGGTCCGCTGATAGCGGGTCTGGATGTGATCTCCAGACTACTCGTGTTCTAACGAACATACGCGTTGGGCGCACGGTGTTGCTTAAGTGAGCCGCAGGTGTGGCCGATATATCACCCATGATCATCTCCGAAGAGCAGGTACGGCGAGCCGTCGAATACCTGCATACGCAAACTGCACACAGTGCGGCCGTGGCCATCCGGACTCCGGATGAGGCGACCATCGAGATCATTCGCCGTGTCATCGATCTGCTGCGGTGCACACCGGACGTCAGAGTCGATCGCGTCGCCGAGGCTCGTGTGCTACTCGCAGGATCGATGCCGTCTACGGAAGTAGTGGCAGGCAAACTCATCGGCAGGGTCATCTCCGATTCCATTCGATAAACCAACAGCTCTGTCAACTCGCGAGAGGCGACGCGTATGCGTCGCCTCTTCTGTTACGATTCAGAGAGTGAGCGCACGCAAGGTCTTGCGGACAATGAGCAGGTCGTAGTGCATGATGGCGCTTGTCTGAAGCCCATGCGGGCAAGAATGTATGTGTGACCCACAGGACCGGGAGGCGGCGTGTCGTACTCACGCGAACGCATAGGCGAGATCTTGATGAGAAGCGGTCTTCTTACCGTCGAGCAGCTTGATGAGGCTTTGGCGCGTCAACGTGTGGAAGGCGGCAAGCTCGGACAGGTGCTTGTCCGGACACTGGTTCTGAGTGAGGAGGACATCGGCCGCACGCTTGCAGAGCAGAAAGACTACCCGTTCATCAGCATGACGTCATATGCTTTCGATCGCGCTGCTGTCTCTATGATCCCGGAACGCCTTGCGCGTCGTCATCTCGTGATACCCGTTGGCTTTGACGGTGAGTCGATCGTGCTTGCTATGGCTGACCCGCTCGACGTCGAGGCGATCGATGATGTGAGACTCCAGACCGGGATGAGCGTGATGCCGGTCGTAGCGACGGCGACACAGATCCAATACGCCATCGAGAAGTACGTCGCCTCAGCGGACGCGGTGCAAGACATCATGTTTGCTCCGGATGATGAGGAAGTGTCCGATGAAGTGCTCACTGGCGATGAGGACGTCCCGATCGTTCGTCTCGTGAACCAGATGATCCGGGAGGGCGTCTCTGACGATGCGAGCGACATCCATATCGAACCGGGCGACAAAGGCGTGCGCATCCGCTATCGCATCGATGGCGTCTTGCATGAGGTCATGCAGCTGCCATTGAGTGCGAAGGCGGGGCTGATCAGCCGGATCAAGGTCATGGCAGAGATGGACATCGCCGAGCGCAGACGGCCGCAGGACGGTCGTATCGCGGTGATGGTGAACGGTCGTGCTATCGATTTTCGCGTCGCCACGCTGCCAACGCCACAGGGTGAGAGTATCGTGATCCGCATCCTGAACCAAGACGACCGGGTGCATAGCCTGGAGGACTTGGGTATGTCGCCTCTGCACCTGGAGATCGTGCAGCGTTTCCTGTCGCGGCCGTTCGGTGCGGTACTGGTTTCGGGTCCGACGGGTTCTGGCAAGACGACGTCTTTGTATGCGGGACTACTGCAGTTGAACCAGATCTCTCGAAAGATCATCACCATCGAGGACCCGATCGAGTACCAGATAAACGGTATCACCCAGATGGCGGTCAATCCCGGCATCGGTCTTTCGTTCTCGCGTCTGCTGCGGACCGTTCTTCGTTCCGATCCCGATATCGTCATGGTGGGGGAGATCCGGGACCCGGAGACCGCGGAGATCGCGATCCGTGCCGCGCTGACCGGACACCTCATGTTGTCCTCGATACACACCAACGACGCTCCGTCCACTCTCACACGGCTTGTGGATATGGAGGTCGCTCCTTATGTGACAAGTTCTGCGCTCGTCGGTGTCATCGCACAGCGACTTGCTCGTCGCCTCTGTCCGCAATGCAAGAAGCGCGTACGCGTATCGAAAGCGGAGCTGGTCTCGATAGGCTTCAGTGCCGCGGAAGCGGAGAGTGTCAAGCCGTATGGGCCGATAGGCTGTGATGAGTGCTTCGGCACCGGCTACCGCGGGCGTATCGGACTGTTCGAGATCATGGAGATGACCGACGAAGTGCGGAGGCTCTTCTTGAAACAGGCGCCTTCGGAGCAGCTGCGCGAAGTCGCGCTCGGCAATGGCATGCAGACGATGCGGCGTGACGCGCTCGAGAAGGTCGCACAGGGCGTGACGAGCGTCGAGGAGATCGAGCGGGTCGTCGTCTGACGGACCTGTGCACAAGAGGGAGGTCATCGTGTCGCAGGGCAACCACGCACGCCGAGCCATCGTGCTTGTTCTCGATAGCGTCGGCGCCGGTGCGCTGCCTGATGCGGCTGAATACGGAGATGTAGGCTCCAACACCCTCGGCAATATATCGCGCGCTGTCGGCGGACTTAAGATGCCGTACCTGGGGGCCATGGGTCTTGGCAATGTGACGGAGATCATGGGTGTGCCACCCACGGATGCTCCGACCGCGTCGTGGGGCAAGAACGCCGAGCGTTCAGCGGGTAAAGACACCACGACGGGCCACTGGGAGATGATGGGGCTTGTCTTGGAGCATGCTTTCCCAACGTATCCCGATGGCTTCCCACAGGAGGTCATCGAGGAGTTCATCGCCGAGGCGGGTGTCCCCGGAGTGCTCGGCAACTATACGGCGAGCGGCACGGTCATCATCGATGATCTCGGCGATGAGCACGTTGCGAGCGGCAGACCGATCGTGTACACGTCAGCCGACTCCGTCTTTCAGATCGCGTGTCACGAGGAGGTGTTCGGCCTTAAGCGGCTCTACGAGGTGTGTGAGATCGCCCGAAAGATGCTGAAGGGCGAGCACTGTGTCGGACGCGTGATCGCGCGTCCGTTCATCGGTCCGGATACGGACGGACACTACGTGCGGACCCATCGCAGGAAAGACTACGCGGTCAAGCCGTTCGAGCCGACCGTCCTCGATCTCCTTCAGCAGGCGGGTATACCGGTCTTCGGTGTCGGTAAGATAGGCGACATCTTCGGGTGGCAGGGCATCACGTCCTCCCCGCATGTCACCGACAACATGGACGGATTCAGTAAGCTGGTCGAGGAAGTGAGCAGAGACGAGCAAGGATTCGTGTTCGCGAATCTTGTGGACTTCGACATGCTGTGGGGGCATCGCAATGATGCGGATGGGTACGCACGTAGTCTGGAGGAAGTGGACGCGCGCATGCCCGAGCTTCTTGAGGCGATGGCCGAGGGCGACCTGTTGATCGTCACTGCCGATCACGGTTGCGATCCGACGATGCCGTCGACAGACCATAGTCGTGAGTACACGCCACTGATCGTGAAGGTAAAGGGTGTCGACCGCGGTGCAGCGCTTGGCGTGCGTGAGACCTTCGGCGATATCGGTGAGACGGTGCTGGACTTCTACGGTCTGCCGAACCGGTGTGACCGCGGGAGATCGTTTTTGGCGGAGGCGAGCGGCATATGAGATCGGTGCTCGAACTCATCGAGTTGAAACGTGACGGCGGAAGGCACAGCGCCGAGGAGCTGCAGCGACTGGTGGACGGGTTCGTGAGCGGCGAGATGCCCGACTACCAGATGGCCGCCTGGCTGATGGCCGCGCTTCTCAACGGCTTGGACGGCGATGAGACCGTGGCGCTCACCAAGGCCATGACCGCATCCGGCCGCAGGGTCGACCTGTCGGGAGTCCCCGGTATCAAGGTCGACAAGCATTCCACCGGTGGTGTCGGCGACACCACCACGATGGTGCTCGCGCCGTTGGTCGCGAGCTGCGGCGTTCCCGTTGCGAAGATGAGCGGACGAGGTCTCGGTCATACGGGCGGGACACTGGATAAGCTTGAGTCGATACCGGGCTTCTCGGTCACACTCGACCCGGAGGTGTTTAAGAGGCAGGTACGTGATATCGGCGTCGCGGTGATCGCGCAGAGCGCGGATGTGGATCCTGCGGACAAGAAGATGTATGCGTTGCGTGACGTGACCGGTACGGTCCCGGCGATCCCGCTCATCGTGAGTTCGATCATCAGCAAGAAGGTCGCGGGTGGAGCTGACGCGATCTTACTTGATGTGAAGACAGGCTCCGGCTCGTTCATGAAGACCGAGCAACAGGCCCGGGAGCTGGCGGCCGAACTCACGCGGGTGGGTGAGCTTTTAGGGCGCACCGTCGTGTGCGTGATGAGTGATATGGACCAACCGTTGGGCCGAGCGGTGGGCAATGCGCTCGAGGTGCGCGAAGCGATAGCGACGTTACAGGGTGAGGGCCCCGGGGATCTGACGGAACTCTGTCTCGCCCTTGGCTCGAAGATGCTCGTGCTCGGTGGTGTCGCGACCGACGAGGAAGATGGCCGGGACAGACTCCTGGACTCCATCGCCTCCGGGCGCGCTCTTGAGACGTTTCGCGCATGGGTGACGGCTCAAGGCGGTGACGCCCGGATCGTGGACGACCCCGGGTTGCTGGTGCTTGCGCCGATCATGCACATGGTGACCGGGGACCGGGATGGGTATGTCGCGGGTTTCGATGCCGAAGGCGTGGGTCGTTCGGCGATGGCGCTGGGCGCCGGGAGAGCGCACAAG
This sequence comes from Coriobacteriia bacterium, assembly GCA_030655755.1. Taxonomy (GTDB): domain Bacteria; phylum Actinomycetota; class Coriobacteriia; order Anaerosomatales; family Anaerosomataceae; genus UBA2279. Next base: position 22,343 of record JAUSOQ010000072.1, read on the forward strand.
GAAGATGAGATCGATCTGGGAGCCGGACTGGTGATGGAGCACAAGGTGGGCGACCGGGTCGAGGCCGGGGACGTGATCGCCACGTTGTACACGAGCGATGCATCGTGCTTGCCGGAAGCGGAGGCGCGCTTCAAAGCCGCTCTTCGTATGTCCGATACCCCCGTCAATCCGCCACCACTCTTTCACGAGGTGTAGACGGTGCTGCGTCGCAAACAGACGCGGACGCCTGATGCGACGCAGCTTGTCGTCGGGCATGCGAACCCTGATTTCGATGCGTACGCCGCGATGATCGCAGCGACGAAACTCTACCGCGGTGCCAAAGCGGTCTTTCTCGGCAGTCAGAACGCGAACGTGCGGGACTTCCACAACCTGCATGAGGAGTTCCTCGAGTTCATTGACGTGCGGGCGATCGACCCGGAGGCTATCGAGCGCGTCATCATGGTGGACACGCGGGATGCGGGTCGTGTCGGAGAGGTCGGGGAGATCTTACGCCGCCCGGGCGTGGAGATCATCGTCTACGATCACCATCCCCGTGCCGAGGGGGATCTCGTGGTCGCCGACGACCACTCGATGGATGTGGGGGCAGCGACCTCGATCCTTGTGCACGAGATCCATCAGCGCGGTATCGCCGTGACGCCGCTGGAAGCAAGCGTGATGCTTCTCGGGATACATGAGGACACGGGGTCTTTGACCTATCCCAACACGACAGCGTACGACGCCGAAGCAGTCGCCTTCCTTATGTCGGCCGGCGCGGACCTCGAGGTCGTGGTGCGTTTTCTCGCGCGTGCATTGACGCCCGGGCAACGGGTCCTGCTCGAGGCGGTGCTGGACTCGCTGCAGGTCTGGGACATTCACGGGCAGGAGATCGCTGTAGGCACGGCGGTGACCGACGCGTATGTCGACTCGGCGAGTGTCCTTACCCACTACCTGTGCGAGGACCTCGGTTACCGGGTCGCCATCGCGGTGGTGCGCATGCCCGAGCGGCTACATATCGTCGGCCGCTCCCGTGTGGCCGAGATAGACATCGCCGCCGTGCTCGGCCATCTCGGCGGTGGGGGACACCCCCAGGCTGCGTCGGCGGCCCTGAAGCACATCACACCCGAGGAGGCGCTGGCTCGCCTTCGCGACGCCCTGGAGGCCGAAGTGCCGCCGCCGTTGCGTGCGAAAGACATCATGAGCTCGCCGGTCCACACGATCACACCGCAGACGACGATGGCGGAGGCGGGGCGCTTGATGGCGACCTGGGGTCATGGGGGACTTCCGGTCATCGATGACGGTGCGCTGGTCGGCCTGGTGACGCGCAAGGACGTCGACAAGGCCGTGCGACACGGGCTGGACCACGCTCCCGTGACCGGCTTCATGGCGCGCCAGCCGCGCGTTGTCAGCCCGGAGACCGATCTTGGCGAGCTTGAGCGTTTGCTTGCCCGTGCCGGGATCGGGCGCGTCCCTGTCGCCGAGGAGGGGGAGCTCCTTGGCATCGTGACGCGCAAGGACCTGCTCCGCGCGGAACATGGCGAGTCGTACCTGGACCGTGCGATGACGCGGGAGCGGAGTGAAGCGTCCAGACGCTTCATGGCGTCCTTCGACCACCTCCTGCCCGCCTCGGCCCGTCAGGCCGTGGCAGAGCTGGGCCGTCTTGCCGATGAGGACGGTCTGCGCGCACATGTGGTCGGAGGCTTCGTTCGAGATATGCTTCTGGGCAGGCCGAATCTCGACATCGATGTCGTCATCGAGGGAGACGGGCTGGCGTTCGCCCAATGCGCCGCCGGTCGTTTGGGTGCACGGGTGCGCGTGCATAAGCGCTTCGGTACCGCAGTGCTGATCTTGAGTAAGACGCTGCACGTGGACATCACGAGCGCCCGCACCGAGTACTACACTCGCCCGGGCGCACTCCCCACGGTGGAGCGTTCGTCGCTTCGGCAGGACCTGTTCCGCCGTGACTTCTCGGTCAATGCGATGGCGGCATGCATCAACGCCCAGTGCTTCGGCGTCCTCGCCGACCCCTTCGGCGGTCTGCATGATCTTGAGCGCGGCGTGATCCGGGCGCTCCATTCGTTGTCGTTCGTAGAAGACCCGACGCGCGTGCTCAGAGCAGCGCGATTCGAGCTCCGCTACGGCTTCACGATCGATCCATCGACCGAGGCCTTGCTGCGCCAGGCCATCGATATGCAGATGCTGGATGAAGTGAGTGGTGCACGCATTCGCGAAGAGATACTCGACATCATCGATGAGGACTCTGTCGCTCCTATCATGCGCCGACTCCATGAACTCGGCGCGCTGGAACTGTTGCTGCCCGAGGGTGCGCGACCGGCCCGGGTGCTGGACGAGCTCGAGCTGACCGAAGCCGCGTACCGTACGCTCGCAGCTTCGTTCGTCCGCGAGCCGCGTCGTCGGATCACGCTGCTGGTCCCCTTCGGCGCCACCGTCCCAAGGGCTGTGGCGGAGCATTGGACGCTGTGGATGCGTTTCGGCCGCGAGTACGGTACCCCGATCATCACAGCTGCCGAGAAGCGCGACACCGTCTTAGTGCGACTGCGTGACCGTCGCGGGATGCGTGACAGTCGCCTGTACCGACTGCTTGCCGAGTTGCCGTCGGAGACGCTCATCTATCTGTGGGCTACATCGGACGCGACGGGACGCGAACGGATCGGTCGGTTCGTGGAGGTGCTCTCAGCCGTAGATGCGGCTGTGACAGGTGAGGACCTTGTCGCTTTGGGGCTGACGCCGGGACCATACTTCTCTGCTATCCTGGGCGAGGCGCTCGCTGATCGATTGGACGGACGCGCCGTAGGCCGCGAGGCCGAGCTTTCGAACCTGCGCCGACTTGCGCGCAAACACGCGAACGGCTGACCCGAAAGGCGCCCATGTCCGATATCGTCCTACGCGTCCTGATGTTCGCCATCGCCATCCCGTCCATCGTGTTGCATGAGGTCGCACACGGGTACATGGCGTACCGTCTGGGCGATCCGACCGCCAAGTCGCGCGGTCGCCTCTCACTGAATCCGATCAAGCATGTTGATCCCTTTGGCACGGTGCTGCTCCCGCTCCTGCTCTCGGCTGGAGGTCTGCCGCCGTTCGGCTACGCCAAGCCCGTGCCGATCAACCCGGGCTACTTCAAAGATTACCGAAAAGGCATGTTACTGACCGGATTGGCCGGACCCGCGACCAATCTCATCCTTGCTGTTACCGCCGGGCTCGCCTCGCGAGCGATCGGTGTCGTCATGGAGGTCGGAGGCATAGCGGCCGGAGGTGTCGTCGACTGGCTTTGGATAGCGTGCGTTCTGATCGCGTACTTCAATCTCGTGTTGATGTTCTTCAACCTCATCCCGATCCCGCCGCTGGACGGATCGCGGGTCCTGCCCGTCTTCCTCAGTGACGAGGCGTTGCATCACTACCACCGTTTCGAGCGGTACGGCATCATGATCGTCTTCGGCGCGCTGCTGATACTCCCGCAGGTCTTCCACATCGACATAGTGGGCGCGTATTTCAGCGTGACGGTCGACCCACTGCTCAAGCTGCTGACAGGGGCTTCTTTCGGCTAGACGGTAGCTCCGCAACGGCTTTTACCTGCGGTATGATACTGACCGACCGTTCGCGAACCGAGGAGACTGTTCCTTTCATGACGAAGAAACGCGTGCTTACCGGCTACCGTCCAACCGGCCGATTGACCCTCGGCCACTGGTTCGGCAACCTCATGAACATGCGGGAGCTGCAGGATGCCTACGAGGCATACTATTTCGTGGCCGACTGGCATGCGCTTACTTCCGACTGGGCCGACACCTCCGGGGTGCGTCGCTATACAGAGGAGATGGTGCTCGACTGGGTGGCGGCCGGTATCGACCCGAAGAAGGCCACGATCTACCGGCAGTCGGACGTACCCGAGGTGGCCGAGCTCACGATGTACCTCTCGATGGTCGCACCCATGGCCTGGCTCGAACGCGTTCCCAGCTACAAAGAACAGCGCGAGCAGATCACCGAGAAAGACCTCGGCAATGTCGGGTTCTTCATGTACCCGCTCCTGCAGGCCGCTGACATCGTCATCGTCAGGGGTGACATCGTGCCGGTCGGCGAGGACCAGTTGCCGCACCTGGAACTCACGCGTGAGATCGTGCGCCGCTTCAACAACACGTACGGCGAGCTTTTGAAAGAGCCTCAGGCGATGATCGCCAAGGAGGGCGCGCGCGTGCCGGGTACCGACGGCCGCAAGATGTCCAAGTCCTATGGCAACGCGATCTATCTGTCGGAGACCGCCGAGGAGACCGCCGCCAAGGTCATGAGTATGATGACCGACCCCGCGCGCAAGCTGAAGACGGATCCGGGCGACCCCGATATCTGTCCGCTGCACCAGATACACAAGCTTGTGGGTGACCCCGTCAAGGTCGCGGAGTTCGACCACTGTTGTCGCGTGGCCGACTGTGGCTGCGTCATGCACAAACGCCAGTTGGTCGAGGATCTCAATGCGTATCTAGCGCCATTCCGTGAGCGTCGTCTTGAGCTGGCGAAGACCCCTGGTCACGCCTGGGAGGTGCTCTCGGAGGGTGCGGCCCGGGTGCGACCTGCTGTCGACGAGCTTATGGCCGACGTGCGCAAGGCGCTCCACATCGACGCAGGCTAGTGCAGCGATGAGCTACACGGTCAAGACGGACATCTTCGAGGGGCCCTTCGACCTACTGCTCCATCTCGTGGCGCGGCAGAAGGTCGACATCGCCGAGCTGTCGATCTGTGACATCGCCGATCAGTACCTCGCATACGTCGATACGATGCGTGAACTGGACCTGGATGTCGCGAGTGACTTCTTGCTCGTCGCCGCGACGTTACTCGAGCTGAAAGCGGCTTCGTTGCTACCCCAGGAGAGCATGCCGGAGCTGGAGGAGTTCGAAGACATGCCGGCCGAGGAGGCGCGCGAGCTACTGGTCGCGCGGCTGCTCGCCTACAAACAGTTCAAGACCACGGCAGCCGAGCTGGCTGCGCGTTTTGAAGCGACCTCGAGAATGCATTCGCGAGCGGCAGGTCTTGAGGACCGCTACCTGCGCCTGATGCCGGACTATCTGGAAGGCGTGACCCTGCGTGGGCTCGCGGTCATATGTGCGGACCTGGTGTACAGGCGGGAAGTCTTTCTGTTGGAAGCCGAACACATCGCAGCGGCGCCCATCAGTCTCGAGGCGCATGTAGAGGGTGTGGCACGGACACTTCGCAATCGAGGCCGGGCGATGCTTTCAGAGCTCGTTATGGCCGACGCCAGCAAAGAGGAGCTCGTGGTGACGTTCCTTGCGATCCTCGAGCTCTATAAGCGTGGGCTTGTAGGGCTCAAGCAAGACGTACTCTTCGGCGACATAGAGGTCGCCAGCATCGAGAAGGAGGACCGATGAGCGATAGGACCGAGGAACTCCGTGGACCGCTTGAAGCATTGCTGTTCGTCTCGGATGAACCGGTCAATGCCGCGCGTCTCGCCAAGATCTTGGACGCGGATCCGGTCGAGGTCGACAAGGCGCTCCGCGAGTTGTCCGACGAATATGCGGATGAAGAGCGGGGTTTCCAGCTGCGCGAGGTCGCTGGCGGTTGGCGGATGTATACCCACCCGGCTCACCATCCCTACATCGAGCAGTTCGTGCTGTCATGGGACACACGCCGTCTGTCTCAGGCAGCACTGGAGGCTCTTGCGGTCATCGCCTATCACCAGCCTGTCAGCCGCGGCGGAGTGAACGCCGTACGGGGTGTCAACAGCGAGGCGGTCATCGCATCGCTGGTGGAGAAGGGACTCATACGCGAGACCGGGCGGGACAAGAACGCCGGGAACGCGATCTTGTACGCTACGACACGCGCGTTTTTAGAGAAGTTCGGTCTCAAAGACCTTGCTGAACTACCGCCGCTCGAGGAGTTCGCTCCCGATCCGGACACCGAACGTGCGATACGTGAGCGCCTGAACGCGCTCGACGGTCCCACACTGGCGGACGAGGACGTCGAGGACGATGAGGACGACGACAAGTGCGAGGACTCCATAGATGATGTCGAGTGACGCCCCCCGTGAGGGTGAGCGACTCCAGAAGTACCTCGCACGCTGTGGCGTCGCCTCACGACGCGCATGTGAGGAGTACATCACCGCAGGACGGGTGAGCATCAACGATGTCGTTTCCACGGAGCTGGGCGTGCGGGTCGTAGAAGGGCGCGATGTCGTCACTGTCGACGGGGTGGTGGTGACGCCGCCCCGCGAGCATGTCTACTACGTCTTGCATAAGCCTGCCGGCTACGTCACCACGCTGGATGACCCGGAGAGCCGGGCGACGGTTGCAGAGCTGTTCCCGCAAGACGGTCGTCGACTGTTCACAGTCGGCCGCCTGGACAGGGACACGACCGGGTTGCTGTTGCTGACCGACGACGGTGAGTTCGCGAACCGTTTGATGCACCCGCGCTACCACGTCAGCAAGTCCTACGTGGCTCGAGTCACGGGGACTCCAGGCGAGTCAGACCTTGCCAGATTGAGGCGTGGGGTCGAACTCGATGATGGTCCCACCCGGCCTGCGGAGGTCGAACGTCTCGTGAACGGGGCCGGGTGGACCGACGTCCGCATCACGATATCGGAAGGCCGCAAGCGTCAGGTGCGACGGATGTTCTCCCACATCCACCACCCGGTCATGCGACTGCATCGCGAATGCTTCGGCCCGGTGACTCTAGGCACTCTCGCCGAGGGGGCGGTCCGTCCCCTGGAGGAATCAGAGGTCCGTGCACTGTTGGAATCGGCAACCGATGACGGAGGTGCCTAGATGCTCGTGGTCGTCACAGGTCCGGCGCGCAGCGGCAAATCAAGGATCGCTACCGAACTTGCGTTTTCGTGCGGAAAACCGGTCGTCGTGGTCGCAGGCGGACAGGAGAGCGATCCGGAGATGGCGCGTCGCATCGCGCATCATCAGGCGGAGCGGCCCGTCGAATGGCGGACGCTCGAGGTGGAAGAAGCGACCGGGTGGATGGGTGACGTCGACGCGGGCGAGTGCGTCGTCGTCGAGTGTCTCGGCACGCTCGTGGCGCGCATGATGGGCGGGCTTTGTTGGGATGACCCTGATCACGTGTCCGAGCAGGCGGAGACGATGCTCGGCATGAAGGCCGACCTGCTTGTCGAGGAACTTTACAACCGGGAAGGTGACACGATCGTGATCTCTAACGAGGTCGGGTGGAGTGTCGTCCCAGAGACGCCTTCGGGACGTCTGTTCCGCGATGTGCTTGGTAGGGCGACTGCGCGTCTTGTCGACAGCGCCGATGCAGCCTGGCTCGCGGTAGCCGGCAGGTGCATCGAACTGACGGGATATCCGCGCAGTGTCACGTGGGACGACGTGAATGGAGACTCCGAGTGACCTACGAAGCGGACCTGCGAACGATCACCGAGGCGGTCACTGCCCCGGAAGCCGGATTCGAGATGTATGCATGGGAGCGACTGGACAGCCTGACGAAGCCGCCACGCTCACTCGGCAGACTTGAGGAGCTTGCTGCGCGATTGGCTGTCGTCCAACACGATGTCAGGCCGACCGTCAGCCCGATGGCGATCGTACTCATGGCGGGCGACCATGGCGTCGTCGCCGAGGGAGTGAGTCCGTACCCCCAGGAAGTGACCGCGCAGATGGTGGCGAACTTCTCGGCAGGAGGAGCCGCGATAAACCAGCTGGCAGCGCACATCGGCGCCAGCCTCGTGCTCGTCGATGTCGGAGTGGCCGGCGATGTGAGTGCGATACCGGGCGTGCGTCACGCGAAAGTACGTGCGGGGACACGTAATATGGCCGAGGGACCTGCGATGACGCGCGAGGAGGCCGCCGAGGCCGTCTTGGTAGGAGTAGGTGTGGCGCGCGAACTCGCCGCTGCAGGAGTGAGGTTGATCGGCACGGGAGAGATGGGGATCGGCAACACCACAGCCGCTGCCGCGTTGACCGCCGCGTTCACGGGTCTTGAGCCTTCGTTGGTGGTAGGACGAGGCACGGGTCTGGACGACGCGGGCGTTTTGCACAAGGCAGAGGTGGTGGGTCGCGCGCTCGCGAGAAACGATGTCGCGGAACTCGATGCGTTGGGTGTACTCGCCGCCGTCGGCGGCTTGGAGATCGCCGGCCTTACCGGAGTCTTCATCGGCGCTGCCGTATCCGGCGTAGGTGTGGTCGCCGATGGTTTCATCTCCGGTGCGGCGCTGCTTGCTGCGACACACATCTGCCCCCCGTGCAGTGGATACGCGTTCCCCTCGCACCGCTCGGTCGAGCCGGGCCACACGGCCGCGCTTAAGGCAGTGGGGCTTACGCCGGTTCTCGATCTGGAGATGCGGCTCGGCGAAGGTACGGGGGCCGCGTTGGCCATGGGGATCATGGACGCCGCATGTAAGGTGATGAGCGGGATGGCGACGTTCGGGGATGCAGGCGTCAGCGACCGGGAGGGCTAGTGCAGGTCTGGGAGGACGTCAAAGGGGCGGTAGGACTCCTTACACTGCTGCCTTCAGGGCGATCGCATGGCCCCACGCGGCCTGCTGCATGGTTCCCCTGGGTGGGATGGGTGTTCGCCGTCAGTGGGTTGGCTGTCGCTTCCGCAGCGTCGATCTTCATCGAAAGTGATCGTGCATCGTTGCTCGTAGCGGTGCTCATCGTATGTGTGTGGGCTTTTTTGAGCAGACTCCTGCATTGGGACGGGCTCGCCGACACTGCCGATGCGTTATGGGGAGGTCACACACCGCAACGACGCCTTGAGATCATGCGTGACCCGAGGAGTGGGGCGTTCGGCATCATCGTGATCGTGCTGATGGCGCTGCTCCAGGTCACCAGCATCGCCATCATCTTCGCCTCGCGTGATTGGTGGGCACTCGGCGCAGCGCCGGTGATCGGGCGGTTCTCGGCATCGCTCGGTCTATGGTCGGCAAGGCCGGCCCGTGAAGATGGCCTCGGTGCGTCACTCAGCACGGTTCCGCATGCGAGCGAGATCATGATCGCCGCTCTGGCGGTCGGCGCCACACTCGTCGTCCCGTGTCCGTGCCGTCTCATGATCTTTTGCGGAGCCATGGTAGTCGCGTTTGCCGCACCACGCTTGCTTGGTCGCAAGGTGGGTGGAGTGACCGGCGACATCCTGGGCGCATCGGTCATGATCGTGGAAACGGTGGTCCTGGTGGCCGCAGCGTTGATGGGAGCGTAGATGACATCGAGCAGGATCTTGCTGGTGCGTCATCCCCAGACAGAGTCCAACGTCGCGCAGCGGTTCGTGGGGAGCGGAGAGTCACCCTATACCGAGGTCGGCCGCCATCAGGCCGACGAACTCGTGGTGGGTCTCACAAAATGGCGTGCCGATCGCGTGTATTCATCACCGCTGCATCGTGCGCTCGACGTAGCGGCTCGCATCGCCGGGTGCGGTATCCTGCTGATCGTTAAAGATGAGCTCTCAGAGGTCGATTTCGGGTTGGCCGAGGGCATGACCTACGCCGAGATGACCGCGCTCGACTTCTCGGCGGACCACTTGTGGTTCGAGCCGCGCCCCGGGTCGGTCCCGGTGGGGGAGACCTGGGACGGATTCACCCAGCGCGTGGGGGGTGTCGGTGACGAGATATTGGGCCAGAGCGGTCGTACGGTCGTGGTGACACATGGCGGTGTCATCCGGGCTTTGATGCACCGCTGGATGGGCGTGCCTCGCGAGAGCGCCGTTCGCTTCACGATCGCGAACGCGACATGCGTGTCGTTCACGGTCGACGACGGATGGGTGGCGCTGCACCGGTTCGGCGTGAGAGCCGAGGATGCCGAGTGATCGCGGCTTGCGTCTGAAGCGCGCGTGCGGGACAATCCTCGTCAACCTCTGACCTGTTGAGGAGAGACGGTGTCCTGGGACGATATCATCCGACCCCACCTTGAGCCGCTCGTGCCGTATGCCCCCGGGCTGCGCGCGAGTCAGGTACGCGAGCGCTCGGGTAAGGACGTCGTACTGAAGCTCTCGAGTAACGAGCACCCGTGCGGCCCTGTGCCGATGGCGATCGCCGCCATGGAGGCCGTGCTTCCCTGGATGAATCGATATCCCGATGGCGGTGCAGGTGCGCTGCGCCGGAAGCTTTCCCAGCGCCATGGCGTCCCGATCGAGCAGGTCGTCGTCACGAACGGTTCCAACGAACTGCTTCGTTTTGTCGCTGAGGTACTCGTACGGCCGGGTGATGAGATCGTCTATCCGTGGCCGTCGTTCGTGGTCTACCCGATGGTCGCCAACATATTCGAGGCGACACATGTGAAGGTCGCTCTTGATGACGGCCATGCGTGTGACCTTGATGCGATGCTCGCTGCGATCACGGAGCGCACGCGACTCGTGTTCCTCTGTAACCCGAACAACCCGACCGGAGCGATCTACGGTCGCGACGCGTTCACGCGCTTCATGGAAGCGGTCCCGGAACACGTCGTGGTCGTCGTCGACGAGGCGTACTTCGAGTTCGTCACTGCGCAGGACTATCCGAACGGGTTGGAGTGGTTCGACGGCGAACGCCCGCTGGTGGTCGCCCGTACATTCTCGAAGATCTACTCGCTTGCCGGACTGCGCATCGGCTACGGCTTCATGCCAGAACCGCTTGCGCAAGCTCTGGACAAGGTCCGTGAACCGTTCAACGTGAATACGGTGGCACAGATCGCTGCGTACTACTCGCTTGATGATGAGGTCGAAGTCCGGCGTCGTCGCGCCGAGAACCAGGAACAGAAGGTCTACCTGTATTCGTGCTTTGACCGGCTCGGTGTTTCCTACGTGCCGTCGGAAGCGAACTTCGTCTACTTCATGACGGAGCGACCGGTCGAAGTCTTCCAGGCCCTTCTCGAGGAGGGCGTGATCGTGCGTGACTTCGGGAACGCTCCGGCGCTCAGGTTGGGTATCGGTACTCCAGAGGACACTGCGATCACGATCACTGCATTCGAGGCGGTCGCTGCCCGGTTGGGCGCCTTCTAGGCGTCGTCTTCGGTCGGCGTCGCAGGTTTGCCGACACTGCACGCGAATGCGTGCTGAAGGAGTGAGAGACGATGCTCGTGATCATGCGTGACCACGCTACAGCGGAAGAGATCGATCATGTCGTCAACCATCTGCACGAGGCTGGCGCAGAAGCTCATCTCTCGGCAGGTGAGGTCAAGACCATCATCGGCGTGATCGGTGATCGGGATGTCATCTACTCGTTGGAGATAGAGGGTCTGCCGGGCGTCGAGCAGGTCATCCGCGTACTGAAACCCTACAAGCTCGTGTCCCGGGACTTCCAGCCTGACGACACCGTGGTGACCGTGAAGGGCTCCTCGGTAGGTGGCGGCGCCATAGCGGTGATCGCGGGGCCCTGCTCGATCGAGTCTGAGCAGCAGCTGATGCGTACCGCCGAGGCCGTGAAGGCGGCGGGGGCCACGATGATCCGCGGCGGCGCCTACAAGCCACGGTCGAGCCCGTACGCGTTCCAGGGCATGGGCGAAGAGGGTCTTCGTCTGCTCGCCGAAGCGGGACGCGTGACGGGACTGCCGGTGGTGACCGAGGTCCTCGACGTGCGTGATGCCGATAAGGTGGCGTCCTACGCCGATGTCCTGCAGGTAGGCGCGCGCAATATGCAGAACTTCATGATGCTGGAGGAACTCGGCAGGATGCAGAAGCCGATCCTGCTGAAACGGGGTCTATCGGCCACGATCGAAGAGCTGCTCTCGGCGGCCGAGTACGTGCTCAAGGGCGGGAACCGCGACGTGATCTTGTGCGAGCGCGGGATACGGACGTTCGAGACCTACACGCGCAATACCCTCGACCTCGCGGCCGTCGCAGCGCTCAAGCAGCTCACGCACCTGCCGGTCATCGCGGATCCTTCGCATGCGACCGGGCGACGCGACCTGATCGTGCCGATGAGTCGTGCTGCTCTGGCGGCGGGCGCAGATGGGTTGATGGTGGAGGTGCACATCGATCCCGAGCATGCGCGATGTGATGGCCCGCAGTCGCTCACTCCTGACGAGTTCACCAGGCTGATGGCCGACATCGAACCGCTCGTCAAGCTCGACGGACATCGCTGGGGCCTTGGGTCATGAGCGCGACTCCGAACCGCGAGCGTGATGATTTCGGGTCCGTTCTCGTGATCGGCCTCGGGTTGATCGGCGGTTCGATCGCTGCGGCTGCACATCGTCTGGATCCTGCGCCTACGGTCTACGGCGTGGACGTCGATGCGGCCACCCTATTCGTCGCCGTTGAGTCCGGTGTCGTCGATGCTGCCGCGCGACCGGACGTCGCACGCAGCAACGGCTGGCTGTCCGGTGACGGTGTCGACCTCATCGTCTTGGCGACACCGGTGGCACAGACCATCGAGTGGCTCGGCGTTCTGGCCGAGGCAGGATACGCCGGTGTCGTCACCGATGTGGCGTCCACGAAGTCCCGCGTGGTCGAGGCGGCAGAGGCTTTGAATGGCGTGGCATTCACGTTCATCGGCGGACACCCGATGGCCGGCTCGGAGCGTAGCGGCATCGACGCTGCGCGCAAGGACCTCTTCGACGGTGCGTATTACGTGCTGACACCGGGTGTTGCCGCCGGCGCTGACGAGTTCCGTCGCCTGCACTCGTTCATATCATCGCTGGGTGCGCGCGTCGTCTGTGTCGATCCCGCCGCTCATGATGAGTCCGTCGCGATCATCAGTCATGTGCCGCATGTAGCGGCGGCAGCACTGATAGAACTCGCGAACTCCCGTGCGGCCGAGGGCGGCGAAGACCTTCTCCGCCTCGCAGCCGGTGGTTTCAAAGACATGACCCGGATCGCGGCAGGCAGCGCCGAGTTGTGGACGGGTATCTGTATGGACAATGCAGATGCGATCACGACCGGGTTGCGGGACCTACGTCACGTGATAGCCGAGTTCGAGCAGTTGGTCGGCGCACGCGACGTCGAGGGTATGCGGGTGTGGTTGAGTCGTGCCGCCGAGGTCCGTCGCAGTCTGCCTACGCAGTGGGTGCCCGCGACAAGCAGGCTATCCGAGCTGACGTTGCCGGTGAGCGACCGTCCCGGTGTCATCTCCGCGGTCACGACCGCTGTGGGCCGTGCCGGCTGTAACATCGAAGACATCGAGATCGACCATCAGTCGGAGGACTCGGCGGTGTTGCGTCTGGTGCTGACTGACGAAGGTGACGTTCACGGCCTCATGGGTGACCTTGCCCGGCGTGGTTTCGAGCCGCAGCTTCGGTCGCTTGAGGAGGGGAGCGAGTAGTGAAGTACTACGCCACACGAGCGGATCGGCCGTTGCGGGGGGAAGTGCGCGTTCCGGGTGACAAGTCGATCTCACATCGCGCCGTACTCTTCTCGGCAATGGCTCAGGGCACGTCGCATCTAACAGGCGTGCTGGACAGCGCTGATGTGCGCTCGACCATCTCTGCAGTGTCGGCGTTGGGTGCGGAGATAGAGGTCGTGCGCGAGACTCGCGATGGTCTTGATCTCCGTGTGACGGGTTGGGGCGGTGGGGGACCGGTCGCGCCGGCGGAAGCGATCGAGTGCGGCAACAGCGGAACGACAGCGCGCCTGCTCATGGGCGTTTTAGCGGGATGGGACCGGCATGTCGTGCTGCAAGGTGACGGATCACTCTCACGACGTCCGATGGCGAGGGTCACCGACCCTCTTGTCGCGATGGGCGCGGAGTTCAAGTCTCGCGGTGGTCTGTTGCCGGTGAGCGTCCGGGGCGGCTCCCTGCACCCTGTCGACCATGTGCTTACGGTGGCGAGTGCTCAAGTCAAGACAGCGCTGCTCTTGGCGGGCCTGCGCGCCGAGGGGTGCACCGTGGTGACCGAGCCCGCGCCAAGCCGGGATCACACTGAACGCATGTTGCCGGCGTACGGGGTCGCGGTCGGCAGAGATAAGGATGCGCACCGCGCCTGGGTGGACGGTCCTGCGTATCTTACGGCCGCCGATGTGGCCGTGCCCGCGGATCCCTCCTCGGCAGCATTCCTCGTAGCTGCGGCAGTCCTGGTGCCCGGGAGCGACGTCGCCATGCTAGACATCGCGGTCAACCCGACGCGTACGGGATTTTTGCGTGTGCTGGCACGGATGGGCGCTCGTGTCAGTGTCGACCTTGATGACGCGACAGGCGGTGAGCCTACGGCCGTCTTACGTGCGCACTTCACAGAGGACCTGCGTGCCACCACGGTCACCTCGGAGGAAGTGCCCTCGCTCATCGACGAAGTGCCGGTACTGGCGGTCGTCGCGACCGCCGCCTCGGGTACGACGCGCTTCGAGGGAGTCCGGGAGCTGCGCGTCAAAGAATCCGACCGGTTGATGGCGGTAGCGGAAGGGCTTGCGGCACTTGGGTGTACGGTACGGACCGGAGAGGACTGGCTCGAGATCGACGGGCCCTGTCAGCTGGGATCCGCAGCGCTGGATTCATGCGGTGATCACCGTCTTGCCATGGCGTACGCAGTGGCGGCTCTTGTCGCGCAGGAACCGGTGACGATCGATCATTTCGAAGCCGTGGACGTCTCCTACCCGGGATTCGTGTCGGATCTGCAGGCGTTGAGCGTCTCGGCCGCCCTCTGAGCGCGCCGCCGCACCCTGCTCACGTGCTAGAATCCCCTTGCATCACTGCCGAGTGGGAGAGTGCGCTTCATGATCGTCGCCATCGATGGCCCGGCCGCTTCGGGCAAGTCAACAGTCGCCAAGGCCGTGGCCCGCAGGCTCGGGTTCCGCTATCTGGATACCGGTGCGATGTATCGCGCTGTCGCGGCGTTGGCGATCGCTCAAGGAAACGATCTTGAGGATGCCGCGGAGCTGTCGGCTCTCGCCGCTCGTGAGGCGGTGACCTTCACTTACACAGAAGGTGACCCCGTACACGCAGGCGTCATCATCGCGGGGTCCGACGTGACGCGTATGATCCGTACGCCCCAGGTGGATGCGGCGGTGAGCCTCGTGGCACGAGTGCCCGGCGTCCGCGCCGCGATGGTGAGCCAGCAGCGAAGGCTGGCGGGAGATGGTCCCGCAGTCGTCGAGGGGCGTGATATCGGCACGGTCGTGTTCCCCGATGCGGCATTGAAGATCTACCTGACGGCTTCTGCCGAGGAACGTGCACGGCGGCGGCATTACGAACTGACCGATGCGGGGCATTCGCTTAAGAGCGAGCGGGTCCGCGAGGGGATCGAGCATCGGGATGCCGCTGATACCCAGCGCGAAGCAAGTCCGCTTGCGATCGCAGACGATGCCGTAGAGCTCGACACGACGGGTATGAGCATCGAGGAGGTCGTAGAGCGCATCGTCGACCTTGTAGAGGACACACCGTGAACCAGACGCTTGGGAGAATGCTCAGGCCGACGTTGGCCAAGGTGTTTTTGATCGCATTCAAAGTGCGTTTCCACGGCGCACAGAACGTGCCGTCCGGGGGTGCGATCATCGCGGGCAACCACGTGTCTCACATGGATCCCATCCTGCTGTGGTGCGGAGCGCCTCGCCCGATCCACTTCATGGCCAAACGTGAGCTCTGGGACAGCCGTTTCTTCCACTGGTTCATGCCTCGGGTGTGGGCGTTCCCCGTCAATCGCGGTGGCGCCGACCGTAGCGCGATCGAGACCGCAACGGCGTTTCTGAAAGAGGGTGACTTGGTGGGCATCTTCCCCGAGGGGACTCGCAGCCAGGACGCGGAGTCTCTCGGCGAAGCACATGGTGGGGCCGCATTCATCGCGATGAGGGCAGGCGTACCGGTCGTGCCGACAGCGTTCGTGGGGACCGAGAACGTGATGCCGAAGGGCAAGTCGATCCCTCGGTTGCGCCGAGTGACGGTCCTGTACGGTGAGCCGGTGTACCCGGAGTCGTTCACCGAAGGTGGACGCAAACAGCGCGTCTCGGCCATGACTGCGGCCATCATGCGGCGCATCGGCGAAGAACTCGAACGAGCGAGGGAGCTGCACTGATGAAAGTGATCGTCGCAGAGCACGCAGGTGTCTGCTACGGCGTGGAGCGTGCGCTCCGTCTGGCCGAGGAAGCCGCCGCGACGAGCGGGAACGTGCACACGCTCGGTCCGCTCATCCATAACCCGCAAGCCGTGGAAGGACTGCGCGATCACGGCGTGGACGTCGCTACCACTCTCGATGAGATCGAGAGTGGTATCGTCATCATCCGTTCGCATGGCGTCGACCCCGCCATCATCGATGCGGCTCGAAACAAGGGACTCGACGTTGTGGATGCGACGTGTCCTTTCGTCGGTGCAGCGCACACGTGCGCGGCTGAACTGACCGAGGCCGACTACAGTGTCGTGATCGTCGGAGAAGCGGACCATCCTGAAGTCGAAGGCATCCAGGCGCATGCCGGAGGCAACGCCATCATCGTGCAGCGAGCGGATGAGCTTCCCGCGCGTCTGCCATCGCGCCGAGTAGGGATCGTCGTGCAGACCACGCAGTCAGCGGCCCGACTCGAAGAGGTGGTGACGGCGCTCCTGCCGCGGGTCACCGAACTTCGTGTCTGCAACACGATATGCAGCGCCACCACCAAGCGTCAGCGAGCCGCGGACGAGCTTGCGCGCACCGTCGACGTGATGATCGTCGTCGGCGGCCACAACTCGGGCAATACGACGCGCCTTGCCGAGATATGCCGGGAAGGTAATGAGCGTGTCTATCACGTCGAGACGGCTGATGAGGTCCGATCAGAGTGGTTCAAAGGTTGCGAGAAAGTGGGTGTTACGGCCGGCGCCTCGACGCCCGACGTCCAGATACGCGGGGTCATCGCCGCTATCGAGGCAATGGATGCCCATGACGCGTGAGACATATGGTATGCCGCACCTTGCACCGGGTTCGGGCGCGGTGGTGACCGATGTCGTGTCGGGTTCGGAAGCCGACATCGCAGGCGTCTTCGTTGGCGATCGGGTGCTTGCGGTCGATGGTGCGCCCGTGCGCGACGTGCTCGAGTGGCAATGGCTGACGGCGGAGTCGGACTTCGTGCTGACACTCGAACGCGCTCACGCAAGGCTTCAGATCGAGGTCGAGCATACGGTTGGACGTCCGTTCGGGGTCTCCTTCGCCGATCTGCTCTTCGATGGTGTGCGGGAGTGCGACAATTCATGCACGTTCTGCTTCGTGGCCCAGCTCCCCAGGGGTCTGCGCGCGTCCCTCTATGTGCGTGACGACGACTTCAGGCTCTCGTTCCTGAGCGGGACGTTCGTCACGCTCACGAATCTCACCGATGACGATATCGCGAGGATCGCCGAGCAGCGTCTTTCACCGCTCTATGTGTCGCTGCATGCAGTCGACCCGGCGGTGCGCGCCCGGCTGATGTGCCCCACGGTCGAGGACCGCGCGCTCGAGCGGTTCGATGAGCTGCTCGCGGAGAACATCAGGTTGCACGCCCAGATCGTGCTCGTCCCGGGCATCAATGACAAAGAGGCGCTTGACGAGACGATCGAGTGGCTTGCCGAGCGGCCCGGTGTGCTCTCCGTTGGGATCGTCCCGCTGGGTCACACCGGACACCAGTCGCGATTCACCCGTTCGTTCGAAGACCCCGCGAGTGCACGGACGGTTCTCAAGCAAGTCACCGAGCGCCAGGAGGAACTCACGGTGCGCGGTCGTCGCGCCTGGCTCCAGGCTGCAGATGAGTTCTACTTGAACGCCGGTCTGGATGTACCTACTGCCGACGCCTACGGTGATTTTCCTCAGTACGAGAACGGTGTGGGCCTCGTTCGTACCTTCCTCGACGATCTGGTCGAAGAGACTGCTGGTCGACAGGCTGCTCGTGATGTGGTGGCGGTGACAGGGACGCTCTTTGCGCCGGTGCTGACTCGAGTGCTTGCCGGTGTCGGTCTGGCGGGGGCGGTCGACGTTCTTGCGGTGCCCAACCGCCTTCTCGGCGGCGGTGTCTCGGTGACAGGACTGATGGGCGGAGCGGAGATCATCGACGCGATCAGGTCCTACGATGGGGAAGGACCGTTCCTCGTGCCCGACGTTGTAGTAAACTCCGACGGACTACTACTCGACGACACCCCTGCAGGCAGCCTGCCGGCGATGACCGGAAAAGACGTGCGCATCGTGTCCACAGACGCGATGGGGCTCGTTGCAGTGGTCTGCGACTGATCGATACTAGAAGGGCGGTGAGAAGATGGCGTTTCCCGTGATAGCGGTCGTCGGTCGTCCCAACGTGGGCAAGTCGACGTTCGTCAACCGGCTCATGCAGAACCAAGACGCCATCGTGCATGCGGTGAGTGGGGTGACGCGCGATAGGAGCTACCACAAAGCCGACTGGAACGGCGTTGAGTTCATGCTCATCGATACCGGCGGTATCGAGTTCACCTCAGAGGACGCGTTCGGCGACTCCATTCGCGAGCAGGCACTGATGGCGTCTGAAGAAGCCGATGTCATCGTGCTGCTGGTAGACGGGCAGACTGGCGTCACCTCCGGCGACGAAGAGGTTGCACGACTGCTGCGGCGCGCCGATAAGCCGGTCTTTCTCACCGTGAACAAGATGGATACACCGGGACGCGATGGCGCGATACATGATTTCTGGTCGCTGGGCCTGGACACGCCGTGGCCCGTCTCGGCGCTCCACGGTCATGGTACCGGGGATCTATTGGATGCCCTTGTCGAGGCGTTGCCGCCCTCGGAGCCTGAAGTGGAGTCCGAGGCGATCGGCGTCGCCATCATCGGAAGGCCGAACGCGGGTAAGTCCTCGCTGTTCAACCGCCTTCTGGGCCAGGAGCGTTCCATCGTCTCCGAGGTGGCGGGTACCACACGTGATGCGCTAGACACTCTCTTGCAGGTCGGCGAGACACAGTACCGACTCGTCGATACCGCCGGGTTGCGGCGCAAGTCGCAGATCGACGAATCGATCGAGTACTACAGCTTCGTTCGTGCGATGCGCGCGATCGACCGAGCTGACATCGCACTGCTGATCGTGGACTCGCCGTTGGGCGTCACCGACCAGGACCAGCGTGTCGCCCGGTTCGCCGCGGAGCGTGGCTGTGCGCTCGTGATCGTGCTGAACAAATGGGATGTGGTCGATGGCCCCGAGGCCAAGGCCGAGGTGGTCGAACAGGTCGGAATGAAACTGGGATTCGTTGGTTACGCGCCGGTGGTACGCCTGAGTGCGCTCACGGGGTCGGGCGTGCATAAGCTGTTCCCCCTCATGGAACGCGTGTACGATGCGTACTCGAGTACCGTCTCCACTTCGGCACTCAACAGAGTGCTCACCGATCTTAGAGCTACCGGACACACCATCTCAAAGCATGGCGTACACCTGCGGCTGCAGTATGTCACCCAGACGCGGCAGAAGCCTCCCGGGTTCACGTTCTTTGCCAACCACCCGCGGTTGGTGGACGAGAACTACCGGCGTTACATGGAGAACCGGCTCCGGGAGAACTTCGATCTGGAGGGTACGCCCATCGTGTTGAAGTTCAAGAGTAAGGACTGACGTGGATCTTTTTTGGCGCATATCCGTCGCTGCTCTTGCAGCTTACGTACTCGGTTCCATACCGTTCGCGGTGATCGTTGGCAGACTCTTCTGGGGCGTTGATGTGCGGGAGCATGGTTCCGGCAACACCGGTGCCACGAACGTGCTCCGGGTGTTCGGGCCTGCCCCGGGCTTCGCGGTCCTCGCGCTCGATGCCGCGAAGGGCGCGGCAGCGGTCTACGTCGCTACACTCATCGCACCGCTGGCGTTCGGGCCTGAAGGTCACGACTGGTTCCGTATCGTAGGCGCCCTGGGCGCGATAGCCGGTCACTCGTCCTCACCGTTCACAGGCTTCAAGGGCGGAAAGGGGGTCGCAACCGCGACCGGTGCGATCGTCGTGATGGCTCCGAGGGTGATCCCGGTGTTGATCGTCGTGTTCGTGTTGGCCACAGCGCTCGGCCGCATGGTCTCGCTGGGGTCGGTGACGATCGCGTTGCTTGTCCCGGTCACCACTGCGTTGCTGTACCCGGGTCGGCATTCGTTGCTGGCCTTTGCGTTTGCGGCCGCCGCGCTCGTGGTATGGAGACATCGTTCCAACATCCGCCGCATCATCCACGGCGAAGAGGCTAAGATAACGTTCAGAAGAAGGTTGCTCGATGAGTCTGGTTGGCGAAAGAAGCGGAAGAAGGGGAACTAGCATGCGTGTCGCAGTCATCGGTGCGGGTTCATGGGGTACCGCAGTCTCGTGGCTGCTCTCGGGCAAGGGTATCGATGTCTCTGTGTGGGCTCGTGAGCCCGAGATCGCCGAAGGCATCAACTCCACGCACCGCAACCCGCTGTATCTGACAGACGTGGTCTTGGCTGACCGTGTCTCGGCTTCTCCTGATATCGAGGAAGCGCTTCGCGGCGCGGAGGCCGTTGTGGTCGTCACACCGAGCCATGGCGTACGTGGCACTGCAGAGTCCATGAAGCCGCACCTTGGTGCCCGGGTGCCCGTGATCGATCTTGCAAAGGGTGTGGAGGGTGGCACGCTCATGCGGATGACGCAGGTCATCGAAGACGTCGTCGGTGGGCGCGAACGCCTTGCCGCTCTGTCGGGTCCCAACCACGCTGAAGAAGTATCGAAGGGCATTCCCTCTGCTACGGTCGTCGCTGCATATGAGGATGATGTCGCGCGCATGTTCCAGGAGCTGTTCATGGCGCCGTCATTCCGCGTCTATACCAATCCCGATGTCATCGGAGTCGAGCTCGGCGGGGCGTCCAAGAACGTCATCGCCGTCGCCGCAGGTATGTCGGATGGTCTCGGGTACGGCGACAACACGAAAGCGACGTTGATGACTCGCGGTCTTGCCGAGATGAGCCGCCTCGGGCGCCATCTGGGCGCCAACCCACTCACGTACATGGGTCTTGCGGGAATGGGTGACCTTATCGCGACATGTACTTCGCGGCACAGTCGCAACCGTGCGCTCGGACAGTGGGTCGCCGAGGGCGGGACCGTCGATGGTTATGGCGAGAAGACACATATGGTCGCCGAGGGCGCGCTGAGCGCCATCAGCGTGCACGAACTGGCGCACAGCATAGGTATCGAGGTGCCGATCACGCACCAGGTACACTCCGTACTTTACGAGGGCGTGAACCCGGCCAGCGCAGGCGATCTGCTGATGGGCCGGAGTGCTCGCGACGAACTGCACGGAATGGATCTGGCCGAGGACTGAGAGGGGAGCGATCGATGCCCGGTCACGTGCTCATCGCACCATCGATCCTCTCGGCGGACTTCATGCGTCTGGGTGATGCAGTGGAGCTTGTCGAGCAAGCAGGGGCCGACCTCATCCATGTGGACGTCATGGACGGGCACTTCGTGCCGAACCTGACTATCGGCCCACCGATAGTGAAGGCGCTCAAGCGTGTGGCCAAGGTGCCCCTCGACGTTCATCTGATGATCTCGAATGCCGAGGAGAGCGTCGGCTGGTATCTGGATGCAGGTGCCGATATGGTCACGGTACATGTCGAGGTATGCAACCACCTTCATCGTATCGTCCAGACGATCCAGCAGGCTGGGGCACAAGCGGGCGTGTCGCTGAATCCCGCCACTCCGGTTGAGACGCTGCGCGAGATCATTCCCGATCTTGACCTGGTCCTTGTGATGTCGGTCAATCCGGGCTTTGGCGGGCAAGCGTTCATCCCACAGTCGGTCGACAAGATCAAGGCAGTCGCACGTATGATCGCTGAGACCGGCTCTCCGGCGCGTATCGCTGTCGATGGAGGTATCGATGCGGTGACTGCGTCTACGGTCGTCCGTGCAGGTGCCTCGATGTTGATCGCAGGTAGTGCGATCTTCAGCGCCGAGGATCCTGCGGCGGCGTTGAGGTCCATCAGGACTAGCGCGGAGACGCGCGTCATGTAGAATGGGTACTGCTTTCTTCAGGGCGGGGTGAGATTCCCCACCGGTGGTCACAGCCCGCGAACCCCGAGAGGGGCCGACCCGGTGAGATTCCGGGGCCGACGGTCATAGTCCGGATGGGAGAAGGAAGGTCTACGTGCGTTTGTTTCCAGACGCGTCCGCTCTCGTGAGCGATCCCATACTGCAGCGTGCCGTGATGCTTGCTGAACGCGGTCGAGGCGCCACGAGTCCCAATCCCATGGTCGGCTGTATCGTCGTCTTTGATGGCGTCGTCGTTGGAGAGGGATTCCACGAACTCGCCGGGGGACCCCACGCTGAGGTCACCGCTCTTCGCCAGGCGGGTGAGCGAGCCCGTGACGCGACCGTATACGTGACCCTCGAGCCGTGCAACCACTATGGCAAGACCCCTCCGTGTACTGCAGCATTGCAGTCGGCCGGTGTTGCACGGGTGGTCATCGGAATGCCCGACCCTGACCCTCACGTCTCAGGCGGTGGGGCCGATGTGCTGCGCTCGGCGGGCGTTGACGTGGTGTTCGCTTCTGACGCAACGCCTTTCGAGATGTTGAACGAGGCGTGGCTCAAGCGCCTTCGCACTGGGTTGCCCTGGGTCAGGGTCAAACTGGGGCTCACCATCGATGCTCGTGCAGCGATGGTCTCGGGCCGTCGCTCGACGATCACGGGTACGGGAGGCGTCACGATCGCGCGTCAGCTGCGTGCGGGCTCCACCGCGGTCGCCGTCGGAGCCGCCACGGTGGACGTTGACGATCCAAAGTTGACCGTTCGTGATGATGCGGGTGTTTTAGTGGGCCGACAACCATTGCGCGTCGTACTGTCGCGGACGTCTGTCCCCGAGCGGGGCAGAGGGTTGTTCGCGCGCGATACCGAGAACGCCTTACTCGTGACGAGCGACCGTACCTCCGGAGCAGCGCTGGATGCTCTTGTGCGGGAGGGAGTCAGAGTGGCGGTGTATCCCTATGCCGAAGGCATCAACGGGGCATTACGTGCGCTCGTCGCCGAAGGTGTCGACGACGTACTGATCGAAGCAGGACCGGGACTTATGAGCGCACTATGGAGTGCGGGATGCATCGATGAGCTCTTCGTGGTCCAAGCTGGCGGTATGGCCGGCAACGCGGCGCCGCCACTGTATCTCGGCAGTGCGGATGCTGCGGGAACCGATCTCGCGCCACGTATGCGCGCGGTCGAGGCGGGAACCGAAGGCGACGATGCGGTCGTGGTGTGGCGGCCGCTGCATGAGAAGTCTACCGGGTAGCCGGAAGGAGCAGGGATGTTCACAGGGCTGGTGGAATGTGAAGGCGTCATCACTCGTGCGGAGCGTGTTTCGGGCGGAATGCGCCTGGAGGTGTACGCTCCTGAGTTCGGACGTGATATGGCGATCGGTGACTCGATCGCGGTAGACGGCGTATGTCTGACGGTAGTCAAGTTCATTCGAGGCGCGTTCTTGGCTGATGTGAGCGGCGAGACACTGGATCGCTCGACGCTCGGGACCTTGCGTCAGGGCGGCAAGGTGAATCTCGAACGTGCGCTTCGGCTCTCGGACAGGCTCGGCGGGCATCTCGTCTCTGGCCATGTCGACGCGATCGGCACGCTCCAGCTGCGGCAGCCGGCGGGGAAGTTCACGGTCTACCAGTTCGGAGCGCCGTCTTCGGTGATGGAATGTGTCGTGGAGAAGGGCTCTATCGCGGTGGACGGCATTTCGTTGACGGTCGCCAAGGTGGCCGATGAGGGGTTCACCTGCGCGGTGATCCCGCAGACCGAAGCCACGACGACGCTCAAGGACAAAGCGGTCGGCTCAGGCGTCAATCTTGAAGCCGACATGCTGGCCAAATATGTCAAACGTTTTGTTGATGGCTACATAGGCGCTGACCGCGATGCGGAGCGTGCGCCGCGTAGGGGTCTCGGGGACTTGCTCCGTGAGTTCTCGGACGGACGGTGAAGACCGTGAACAGTGTGTTCGCATCGGTCGAAGAAGCCATCGCGGAGATACGGGCCGGTCACATGGTGGTCGTCGTCGATGATGAGGACCGTGAGAACGAAGGTGACTTCGTTATGGCCGCCGAGAAGGTGACGCCCGAGGCGATCAACTTTATGGCACAGCACGGTCGGGGGCTGATCTGCATGCCACTGACTGCTGAGCGTCTTGATGAGCTCCATGTCCCGCCGATGACCGGGCACAATACATCGGAACAGGGTACGGCCTTCCATGTGTCCGTTGGTGCGAAAGGTAAGATCACGACGGGTATCTCCGCCGCCGACAGAGCGGTCACGGTCCTCACGGCTATCGATCCGGCTACGACTCCGGAGGACCTGTCGATGCCGGGTCATGTCTTCCCGCTACGCGCGAAGCCGGGCGGGGTCCTGGAACGGGCGGGCCACACCGAGGCCGCAGTCGACTTTGCGCGATTGGCGGGTCTGAATCCGGCCGGTGTGATCTGCGAGATCATGAATCCCGACGGAACCATGGCCCGTCGTCCACAGCTTGAACAGGTCGCGCTCGAGCATGGGTTGCTCATGGTCACTGTCGCCGAGCTGATCCGCTATCGTCGTCGCACCGAGCAACTTGTCGAACGTATTGCGACAGTGCGTATGCCTACACGCAGCGGCGCTTTCACCGCGTACGGTTATGAGTCAAGGGTGGACGGTTCCACCCACATCGCTCTTGTGGTCGGCGAGGTCGCCGGAAAGAGCGATGTGCTGGTCCGCGTGCACTCCGAGTGTCTGACTGGCGATATCTTCCATTCCCGTCGTTGTGACTGCGGCGATCAGCTTGAAGAGGCGATGCGGCTCGTCCAGGAGGAGGGCCAGGGCGTCATCCTCTACATCGTGGGGCATGAAGGCAGGGGGATCGGCCTTGCGAACAAGCTGAGGGCCTATGAACTGCAAGATAATGGAGCCGACACGGTAGAGGCCAATGTGGCGCTGGGGTTCCCTGCTGATCTTCGGGACTACGGGATCGGTGCCCAGATACTCGTGGATCTCGGGTTGAGTTCGATGCGACTTCTGACCAACAACCCGATGAAGATAGTCGGTCTGGAGGGCTACGGCCTGACCGTGACCGAACAAGTCCTACTGCAGGTTGGTTGCAGTGTCGACAACATCGCGTATCTACGAACGAAGAAGGAGAAGATGGCTCACCGGCTGGAGCTGCCGGATGAGGCCAAGGGAGAGGAGTAGGCATGAGTCTGTATGAAGGAAACCTGATCGGCACCGGTCTGAAAGTCGGCATCGTGATCAGCAGGTTCAACGAGCTTTTGTCCGGTCGCCTGCTGAGCGGTGCGAAGGATGCACTTGCCAGACACGATGTGGCTCTCGATGACGTGGATATCGCTTGGGTCCCGGGCGCCTTCGAGATCCCGCTCGTGGCACGTCGCATGGCCGATTCCGGCCGCTACGATGTGGTGCTTGCGCTCGGCGTCGTGATCCGCGGTGGGACACCTCATTTCGAGTACGTAGCGTCCGAGGTGTCCAAAGGCGTGGCGAAGGCGTCACTGGACTCCGGTGTTCCTGTGATGTTCGGTGTGATCACCGCCGATACGATCGAGCAGGCCGTTGAGCGCGCGGGAACCAAGTCGGGTAACAAGGGTTGGGACGCCGCCACTGCCGGCATCGAGATGGCCAATCTGATCCGCGCGATCGAGTAGTCGTCACACCGCAGGAGTGCCGAAAAGCCCGAGCCGTTTGATCGGCACGGGCTTTTCGTTGGGCTACCCAGCGGGCTCTCGCCATCCTGTGGCTGTCAACCTTGGATGTCCGATCGTGGTTCCGCTCCGAAGAGTGGAAGAACAACCTATCATGGTGATTCCACTTCAGACAAGGGACGGTGTGTTCGATTCGACAAGCGGCATCGTACCGGCGGTGGAAGGTGTTTTGCGGTGGCCGAGAGGAGCGCTTCACCGGGCACCTTCAGTGCGCTACCCTTGTGTCAGGGAGATGTGACGCATCGACTAGAGCAGGAGCATATTCCATGGCTGAGAATGATAGCGAGAAAGGTAACCGTTTCGCCGTTTTAGATGTGTTCGGTCTGAAGTTGGAGGTGAGCAATCCACGTCTGGCGGAGCTTCTGACGATGGATGCGAAACAAGCCCTGGCGTCCGATGTACGAGAGCTTGTCCATACTGAGAAGTCCACCATCGAGGATGTCAGGCAGGCTGTCCCGGATGTCATCCTGTCTCCGAGTACTCCACACACCGAGGAGATAGCCAGGTACCGCAAAGAGTTCAGACAGCGTGTGGAAGATAACGCACGCAGACTCGGTTTCGAGGTGCGAGGGGATGGCCTTTGGGTGTCTGCCACCGGTATCTCGATCATGACACGTACGCTCGAGCGGCCGCTGTCACTGGCGGCGGCTTCACACTTCGTCTCAGAGGTGGCGCAGCACTTCGAAGGTGCCGACGACGAGTTGACAAGTGTCCTGTTCGTGGTGGATGACCAGCAGACCGCGAACGTGTTCAAAGTGGCGATCCGGCAGCGTGGCCTCTATAAGGACATGCGGACGGTCTCGGTCGACAATCTCGAGGACATGCGCGACCTCTACGGTCATGCGAAGCTCACTCACGAGCAGATCGTCACGTTGCTCGCTCCGGTTGCTAACATCGATGTCGGCGAGGTCCTCTCGGTCATCCACGCGGACGGTATCAAGACGACTCCGCCTACCGAATCGGTATGAGACGCGTGCGACCTGCCGGCAGTGCCAGGTGCGCGTGGGTCGCGCTCAGTGGGGGAGTCGACAGCGCCGTAGCGGCGGCGCTGGCACTCGACAGCGGATTGGACGTCGTCGGCGTGACCATGCGTCTTGGGGTGAGCGAGCACCTCGACGAGGCGGTCGTCGGTGCGTCGGCCGAGGTAGCCGGGGTCTTGGGTATCCCACACCACGTCATCGATCTCAGTGCGCCCTTTGAGGAATCGGTCGTGCGACCATTCATTGACTCCTATGTTCGCGGCGAGACACCGAACCCATGCGTGTTGTGTAACGATCACCTGAAGTTCGGTGTGTTGTCAGGAGCAGCAGTGCGCGCCGGGGCGGATGTCTTGATCACGGGGCACTATGCACGGATCGATGATCACGATGGTTTGCTTGTGCTGTTACGAGGCATGGACACCAGCAAGGACCAATCGTATTTCCTCTACCGACTGGTGGGTGCGCGACTGGATCGCTTGTGTTTCCCCTTAGGGGGAATGAGGAAATCAGAGGTCCGCAAGATCGCGCTCGAGCGAGGCTTGCCATCTGCCGACAGTACCGAGAGTCAGGACGTATGCTTCCTGACTGGGTCCGATGCGGCTTCGTTTCTTGCTGCAAAGGGTGTCGCTCCACGAGTTGGTGAGATAGTCGACATGTCAGGAGAAGTACTCGGCACGCACGACGGCGTGTGGCGTTTCACTGTGGGTCAGCGCAAGGGTATCGGAGTCGGCGGTGGACCGCCGCTATACGTTGTCGCTATCGACGCAGATCGGGCGCGCGTGATCGTCGGTCCTGCCGACGCGTGCAATGTGCGAAATGTGACCGCACGAGACGTTGTATGGGACGGACCCGATGGCGAGCTGCGCATCCAGGCACAGGTCCGCTATCGCGCCACGCCGCAGCCAGGGAACGCGGTACTGTGTGACGGGGTACTTTCCGTGTGCTTTGACTCACCCGTTTCGGGTGTTGCTCATGGGCAGAGTCTCGTGTGCTACGAAGGTGATCGGGTGATCGGCGGCGGGTATCTGATGGAGGCCTCATGATCGATCTGCACGTGCACACGTCACGGTGTGGACACGCAACAGGTGAGTTCGCCGACTATGTGCGGCAAGCCGAAGCTACGGGGATCGACGTGCTCGGCATCACCGACCACCTACCTCTACCGGAGTCGGTGCTGGCCGCCGACCCGAGTGCCACCCGGTACGCTATGCCCGAAAGTGAGCTCGAAGCGTATGTTGGGGATGTTTTTGACGCACAGACTAGGACCGCGTCACAGGGTGGCCCGAGGATCTTGCTCGGGATCGAGGCGGACTACATCCCCGGCGAGGAGTATCACACACGCGAGTTGCTTTCTCGCTACTCTTTCGACCTCGTGCTCGGTTCGGTGCACATGATCGACGGGTGGGCGTTCGACGATCCCAAGCTGATTGACGGCTATGAGCGTTGGGACATCGGAGCGCTGTGGGATCGCTATTTTTCGCGGGTGGCCGAAGCGGCAGCGACCGGGCTCTTCGATGTCATGGCTCATGCTGACCTTGTGAAGAAGTTCCGTTTCTTCCCGGACGACGATCTGGATCCGCGCTATCGGCGACTTGCTGATGCTCTCGCGGATACCGATGTAGCAATCGAAGTGAATACAGCGGGCTTGAGAAAGCCTTGCGCAGAGCTCTATCCGTCCCTGGCGCTGCTTAAGACCTTCTGTCGTGCAGGGGTGCCGGTCACTATCGGCTCCGATGCGCATGCACCCTCCGAGGTGGGTTATGGGTATGACCTGGCCGTGGAGGCCGTGATGGCCGCCGGGTACCGCAGCGTCGTCGTGTTCGAACACCGCGTGTCGCAAGAGGTGAGATTGTGATGACGGGCCAAGGACCCGTGACGGTCGGAGGGTTCGTGGATTCGCTGTTCAAGGAGTTCCCGCTTGCCTGGGCTGAGCCTTGGGACCGCGTTGGTCTTGTCGTCGGTGATGCAAACGCACCGGTACGATCGATTCTGGTCACATTGGACGCTGATCGTGCTACAGTGCGTCGGGCTGCGGATGGCGGTCACGATGTAGTGCTCACACATCATCCTGCTGCCCTGGATGTTGAGCTGCCACTGGTGGCGGAAGGTCGGACTGCGGTGCTTGTCGATGCCCTCAAGGCAGGGATCGCTTTAGTGTCGTTCCACACGAACCTCGACAGATCCCCTCTGGGTGCAGAGGCATTGCCGCGTCTGCTGGGGATGCGTGTCATCGAGCCTTTAGAGGCTGCTCAGGAGCCGTCGACGGTGATAACGACCTTCGCTCCACTTGAGGTTGCGGAGGGTCTCAGGACCGCGCTGGCGGCGGCTGGTGCGGGACGTGTTGGTCTGTACTCGGCATGTAGCTTCTCGAGTCTCGGCACGGGATGCTACAGCGCCCCAAGGGGGAGTAAGCCGGTGGTAGGGGCCGTTGATTCGAATATGAACGAGGAAGTCCGCATCGAGACCACGTGTTCACCCGAGATGACGGCTGCCGTCATCTCAGCGATCAGGGCTGCGCATCCATACAAAGAGCCGCTTATCACCTCAGTCGTAGGGAGTGTGTCGCGTGGGGTGGCGCGCCTTGGCAGGTTGTGCGAGCTGGACACCGTGGAGACACTCCTCGCGTTCGCGTCCCGTTGTGCGACGTCGCTTGAGGTGGATGCGCGAGTATGGGGCGATCCGGAACGGCCGATACGGCGTATCGGGGTAGGCAACGGATCCGCCGGCTCGCTCATCGACCGTGCGATCGCTCTGGGCGCGGATGCTCTGTTGGCGGGTGAGGTGCGGTATCATGACGCACGTGCTGCGATCGACGCGGGCTTGTCCATTGTCGAGGCAGGACATGATGCGACAGAGTGGCCCCTCGTGCACATACTCGCCCAGGCGGCTGTGGCTGCAGTGTCTGGCCTTGCACAGGTGACCGAGGAGGATCCATCCATCGCTTGGTGGACGACTGAGAGGCACTGACACATGGACCTGGCGCGTGGATTGGCCTCACTGTCCGAGCAAGACCTCGGCATCGTACGCGCTGACAAACGGCTGGACGAGATTCCCGAGAAGCATGCGGTCCTTGAGTTGCGCAAGCGCATTCGGGACTTCGAGGTCGTGCGCTCCAAAGCACAGGCCTATGTCGATGAGGCCCAGCGCCTGTTGGGTCGCGACGAGGATGAGATAGCCGGACTTGATGCGAAGATCGACATCGAGCAGCGAAAGATCATCTCAGGGGAGATAACCAATCCGAAAGAGATCCAGGCGCTGAGCCGTGAGCTCGATGCGCTGAAGCGACGCAAGGACAAGTTGGAGAACGTCACGATCGACGTCATGGAGAAGCTCGAGACCGGGGTGGCGCAGGTTGCGAAGATCGATGCGGTCATTGCCACGGCGCACGAGAAGGAGGCAGCGCTCATAGCGGCGTTTCAGGAGAAAGGCGGTGCGCTGCAGCACGAGATCGCTGCAATGAAGGCGAAGCGGACCGCTCTGGCCGCAGCGTTGCCGCCTGATGTCATGGAGCGTTATGAGCACGCCCGTGAGACGAAGCATGGGATCGCAGTCGGTGTACTGCGGGGCGATATGTGCAGCGCTTGCCGCATCCAATTGCCTGCCGAGAGGATACAGGCCTTGGAAGCGGGTCCTGACATAGGGGAGTGCCCGAGCTGCAAACGGCTGCTTATCGTCCGGATGGTCGAGGTGAGCGAGTGAGTCCAGGCTATACGTTGCATACCGACGGGGGCGCGCGGGGAAACCCTGGACCCGCTGGCGCAGGTTTCGTGCTGCGAGACCCAAGTGGTGCGCTCGTATGCAAGGGCGGACGCTATCTTGGCGAGGTCACGAACAACGTAGCCGAGTACGAGGCGCTGATCTGGGGTCTTGAGACCGCGATCGCACGCGGTGCTCGTGATGTTGTGATCAGGGCGGACAGTGAACTCGTCATCAAGCAGATGAGGGGACAGTATCGCGTGAAACATCCTGGTCTGAAGCCCCTCTATGAGCGCGCGCGATCTGCTGTGGGAAGGATGGAACACGTGGAGTTCGTCCATGTGAGACGCGAGCATAACAAAGACGCCGATGACCTCGCGAACCAGGCGATGGATGTACGCGATACCGTTGGCGACGCTGTATGGCCGGCCTGTAATGGTGGCCAGAGTACACTGTTCGGATAGGAGAGTCCCGACGATGTATGAACTAACGGTCAAAGGCCACTTCGATGCCGCGCATGCGTTGCGCGGTTATCCCGGTGAATGCAGCAACCTACACGGCCACACCTGGGACGTCGAGGTCACGGTCAAGGGCGAGGAACTCGACGGCATAGATATCGTCTATGACTTCAAGCGCCTGAAAGCCGATCTTGCTGTTGTGCTGGACAGCTACGACCATGTGTACCTGAACGAAGTCCCACCCTTCGACGTTTTGAGCCCCACGGCTGAGAATCTTGCTCGCGTGGTGTATGACAGACTCGAGGAGATCGTTGGTGGAGAAGTCTCAGTGAAAGAGATATCTGTGTGGGAGTCGCCGATAGCGCGGATCACCTATCGCCGCTGATAGGCGAGAGGTCTTATCGGCCAATCAATGTCAAAAAGCGGCCCGGATGGGGCCGCTCATCTATTCGTGGGAATAAAGTTGTCCCAAGAAACCTCGCCTGCGAGAATCCCTACTCCACAGCTTCCCGTTTCACACTCTTGAGGAACCCCGCCGGTCCGGCCCGCTTGCGCTAAACCTTTCCGCCGAGACCCTCGCGAGCAGCTACTGGTACGCTACTTTTCGAGGTTCGCTCGGTCCGACTTCTTG
>JAUSOQ010000025.1 GCA_030655755.1 Coriobacteriia bacterium
ATCGGCGGCGCAACTCTATCGACTGTTAGACCCGGCAAACTACAGCAAGTCCGTCGACAGTATGCTTGAGCTTCTGAGCGTCCTTGGATGCGAAGTCGAGCTATCGGTTCGAAAGCGGACGGCGTGACCGTTCAGGAGGGCACTCATCGGCGTTCGTAGGTCGCGAACGCGCGCGACGCTGCTTAGTTCAGAATCGCGTGATCTCTCTCGTCTGACTGCTTGCCACAAATAGCGCAAGGTGCTAGATTCCAGAACGGAATCGAGTATCTCGTGCTTTCGTTCTCCTGCGATGGCGACCAACACTGAGAGGGAGACGACGATGACACACCAGCAGGAAGCCCCATGGACGTGCTCGGTCTGCGGTGCGTGCGCCGCGCGGTGGAGCACTGATCCGCTACCGATCGAGTTTCGCGAGGGAACCTACTACGCTAGCGGGTTCACATACGAGCACTGTGACGCATGCGGTGAGAGCCTCGTCGCAGCCGCAGATATTGATCGCGTTCAGTTCGCTGCTGTGGAAGCTGCACGCGCTGATCTTGGTTGGTTGACCTCGGACGACATCCACGCCATGCGGCACGAACTTGGGCTTCGACAGTCGGATCTTGAACGGCAGCTCGGTGTCGGGACGGGCACGGTCGGGCGTTGGGAGCGGGGTACAGCGCTTCAGAGCCGCATGGCGGACAACTTCATGCGTCTACTGTGGGCGCACCCGGAGCTGTGTGTGGACGCCGGCTTGATAGTGCGTGAGGGTCGCGGTCCATACCGCAAACGCGACTGAGTGTGCGCTATGGACGATGACCTGCTTCGGCGCAGTAACCCTCTGCAGTCTGCGCGACCGCCCGCAACGTGGGGCAAGGTCCGGGTCGGCTCTCGGTAAGACTCCTCGCCTAGGCTGAAGGCATTCGGTCTTGCGAGAAAGGTAGCACCATGCTACCGTCTTAGCACGGGAGGCGTTTTGAGTCCTACTGGCGGGCACTACACCGTAACCCAGGTAGAAGAACTCGTGCGTGGCGGTCGCGTCAGCGCAACCCTCCGCGTCTCACAGTGGCTGTCGAACCATGGGTATGACGTGAAAGAGACTATCAGCGAGGTGCTCACGTCGCTCGAATCCCAGGGGAGACTCACTGGTTCCTGCACCCTGATGAATGGGGTCGAGGCGGATGAATATGTGGTGAAGCTTGCAGAAGACGACTGGTACCTGAAGTTTTGGATCGACGAAGAACAATTAGTCGTGAATGTGTGGTCGTGTTGCTGGGATGGTGCCGCCCACTAGCGGCGTTGGAGGAGGAGAGCGGTGTATCCCAAGAGATGCGGGGCGTGCGGTGGCCGAGTCGCACCCTCCACCGGCGCACTCCCTTTCAGCGTCCGCGGTGAGACGGTTAAAGTTCCTGGTATCGAGCATGGCGTGTGTGCCGACTGCAGTGAAGTCTACCTGGCCCTCGATGCAGCTGAGCAACTGCAGACTGAGGCTATTCGCATGTCGAAGGCAGCACGGGGTTTGCTTGCGCCCGATGAGATTCGAGAGATTCGGCGGTCATTTGCGATGTCGCAAGTCGCATTTGAGGAGCTCCTGGGCGTTGGTTCCAAGACCGTGGTTCGTTGGGAGAAGGGCACCGTGTTTCAGAGCACCACGGCAGATCGGCTCATGCGACTTCTGCGCGCACAGCCGGAGCTTGCGATGGTTCTGGCCAGCGGAGAGCTCTACGCGCGGGCGTGCGCAAGCGCGGAGCGCGTAAGGATTTAGGGGGCGCGATGTCGGAGGACGGACTCCTCTTCGGCGGTCTATTGATGGCTATCGATGTCTCGAGGCGGATATCGAGGTTCATCGATGAGAGTTTCGAAGCACATCGATACCACGTGCGCCCCAGGATATGCTCGTCACAGGTCCGACGCTCATGTCAGCGCGTCGAGGACCGAGCCCGTCTCCAAGAGCATGCGGATGGTGCCGGTCGTTGGATTGACGAGATGGATCGGCTCGAAACCGAAGCGCTGGTAGAAGACGACCGCCTCGGGTTTTGCGTCGACAACTATGGCCACACAGCCGGTTCTCCCATACAGGACAAGGGCCTCCTCCAACGCGAACGTCAGGAGGCTGTGGCCGATCCCGCGACGCTGGGAATCCGCGTGGACCGCCAACCTGGCTACGAGGAGTGCGGGAAGGGGGTAAGATGGCAGGTCGAGAGCCGCTGGTGCCTCGCAGGATCTGATGGAAGTGCCGGCAAGTGTCAGATACCCGTTGGTCGCACCGGTTCCGTCGACGTGTACGTACGTGACGCTAACGCCGGCGGTAGCGTTCGGAAGTGCGTATGTCTTTAAGTACCGGTCGAGTTCGTGTGATCCGCAGGAGAAGCCGGAGAGGTCGTCAGTCCCCGCGAGGGGTCTAATCACCGTCGGCGGCCATCAGGCCTCTTAGGGCCTGGGTGGCTGGACGCGGATAGCGGACGCGGTCGGCCACTGTTGCGAATGACGCAGGTGTGAGGATCGTCTCGCTGGAGGGGTTCGATACCAGCTCCACGACCTCGCGATGGTTTCGCGTTGCACGGAGAGCGGCCAGTCGATCTCGGAATCGGTCGTCCTCCTCGGCGACAGTGAGTAAGTCGTCGAGGAGGACGAGTTCCTCGATTGAGACGAGCGCGGCCACCGGTCGATTGTGTTTCTCGATGAGCACTCGCTCTTTGCCGTAGCCGACCATGCTGAGAATCTCGGCGAAGCGGATGCGTGCGTCTGATGCGGTCACAGATGTCATGAGTGTGCCTCCTTAACGTACAGAATATAGGAAACGTACAAAACGGGCAAGAAGGAGTTGAAGGGAGTTCGGCCGCCTGAGAGGTATCTACGGGGATTGTGTAGCGCCAATGTGGCAGATATGTTACATTGAGGCTATGAAGTATGAGGAGCTACTTGAAGTTGTTGGAACCGAGTCCCTCTTTGAGACCGGGCTGCTGATGGCGGGCGTCGTCGATCCGCCCGCACTGCAGCGGCAACTCTCCAGATGGGTCAAGGCGGGCAGACTCGTGAAGCTTCGCCGGGGATTGTACTCAGTCGCGAGCCCGCATCGCATTGCCAGTCCCGATCCGTTCATCGTGTCCAACCGGCTTGTGCGACCTTCGTACGTCAGCCTGGAATCGGCACTTCACTATCACGAGATCATTCCGGACGTCCCCTTTGCGGTCACCGCCGTGACGACCGGTCGCGGCGGCGTGCACGACACGCCTCTGGGGCGTTTCGTGTTCCATCACATCCGCACCGACAGGCTCTGGGGGAGTATTGAGATCCGAATCGCCGCCGGACAGCGAGGTGCATGGATCGCCAGACCAGAGAAGGCGCTGATCGACCTGCTGTACCTCAACCCGGCGAGCGACGACCCTGCGTACCTCCGGCAGCTTCGCCTGCAGAATACGGAAAGGTTCGACCGCGGGGTCCTGGCGGAGATGGCCGCGCGATTTGGAAGCCCCAGGGTCTCGCGGGCCATGGAGACGGTCGTTTCGCTCATGCGCGAAGACACCGAAGGGTGGGTCGTTGTATGAAGGATGCGCTTTCGGCGTTGCTCGAATCTTCACAGGGGATCGCGAGTCGCCACATCGTGAGGGAGTTCTTGCAGGTGCGCCTCCTCGAGGGCCTTCAGGACGCGGGGGCCACGGCAAGCATGGCATTCCACGGTGGCACGGCGCTCCGCCTGTTGTTCATGACGCCCCGGTTCTCCGAGGATCTCGATTTCGCGCTGCTACCCGCACGCGACGGGTTCGACTTCACCGCGCTCGGCAGGTCGATTGCGAGCGACCTTAAGAAGGAGGGCTACGACGTCGAGATCGCCGTGAAGACGTCGGCGGTCGTCAAAAAGGCGTTCGTCAAGTTCCGCGGCCTTCTCTATGAGATGGGCGTGTCACCCCTGCGGGACGAGACGATGATGATCAAGATGGAGGTCGATACGAATCCTCCCGCGGGCGCAACGGTCACGACAAGTCGCGTCCCGCGCCCGTACGGCGCGAACGTCCGCGTGCTTCACCATGATCAAGCCTCGCTCTTCGCGGGCAAGATCGCGGCGGTGCTCACGAGGGAATGGGTCAAGGGCAGAGATGTGTTCGACCTGGTGTGGTACGCATCGAACCGGGCGTGGCCGGCCCCGAATCTTGCGATGCTCAACGCCTCGGTGCTCCAGTCCGGGTGGTCCGGTCCCGGGGTCACGCACGAGAACTGGCGAGGGTTTGCCTGGGAGCGGTTGAGTCGTGACGCTGACTGGGAGTCGGTTCGGACGGATGTTGAGCGGTTTGTACTGAAGACGCCGGATGTTGCATCTGTGACGGCACAGTCGGTCCGCGAAGCACTGGGAGCGTGATTATGCGCATCATCATCATCGTCGGAGCTCGGCCCAACTTCATCAAGGTCGGTCCGCTCATGCCGGCGCTTGCCTCGGCGGGTGTCGACGCACGCATCGCCCACACCGGGCAGCACTATGACGCGGCCATGTCGGATGTGTTCTTCAGCGATCTGGAGATCCCGGAGCCCGCGTGGTTCCTCGGCGTGGGTAGCGGCACGCATGCCGTGCAGACGGGTACCGCGATGATGAAGCTTGAGGAGCTGCTGGCTGTCGAGCGCCCGGATGCGCTCCTCGGGGGAGTGATGCCGCTCGTGACCGACCAGCTGTCATCGATGCTGCTCACGCCGGTGCGCGAGGCGGACGACAACCTCGTCGCGGAAGGCGTGGACCCGGCGCGCATCCACTTCGTGGGCAACATCATGGCGGAAAGCGTACTGCGCAACCTTGAGCGCATAACGAACCGCGACGTGTGCGGTGAGCACGGTCTTGCGTGCGGCGGGTATCGACGAGGTGGACGGCGGCCACGTGCGGTTGAGCGACCCCGTCGGCTACCTCGACATGCTCGCGCTGCAGCGTGACGCGGCGGCCATCGTGACGGACTCCGGTGGCATCCAGGAAGAAGCCTGCATGGTCGGTACGCCATGTGTGACCGTGCGCCGCAACACCGAGCGCGCGATCACCATCGCGGTCGGCGCCAACCGGCTTGCCGCCGCCGACGCGAACGAGATTGGGAGCGCGCTCGCGGAAGCGCTTGCAGGCGGGCGCGAGTGGGAGCGCCCCGAGCGCTGGGACGCGGAAGTCTCCGGGCGAGTGGCGGAAGCGCTCCTCGGCGGTGTGATTCCGCTGGTGGGATGTGAGTGAGGGAACAGGATGAGGGAGGCGTGCCCTGTCGTGGGAAAGTGCTTGGTTGGATGTGGGAGAGGATTCGGAAAGTAGCTTGCCCTAGGGTGTAGCATTAGGAGCGGAAAGGAGGTGGGTATAGTGCGTGAACATGACGCCGCGATTAGGCGCAAGCTCAAGCGGTACAAGGGCGAATGGGTCGTGTTCTCCGGCGACCGGGTCGTCTCGCACGCGCCCACCCGCACGGAGGCCATCGAAGCCATCCGTGGCAATCCAGAAGGCCGACTTGAAGCCATCTACTCGCCCCGTGAGAGGTTCGCAAACACCATCTGGTCCGCGTACTGATCCGGCCACGCAATGCGATTCGAATTCGGCGACGTAGATGGCGTCGTCAGGCCCTTCTTGGACTTCCGGCTTGTCGACGACCTTGCCGCCGTGGTGATGCGTGGATTGGTCGATACGGGATCGGCACACACGGTGTTGCCGCCGAGCTTCCGTTCGCTATCATCGGATCCAGCGTCTTGCGCCATCTGGTAGTGGTAGTGAGGACGTACGACGGCGTGCTACATATCCACCCTCGCAGCGCCTTTGAGCGCAGCGCCCACGCACAAGATGCGCTGTTCTGACTTGACGTTGCCCAGCATGGCGACGCGGAAGGATTCGGTGTCTGCAACACGTGAGACTGGGTGGTGATGGTGGTACGATTTCAGCGACGGCGAGGTGGAAAAGGACGAAAGTCCGCTCTCTTCGACCACGTACCAGTGAGAACTGCGTAGACAAGTGATCCGGGGACTGGGAGTCCCGGCGCCGTCGCTCGACAAGAGGGGCCTGAGGGCCCCTCTTGTGCGCTCGGTACAAGATTGAGGCGCATCGATATCGCGATCGAACGGCATCACGGAGGAGTACTGTGGTGGTAGTAAGTTACCAAACGTGGTAAGTTACTACCATGAAACGTGACGCTCTCATCGACATCGTCTCGCAGGAGCCCCTCTTCACCACGGGCATGCTCCTGACGCCTGGCGTTGATGCTCAGGACGTCAGGAAGCAGCTTTCGCGGTGGACCCGCGACGGGACCGTCCTGCAGCTGCGTCGAGGGTTGTACTCACTCGGCGCGCGCCATCGCCTCCGTGAGCCTCATCCGAACGAAGTGTCGAATGCCTTGGTCGGCGGGTCGTACGTGAGTCTTGAGACGGTCCTCGTCGGCCATGGTCTCATCCCTGAGGCTGTCTTCTCTACGACGGCGGTCACTACGGGTCGGCAAGGTTCTAGACAGACTCCGTTTGGATGCTTCGTGTATCAACACATCAGGCCGCAACTCTTCTGGGGCTATAAGTCGGAGCCGATCGGTGAGGGGCGAAGCGCCTTCGTCGCGACACCCGAAAAGGCGCTCCTGGACTTGGCGTACCTGAGGACGCGATCAGACGAGGTCGCATTTGCCCGTGAACTGCGATTGCAGCGGCTGGAGACGATCGATGCGGCGCGCCTCCTTCGCTTCGCTGAGCGCTTCGGCAGCAAGAAGGTCCTGCGTTTCGCGCACAACGTCATCGCGCTGCGGGAAGCAGAGCGAGAGGAGTATCGGAGCGAATGAAAGAACGTATTACGGAGCTCCTCGCCGATTCGACGCCGAGGAACGCGACGAACACCATGCGCGAGTACCTGCAGGCGCGCATTCTGGAGACCCTGCAGGCGTGCGGCGCTTGGAGTTCCATTGCCTTCATGGGTGGGACCGCACTGCGGTTCCTGTACCGGATCCCCCGATTCTCAGAAGATCTCGACTTCTCCCTTGAGGACAAGAACGCAGGATACGATTTCGCAAACCTGATTGATGCTGTACGGGGTCAGTTCGAGCGAGAGGGGTACGCGGTTGAGGCGAAGGTCGGCACGCGGACAGCCGTCAACAAGGCATTCATCAGGTTTCCGGGTCTCGAGCACGAGTTTGGACTGAGCCCTCACCCCGATCAGGTCTTCTCAGTCAAGATCGAAGTTGATACGGATCCCCCCGACGGGGCGGGCGTTGCAGTCACGATGGTGCGTCGGTTTGCCACGCTGCGACTGGCGCACCATGACAAGCCGTCGCTGCTGGCCGGCAAGACGGCGGCGCTCCTCCTCCGTGAGTGGATCAAGGGCAGAGATGTGTACGATCTGGTGTGGTACCTGAGCGATCCGACGTGGCCTGAGCCCAACGAGGACCTGCTCATGAACGCGTGTCGCCAAGCGAACCGTCCAGATCTGACGCATGAGGGCCACGTGTGGCGCGATGCGCTGGTGTCGCGAATTCGTGAAGCGCCGTGGGACCACGTCCTTTCGGACGCTCAGCGGTTCCTGGAGCGACCCGAAGATGCCTGGATGCTTGAAAGAGAGACTGTCCTGTCGGTGCTTGAGCAGCGCGGATGGGCTGGCCGCGTTGAGTCGTGAGTCGTGAGTGGTTGGTCTCCGGTTAGGTCCTGGAAAGCTCGCCGTCGCTCGACAAGAGGGGCCTGCGGGCCCCTCTTGTGCGCTCAGGACGTCTCGTCCTCTTCAGCATTCTTTCGATGACGTTTGATATCCACGAGGAAGGTATCGAACGCGACTGAAGGAAATATCGAACAGCGTCGATGGACGTTGGCCACGATCAGCACCGCGCTCCGCGGCGATCTGATGCCACGAGGCCGTGTCACACGAGGAAAGCATCACGTCAGTG
Organism: Coriobacteriia bacterium; assembly: GCA_030655755.1. Lineage (GTDB taxonomy): Bacteria > Actinomycetota > Coriobacteriia > Anaerosomatales > Anaerosomataceae > UBA2279. The sequence continues at coordinate 7,839 of JAUSOQ010000025.1, forward strand.
AAGGGCGCACGTGGTGGTCGCGTCAACGCTACGCTCCATACCGCACGGCGAAAAGGGAGAGACTATGTACCCCGAGAAGTGCGCGGCGTGCGGCGGACGAGTCGCAGCTTCAGCAGACGTTCTTCCGTTCATCGTACTTGGTGAGACTGTCGAGGTCCGCCGGTCCTTTGCGATGTCACAAGTCGCGTTTGAGGAACTCCTCGGCGTCGGGCCCAAGACCGTTGTTTGATGGGAGAACGGCGCCGTGTTTCAGAGCTCCACCGCCGATCGGCTCATGCGGCTCCTTCGTGCACGGCTGGAGCTTGCACGGATCCTCGCGAGCGGAGAGTTGTACGCCGAAGCGGTGCGTCAACGTCCGCTGGCGGTCCCCGGCAGGCGTCTCGGGAGAATCCTGTGATAGGCTGACCTGGGCATTGCAGGTCGACGAAAGGCGCGCGATGAAGGGGCCGCGCGCCGGGGAGTGGTGTATGAAGCTCTCTGCCCCGTCCTTCCGAGCATAGCACTCAGCCGGCCATGAGCGCGGGCATCACCTCCTCCGTCTCGATCTCAAGCGCGGTCAGCGGCGGGCGCATGGAGGTGCCGCCGGGCATGACCGGCCTGTGGCAGGTCTCAGGCCGCAGCTCGCTTACCTTTGATGAGATGGTGCGCCTCGACCTGTTCTACATCGAGAACTGGAGCGTCGGCTTCGACATGGCGTTGATGATGCGCACGGTACCGGCGGTGCTCTTTGCGAGCGGCGCGTACTGACGGGCGGGCGCGTTCACGAGCTTGATTGTCCATCGAAAAGTTGACCACCTGGGGTTGGAGTCTGATTCCGCTGGGCGCGTCATGCGGAGATTCTGGATGACAAGGTTTGAATCGCGGTAAGAGTCCGTTTTGCCTCGTCTGGAATGCTGATGAGCGCACGCGTTGCGCTTGCGAAGCGTTACCATGGGAGGTAACATCGAGATGGGACGAATCCGTCGCGGAGGGTATGTCTTTGTCACGTGGTCTGGCGATCATGGTCCCCGGCATGTGCACGTGTTTCGCGACAATGTCCTCGTGTTGAGGTGGAACCTAGACGCATGGGTCCCGATGTCGGGCCGGGCGACCCGCAAGATCCTTAGGTTGATTGTCGAGTTGCGGAACGAGGGATTGTTGTGAGCATCCAGTCCGTGCGTGTAGACAACCGGAAACGCGAGTGGGTGCTTGAGACGTCTCGGGGTGCGTTCTCGTATCCGTTCACAAGATGCGATCCTGAGCCGACGCCGTCTGACCGTATCGCGAAGTACTTTATCGATGACGAACTTGCCCGTGAGGCCGTCACGTACGTTCTGGAATCCGGCCGCGAAGGCTTTGTCCACAGCGAGATGGCATTCGACTACAACCGCGAGCCTGCATACATGAGAGATCTACTTCTTCACCAGTTGACAGTCGATGCGCTGGAGAGCCTTGATGCGAGCCGGTTGCCCAAGCGCGAGATCATGCGCCGACTCAGGACATCGGCGGCGCAACTCTATCGACTGTTAGACCCGGCAAACTACAGCAAGTCCGTCGACAGTATGCTTGAGCTTCTGAGCGTCCTTGGATGCGAAGTCGAGCTATCGGTTCGAAAGCGGACGGCGTGACCGTTCAGGAGGGC